>JBBKWW010000049.1:0-15674 GCA_037969155.1 Moraxellaceae bacterium
CTTCACCAAAATCATTTAAATAAACCCCAACTTTTTGAGCCGTTCGAAAGGCGTGCTGCCGGCGTAGTCTGCGTGCCACGGCATGGCCAACCTGCCGCCGCTGTGTTGCTGATCGCGCACGGCGTTGTTGCTGTAGTGTGCGGCGTTGTTGCTGTAGTGTGCGGCGTAGTGGAACTAAATCGGCGGCTTGACTCATCGGACTGCTGTTTTTGGGTTTGGCTATCCATTTTAGCGTAGACAGTGGCAAAATAGCCGCATTCTTATTCGTGATTGATAGGTGCTATGAAAACTCGGGTTTTAACAGGAATTACCACCAGCGGTACGCCACATTTGGGTAATTATGCTGGGGCAATTCGCCCTGCCATCATGGAAAGTCGCAATCCACAGGTCGATTCGTTTTATTTTTTGGCCGATTATCATGCGCTGATCAAATGCGACGACCCGCTACGGATTCAGCGTTCACGGCTGGAGATTGCGGCGACGTGGTTGGCCTGTGGTCTAGATCCTGAGCGCGTGACTTTCTATCGGCAGTCAGATATCCCTGAGATTCCTGAGCTGACGTGGTTGCTGACCTGTGTTGCGGCTAAGGGCTTACTGAATCGGGCGCATGCCTATAAAGCCAGCACAGCGGCCAATCTTGAGGCCGGTGAAGATCCAGATGCGGGCGTGACCATGGGTTTGTACAGCTATCCAGTGCTGATGGCGGCCGATATTTTGCTGTTCAACGCACACAAAATCCCCGTTGGGCGTGACCAGATTCAGCATGTCGAAATGGCACGCGATATCGGACAGCGCTTTAATCATTTGTTTGGTGCAGGCCGTGAGTTTTTTGTGATGCCTGAGGCATTGATTGCGGATAACGTGGCGACGTTACCGGGTTTAGATGGCCGTAAAATGTCGAAAAGCTACGACAACACGATTCCTTTGTTTGTGCCCGCCAAGCAGCTTAAATCCGCAATTGCTAAAATTGTCACCGACTCCAAGCTACCGAATGAACCAAAAAATCCAGATGATTCGCATTTGTTTGAGATTTATCGCGCCTTTGCCACTGATGCACAAACCACACAATTTGCAGATGATCTACGGCAAGGCTTGGCATGGGGCGACGCCAAAAATCAATTGTTTGAATTGTTAAATAGCGAGTTGGCCGAACCGCGTGAGCGTTATCAGGAATTACTGGCGCGGCCTGATCATTTAGAAGATGTGCTGCAAGCCGGTGCAATCAAGGCGCGTGCAGTGGCCACGCCGTTTTTGGCTGAATTACGCGATGCGGTGGGTTTACGTACCTTTCGAGTGCCAGTACAAGCTGCCAGCACAGAGAAAAAGAAAAAAACCAAGGGCGCACGCTTTGTCAGTTCACGTGATGCCGATGGTACGTTCCGTTTCTTTTTGCGTGATGCATCGGGTGCAGAGTTGGCGCAGTCAGTCAGTTTTGCCGATGGCAAAGCCGCAGGGCAGGCCAGTCAGCAGTTGGCGATGCAAGCCAGTCCTGACCTACGCGAGAGCGCGACCGGGTTAGATTGGTTCTTAGAGGGGCAGTTGGTGGCGACGGTTCGTGTGGCTGCTGAGCAGATTATAGGCGTTCTGGCAGAGATGCAGGCCGACTAATCTGTGCTGGTCGTGATCGGCTGATTGTGCTTGAATCGATTGAAGACCCATTGATGGTCAATTGGTCTTTGGTCAGGAGTTACCCCAATGTTGTCATTTATGCGTACGCCAGACGCACGCTTTCAAGATCTACCGGATTATCCTTTTGCATCAAACTATGCCGTGGTGGATGGTTTACGCATGCATTATTTGGATGAGGGTGATGCCACTGCCGATCCGATTTTGATGTTGCATGGTGAGCCGACGTGGTCATATCTGTATCGACAGATGATTCCAAGCTGTGCGGCTGCGGGGCATCGAGTGATTGCACCCGATTTGATTGGATTCGGTAAATCAGATAAGCCAAGTAACATCAATGACTACAGCTATCAGACACACCTTGACTGGCTACAGGCATTGCTAGATCAGTTGGACTTGAAACGGATTACGCTGGTCTGTCAGGACTGGGGGTCGCTATTGGGATTGCGCTTGCTAACCGCCAATCCTGATCGCTTTAAAGCGGTGGTGATTGGTAATGGCATGTTGCCAACGGGTCAGCATAACGTTCCATTGGCCTTTCATTTGTGGAAGAATTTTGCCGTGTATACGCCGATTCTGCCGATTGGGTATATTGTGCAAATGGGGACACGGCGTAAGCTGAGTCAGGCGGAGCGACGTGCCTATGACGCGCCGTTTCCAAATTCGAGTTATCAAGCAGGCGCACGGGCTTTCCCGCGACTGGTTCCGACTCGGCCACATGAGCCTGAAGCGTTGGCCAATCAGCAGGCATGGCAAGTGCTGGAGCAGTGGGATAAGCCATTTTTAACGGTATTTAGCAGTGGCGATCCGATTACACGAGGCGGTGATCGTTATTTGCAAAAGCGTGTGGCAGGTGCAAAAAATCAGCCGCATCAAACCTTAAAAGGCGGGCATTTTTTACAAGAAGATAGTGCGCTGTTGTTTGCTCAAGCGATTAATCAGCTGTTAGCCACTTTGGACTCCTAAGTATTGCACTACTATTAGAGTATCGGATCAAAATCCTCTACCACAGGCTCTGCCGTGCTGCTGGGTGGCTTTAAACCGCAGTTTAAATAGTCCTGATTGCTCATTACGGGTTTGTGTTGGCAGGCTGAGACTGCTGCTGCACGGGGTTGTTCAGTGGGAATCTGGACTTTTCCATATCGTGGTACATACGATAACACTTGTCGGTCCTGAGCAGGATTTGGCGTGGGTCGGCCTAGCACAGCCAATACTGCTGCATGCTGCGCAGTATCAAGGCTTTGGCCTTGCTGTTGGTATTGCTGACTCAGGGTCTGGATTTGTGCCATCAGTGCAGGTTGGTATGCGGGATGGTTGGGGTCAAGCTCTGGATATTGCTGCTGTAAAGCAAACACAATGGGTTGTTCGTTCGACTGCCCAAGGCTAGCGGGCATTTGCGCAATAGCGGTATCAGATGAGTCTTGCCAAAAAGTAACTTGCTCAAACGTTTGTTTAAAAAAATCTTTGGGGGCAGCCAGCAGCACCCATAAAATGACACACAAAGTCGGCAGTACATACCAGTAATCCGCAACAAAGTCCGCACAACGCGCCAGCAATCGTGCGGATGGGTTGGCTGTTACTGTGGTGTGTTGTTGCAACAGGGCTTTGATTTTTTGTTCTTGTTTTAGTTTAAGCGTGACGTGTTGTAAGTAAAGCTCATGTGCCAATTGCTCATCGCCTGATGCTTGGGTTAGCGCGTCTGCCATTAGATTCAGCCGGACATAACCTTTTGCAAACTCTGCTTTGGCGGCCTGATGAAACGCATCTAGTTCTGACTGATTTTTAAGGTTTTTTTTGCGGTTGATCATTTGGATAGGTTCGGTCAATTGTTACAAAATGCTAAATTGTATATAAAAAACCAGCCCGTGATGAACTGGTTTTTTGAATCTGAACTCCGAAGTGCCGCTGTCTGTCGTGACCCTTGAACCCTGAAGTTCAAGGAGGAGGTACCGTCGCGGCACAGGCTTTCTATCCGAAGACAGACATGCACACAGCAGCGACAGGATACATCCTATTAAGATGATATCGGCTCAGGGGATTAGACAAACTGGCCAACACTCCAGATAAGGTTCAGTATACCGAACTTGACCTTGACTACAAGACTACAGTCACAAAAAAATACTACGCCAGCTTGAATCACGGATCGATTTGCCAAAAAACAAGCAGTCGATGAGATCAGTCGCTGGCTTCGACACAGCTTTCGGCATCCTCGATCATCTGTTTGATGAGGCGCTGACAGGCAACCTGTTCTTGTAAGACTTTATTGGCACTGAGCAAGTCTTGGCAAATGTCTAAGGCGACCAAAACGGCTAGCCGCTCAGATTCGACTCGCGGCATGGCTGAACGTGCTTCGCGCATTTTACTGTCGATATAGCGTGCCGCTGCTTTGAGGCTGTCGGCTTGCTTGGTATCACAAGCCAGTGTGTAGTTGCGATCAAAAATTTTTAATTCGACATTGTTCAAGACGATTGCTCCGTTGCGGCATCGGTGACTTGCTCAGGTGGTTTAGCGGCAGTAGGTGCGGTGGCGAAAGGCGTGCCAAGGCTGGCCAAGCGCTGAATGATCGCTTCGACTTTTTGTTTGGCATGTTCGTTTTTTTGGCGTAGCACATCACGTTCGGCGATCAATTGCTGCCGTGCCAAGGCTTGTTGTGCCAGTTCAGTGGCCAGTCGCTCCATTTCAGTACTCATGGTCTGATGTGCCAAAGCTAAGGACTCATAGCGATTGGTCAGTGCCTCAAGTTCTTTTTGCTGTTGTTGTTTTTGATTGATCACTTTCAACAGTTCGTCTTTGACGCGTTGGTCAGGTTCAGGTGGCACTCGGTTGCTGAGTGCTTCATTTTCGACACGCGCATCTTGCAGTTGGCGCGTGAGGATCTCGATAAGCGTGTGGAGGCGCTGAAGTTCAGCCAACATAATCTAGGTCGCATGCAAACGGGTTGGCGGTTAATATAGGGTGATTACAGGAGATTGGTCAACGCTATGCAAGATGACATTTCAGGTTGGAACGATTGGAACGGTGCATTTCGGGCAATTCCCGAGCTGAATAGCCCGTCAGAATTACATGGACTGATGACAGGCATGCTCTGTGTGGCACAAGCCCCGACGCCGGAGCAGTGGCAAACCGTGCTGGCGCAATTGGGTTTTGAGCCCTTGGACGACGTCCCGTTACAGTTGCTCACTGAGGAAGCGGATGACTTGGCGCATGCACTCGCCGATGCTGAGCTGGATTATATGCCACTACTACCCGATGATGAGCATCCGCTATCGGAGCGAGTCACAGCGCTCAGTGATTGGTGTAGCGGTATGTTGTTGGGCTTTGGGCTGGCGGGTGGTGCCGTGCGCACGGATGAAGCGGAGTTATTGGCCGATGTGCAGCAAATCGCGACGATCAGCTTTGAGGACGCCGATGATGATGAGGATGGCGAGGTCGGTTATGCTGACTTGGTGGAGTTTGTTCGCTTGATTCCACTGAGTCTATCGACGGGTCGCGATAAAATATCGTTACAAAAAACCGCATTATTGGCCGCTACTGAAACAGCTGCGGTGCTGCCCTTTAATGTAGATGAATCCAGCGCCCTGAGTGATCCATTTGCTGGGGTGGTCGACATGTTTAGGCCTGAGCGTCCTTCGTAACGGAGTGTACTGCTTAGGGTGAGGTGATCAGTGGTGTGTCGTTGATCAAGGTTAAAAAAACTCTGTCGTGTAGGGGATGTGATGAGCAGTCTGGTGAATTCATTAGCAGTAACGATGATGGATGCAAGCATTCCAGCAGCAGTGTTTGCTGAGCGGCGGGCGCGGTTGCTGGCACAGATGGGTGCAAATAGTCTGGCACTGTTGCCGACTAGTCAGGTCAAAGTGCGTAACGCTGACGCAGATTATATCTATCGTGCGGACAGTAGTTTTTTTTATCTGACTGGTTTTGCTGAGCCGGAAGCTCTGGCGCTACTGATGCCGAGTGATCCGCAGTCGTATCAGATGTTTTGTCGGGAACGTGATCCGACTAAAGAAATTTGGGATGGTTTGCGTGCAGGAACTGCCGGTGTGGTCAGTCAGTACGGTGCAGATGTCGCTTATCCTATCGGTCAGTTGGATGATTTAATCCCAAAATTAATGATCGGTAAGCATCGCCTGTATGTGCGGTTCGGCCAAGATGAGGCGTTTGATCAGCAGGTCAGTGGCTGGCTCAAAAAAGTCACCACCATGCAGCGGCAGGGCGGCAAAATCCCACTGGAAATCATCCAGCTCGATCATCTGCTGGATGAGATGCGCTTGATTAAAGATCCGACTGAGATTGAACTGATGCGTCAGGTTGCACAGATCAGTGCGGCTGCACATGTGCGTGCCATGCAGACCATTCAGGTGGGCATGCCAGAGTATGCGTTAGAGGCTGAGTTGCTGTATGTGATGCAAAAGCATGGCTGTAAAACCGCATACAACAGCATCGTAGGGGGCGGTAAAAACGCCTGTATCCTGCATTATTGCGAAAACAATCAGCCGTTGCAGGATGGTGATTTGGTGTTGATTGATGCGGGTGCTGAGCTGAATCACTATGCTGCCGATATTACGCGAACCTTTCCGGTCAATGGCCGCTTTACTGCGCCACAAGCAGCCTTGTATCAAGTGGTGTTAGATGCGCAGTTGGCGGCGATTGATGTGATGCGTGTTGGCCAGCATTGCAAAGCCTATCATGAGGTGGCAGTGCGGGTGCTGACTGAAGGCTTGGTGCGTTTGGGTTTGCTGATTGGCGAGCCAGCAGAGCTGATTGAAAGTGGCGCGTACCGTCGCTTTTATATGCATGGTACAGGGCATTGGTTGGGGATCGATGTGCATGATGTGGGTAGCTATAAAGACATGGCGGGTGAGCAGTGGCGGCCACTGCAAGCGGGTATGGTCCTGACCGTCGAGCCGGGGTTGTATGTGGCTGCCGATGATGACACGGTGGATGCCAAATGGCGCGGCATTGGCATTCGGATCGAGGATGACGTGCTGATTACTGAGGCTGAGCCAGAGGTATTGACCACGGGCGTGCCGAAGACTATTGCTGCGATTGAGCAGTTGATGCAACGGAGTGTGGCATGAGTGCTGTGCTGCATGAGGTGGTGATTGTCGGCGGTGGGCTGGTCGGTGGCTTGTGTGCGCTGTTATTGGCTGAAGGCGGCGTCCCTGTGGTGCTGCTAGATGCCGCACCTGCACCGAGTAGCGCACAGCTGGCCAAGCGTGATGCACGGGTTTGGGCACTCAGCCCAGCCAATATCAGCTTGCTTGAGCGGGTCGGGGTTTGGCAGCAGGTGAGCCGCCAAGCATCGTACACGGGTATGCAGGTCTGCAATCAGGATCATCGTGGCGTTCTTGAGTTTGGCCAGCCGCATGACTTAGATGCTGTGCCACACGTGCCGTCTTTGGGCAGTATGGTGGAGCCGAGTGTCTTGGCGTTGGCATTACAGACGCAGCTTGAGCAGCATCCATTGATTGATTTACAGCAAGACTGTCGTGTTCAGCAAATTGATGATTATGGACAGTATTGGCAGGTTGCATTGGCATCTGGCCAAATGCTACAGACACGCTTATTAATCGGCGCTGACGGCGCAAACTCTTTGGTGCGCCGCTCTGCCAATATCGGTGTGCAGCAGTTAGATTATCGCCAGACCGCATTAACCTGTGCGATTCGTACCGAGCAGCCACATCGCGGTGTGGCGCGGCAGGTCTTCGTCAACGGCGGTATTTTAGCTTTTTTACCCATGTGTGAATTACCGGATCAGCCGCAGACTGGCGATTGGCAATCGGTGGTGTGGAGCTTGCCGAGTGTGGAGGCAGGTGACTGGGCAGAGGCGGATGCTGCTGCGCTGATGCAAGGCTTAAGTGCCGCCAGTGGCTATATGCTCGGGCAGGTGACTGCATTAGAGTCTCGCGGTCAGTTTCCATTGCGCGCACAGCAGGCCGATCAGTATGTGATGGATGGTATGGCGCTGATTGGTGATGCCGCCCACGTGGTGCATCCGATGGCAGGCCAAGGCGTCAATCTCGGCCTGCTCGATGCTGCGGTGTTAGTCGATGCTTTGCTGCATGATCGGGCGCGTGGGCTATGGGGCCATCGCCAGACGTTACGGCGTTTTGCGGCACAGCGTCGCTTACCGAATAGCGTGATGATGCACAGCCTGTCGATATTGGGCTGGTTGCAAGCGACTCATCTTGCACCACTCATGTGGCTGCGTGGTGAGGGTATGCACTGGGTGGAGCGGCAGCCCGCACTGTTAGACCGGTTTAATCGGCAGGCCAGTGGTTGGCCTGATTTGAAACAAACCCGCTATCGGCAACAGCACTCAAGCTTAAATATTTAAAATGCAACAGCTTGTAACAGTAGTGGGTATGGGGCGTTGCATCAGCTGGGTGGGGTTGTGATTCTGCGTGCGCGGATAAATGTGAATGTCTCAAAAGTGAGTTGTGCAAAATTCGCTGGAAGCGCTTGCATGAAGTGGGGAGTTGTCGGCATGATTCATCCACAACGGGCAGGATCAGATCATCATGGTGGAAGTAGGCAAGGTCAAGCAGTTGTGGTGCTATCCTGTGAAATCAATGCAGGGTTCTCCAGTCGAAAAAAGCCTGATTGAAAAATCGGGGATGCTGGGCGATCGTAATTGGGCGTTGCGGGATGAATCCATCGGGGAGCTCACCACCGTTCGAAAATTGCCAAAACTTCTTAAATTTAAGGCGGTCTATAACGAAGACAGCAGTCACGATAAGGTGGCTCATGTCACCATCGAAATGCCAGATGGCTCTTCTGTCAAGAGTCAAGACGTCGATGTCAATCAAAAATTAAGCGAAGCGATTGGCAGGCCTGTCACGCTGTGGCCGCTACAGCCCAAAGCCAACTTAAGGCATTATCGATTGAAAGTGCCCGCCGGTGCTGAAGCCATGAAAAAACAATTTGCCACCAAAGCACTGCCAGACTTTTCTTCAGTGACTTGGCGGATGATGATGGAGTTGGCGATTTTTGTGACCCCATTAGGCCGCTATCACGACGTGTATCCCCTTCATATGCTGACGACCAGTTCGCTAGAGAGGCTACAACAGTTAGAGCCTGATGGTGATTTCCGCGTTGAACGGTTTCGACCGAATCTGTTGATTGAGACGTGCACAAGCGGTATTGATTTTGCAGAGTTTGCTTGGGTAGAGGGTAAGCTTTACATTGGAGAAACCGTACTACAGGTGGTATCAAGAACGGTACGTTGTTCCATGCCGGCGCAGCCACAAGCAACACTCAAAAAAGACGCTAAAGTGCTGCGCACCCTGGAGGCGCATACGCAGCGACACCTTGGCGTCAATATTTCTGTGATTAAACCAGGTCTGATCTGTGTTGGTGATCCAGTGTTGTTCGAGCCATCTCATCGCTCAGCCTTGGTGCGTCGCTTCGATTCCCTTTCAGCCAGTTTAAGAAACCGAGCCATACAACGCTCATTTAAGCTGATCGATCAACTGGCCAAAATACGTTAGGATCTGTTGAACTTTTGCATGCGAACCACTTTGCAAGGTAAAATTTGCTGGAAGTGCTTGCATGAAGTGGGGACTTGTCGGCATGATTCACCTGTGGTGTTTGCAGACTAAACTTGAAACACCACACCTTATTTTCAAGTTCTTTTATGTGCTTGGTGTTTAAGCGTTTAAGTTGGCGCGTATGGGTGGAGTGGGTAGGTATGAAGCCTGAACTGAATGATGATTACGATGATGTGCTGGACGATAACGTAGAAGACGGTGGAGACGATCCCGATCTTGCTACGGATGTCAGCAGCAATGATGACGATGAGCAAGATGCCGAAGCGGCGCGACGTAAAGCCGACGAGGTGGCCGAAGCAGAAAGCCTGACGGTGACCGCGAAAAAAAATCAACGCCAACAGCTTGAAGATGAGTTGTCGCGGTTTTTAGCGCAGGGTGGACGGATCGTTGAAGTGCCAGCAGACGACACAGTGCGTGATTAACGGACTGACCTTCAACGACCTATCGTAAAAACCTTTGCTTGAGCCAAAGGTTTTTTTAAGTGGCCTTGAGTGCTAAGGCGCGTTGGTACAGCTCATTTTTCTTCAAGCCAGTCAGATCTGCCGCCAATTGCGCGGCGGTTTTGACTGGTAAATCTTTGAGCAGACGTTGTAGCAGCGCATCGGTTTTGGCATGGTCGGGCAGTTGATCGCTGGCATTTGCCCCTGCGACAACCAATACCATCTCACCTTTTTGTTGGTTGGAATCATTTTTTACAAAATCCAATAGCTCACTAAGTGTTGATTTTTTAATGGTTTCAAAGGTTTTGCTGATTTCTCGTGCAAAGGTGACTTCGCGTGTTTGACCAAAAATATCAACCATATCTTGTAAGCTGTCTATAATCCGGTGCGGTGCCTCATAAAAAATCAGGGTGCGGGCTTCACTGACCAGACTATCGAGCGTTTGCCGTCTGGCATGCGACTTGGCTGCTAAAAACCCCTCGAAGCTGAAACGGTCACTGGCCAAGCCTGATGCTGAGAGCGCCGCAATCGCTGCACATGCGCCCGGAATCGGAATCACTCGAATGCCTGCTTCGTGGGCAGCGCGTACCAGCCGATAACCCGGGTCGCTGATCAAAGGCGTTCCGGCGTCGCTGATTAGCGCAACGGATTTACCGTGTTGTAGTTTTTGCAGCAGCTGGGTCAGTTTAAAGCTTTCGTTATGGTCATGGCAGGCGGTGACGGGGGTCTCGATTTGGTAGGCGGAGAGCAGCCGTGCAGCATGACGGGTGTCTTCAGCCGCGATCAGATCGACCTTGCGCAAGGTCTCAATGGCGCGGGCGGAGATATCCTCTAAATGACCAATTGGGGTCGCGACAATATACAGATGGGCACTCATGTTGGCGACTCGCTCCAAATCAAAAGGAAGGTGTAAATGAGATTTTTACCGATGCTAGTGGCGGTTTGGCTGTGTCTACAGACCACGGCACAGGCCGAAGTGCTGGTGATTTTGCCCGAGCAGGGTAGTTTTGCGGTTGCGGCACAAAGCGTGCGCGACGGCCTGCTGGCGGCGTATTATGACAGAACCATACGGCCTACGCTGCGCTTTGTCCATGATGATGAGCAGCAGCCGATTGATCAGTTGCTGGCTAAAGCAATCAGTCCACAAACGCAACTGGTGATTGGGCCTTTGGCGCGTGAGCGTGTTGAGGCGTTGATTGCATCAGCACCGCAAGTGCCTGTGCTGGCTTTGAATCAAGTGCCAGAGGAGCATCCGAATGTCTGGGAGTTTGCGCTGGCACCTGAAGAGGATGTTAACAGTCTGATCCGTCTGATGCGTGCCGATGGGGTGCATGAGCTATTGCTACTGACGGAAGAAGGGCAGTCTGGCAACAGTCGATTTGAAGAGGTATTGCTGGCAGCATGGCAAGATAAATTAACGCCCATCACACAAGCACCAGCAACGCTAAAATCTGACCAAGGCTTATTATTATTAGGCAGTGGTGCATGGTTGGAAATGCTGAATGACCTACCTACCGAGCGAATTTACAGCACGGCTTTTGCCTTTAATCAGGTGCAGCCATTTAAGCTCGGCTTGCAGTTTTGTGATATTCCAGCATTGTATCGACACGAGTGGTCCGAGTTGGTGCGTCAAGCGGAAACAAAACCAGTCAGTATCGCCTATCAGCGGTTAGTGGCCTTCGGTGCAGATGCATGGCAACTCGCACTGCTGCGCTTACAGCAAGCCCCAAGTGCGAACTTATTCGGTCGTACGGGTGCGTTAACGCTGCGTCAGCATCAGATTGAGCGCCAGCCAGACTGTCGTAAAGCCACACCTCGTGGTTGGGTCAGGGTCAGATGACAGTTGGTCGGTCGAGTAGCCCGACCCATCAAATCGGTGCGGCGGCTGAGCAATTGGCCGCACATTTTTTAGGTACCCACGGTTGGCAGGTGGTCGCTAAGAATTTTCACTGCCGCATGGGTGAGATTGATTTGATCATGCGTCCCAATACGGCGCAACAATTGTTGCTGTTTGTCGAGGTGCGCAGTCGTAAACGCAGTCAGTTTGCCGATGCTCTTGAGAGTGTGACTGCGGCCAAGCAGCGCAAAATCCAGCACACCGCCGCGTATTTTTTGCAGACACATGCCGAGTTTGCTGAGTTCGACTGTCGGTTTGATGTGATCGCCGTACAGTTATACGTGTCACCTGTGCAGTTTGAGTGGATTCCTGCGGCATTTATGGGGGTTTAGTGATATCTGTGTGGTTGATTACATTAAGCTTGTTAGGGGCTGTTGATGTTTGAGCCACGGCCGCGACACTGGCCGATTTTGAATGTTGTTGAGAGCTCGTATTGAGTAATACTGCTGTGAAACGCTTATATCTACAAGGATGATGTCGTGATGTTACAGATGAAATTGCTACAGAGTGTGATGATCGCTGGGGTACTGGCATTGAGCGGTTGCGCGTCATTTATTGCCAACAACACCGCGCCAGCACCACTGGGTGTGCCGAGTAGTGAGCGGTCATTTGCGCAGGTCATTACGGACAATGGGATTGCACGAACCGCAAAAATCAATCTGTATAAGTTAGATGATCGCTTTAATCGAGCGCGAGTGAATATTGACAGTTTTCACAGTGTGGTGTTGTTGACGGGCCAAGTGCCGGATGAACATCTCAAAAAATTGGCCGAAGAAAACGTGAAAACCATGCGTGATGTGCAAGCCGTGCATAATTACATCACGCTGGAAGAACAGATTGGCTATAACCAAATCGTGCAAGACGGCTGGATCACCACCACGATTCGTGCGGGTATTTTGCGTTCTACAGTTCGTGGTACGCGAGTCAAAGTCAACACCGAAGCGGGTGTGGTGTATGTGATGGGGCGGCTGAGTGCTGTCGAGGCCGATGAAGTGTTGGCCATTGTGCAGCAGGTCAATGGCGTGCAGCGTATTGTCTCGTTGATTGACACCGTTGCTGAGGGCGTGGAGCTACCACGTAGGCAGCCGAACGTGCAGAGCCTCAGTTTAGCGCCTGCCCCACGCGAAGCTACCCCGACTATTGAGCCTGCTGTGACGGTCATCCCGCTACAGTTTGAGCAAGTGGCAACTCAGCCGCTTGATTCAGCAATCGTATCCACACAGGAATAAGTGTTGCATGCCGAACCCCAAGCCATTATTCGTTGCGACTCACCGCTATTCGGTGTTGCCACTGCGTCGGTTACTGATGCTCAGTACCACCACGGTTGCAGTGTTCGGGGGATTGGTGGCCTGTTCGCCGACTCGATTGCTGACGGCGATTTCACCTGCCGCAGCAGCATCTGTGTCGGTTGATCTGGCATATGGTGCAGATGTTCGGCAAAAACTAGATATTTATCAGCCGAATCGACCGCTTGGTGCGCCGAGTCCGGTGGTGATTTTTGTGTATGGTGGTTCGTGGCAAAATGGCAGTAAAGCCGGTTATGGTTTTATTGGTAAAAGTCTGGCACAAGCTGGTTATACCACGGTGGTGATCGACTATCGGCTCGCGCCCAAGCATCTGTATCCTGCTTTTGTGCAGGATACCGCAGATGCAATAGCATGGACTTATCGCAATATCAGTCAGTATGGCGGTAACCCTGAGCAGTTGTTTGTAATGGGACATTCAGCGGGTGCATTTAATGCGATTACTGCCGTAAATGATGCGCGATTTTGGCAAACCACTGGTGTGCCTGATCGCGCTGTGTTGGGTGTGATTGGGTTAGCAGGGCCATACGCCTACGATTTTAGTACGGATCCAACTCGGATTGTGTTTCCAGAGGGAGCACGTCCCGAGCAGATTATGCCGGATCGGCATCCACGCCCGAATGCGCCAGCACATTATTTATTAACGGCTGAACGTGACCGTGTGGTGTATGCCTTTAACGCCCAGCGCATGCAGGCCGCGCTACAGTCGGTCGGTGTGCCAGTACAAGTCGCCCAAGTGCCTAAAGTGGGGCATGCTAGCATGATCGTGGCGATGGCAATGCCCACCGAGTTTTTGGGCAATACTCGACAGATGGTGCTGGATTATCTACAGCAACGACTGGCCACCGTGCCGCGTATACCAGAATAATTCAATCGAATTTGCTATGATCTGCCGCCTGTTATTTTTGCTGGAAACGGTCAGATGTCTTCTCCCACCACAAGCACTACCGATGCCACGCAGCAGTTTTTAGACCTGTTGGCCGATGCACTGACCACACAGACGCTAGTGAAGCTCAGCCTTGCCAAATACCACGGCAGCGAATCACAACTACAGCGACTGTCGATTCGTCCCGTCATGCTAAAAACTGAGCCGCATCTTTGTTTGGTTTATCGTTATCAAAGCAAAGACATCACCAAAAATTTTTCGCTGATTGATGCTTTCAATCAAATACAAGCTTTCTTGTTATCTGGCGAGTTTCGCAGTGCGCATCTGCGCAGTGTCGCGCATGAAGCGCAACTGGTACTGAACAAACGCCTACAGCCGCATTTAACCTGTAAGTCATTGGTACAGTCTAGCCAGTCGCCATCTGCACCGCTATCGACCGCACATAACCGCAGTAAGCAGCGTTATCTTGAGTTGGATCGGCCGTTTTTAACCGCACTGGGCGTGACTGATCAGCAGCGACAGTTGATTCCGAGTATGTCGCGCAAATGGAAACAGATTAATAAGTTTATTGAGATTTTTGATCATGCGTTTACTGGGTTAAATCATCCGGCTGGCCAAGCGTTGCATGTGGTGGATTTTGGTTCTGGCAAAGGCTATTTAACCTTTGCGATTCGAGAGTATATCGAGCAAAAGCTCCAGCGAATACCACGGGTGACTGGGGTTGAGTTGCGCGATGAATTGGTCGTGTTGTGCAATCAAGCCGTGCAAGATTTGGCACTGCAAGGCTTGGATTTTTATCAAGGCGATGTGCGCAGCTACCAGCCTGAGCAGGTCGATGTGATGATTGCATTGCATGCCTGTGATATTGCGACCGATTACGCGTTGCATACGGGAATTCGGCTGAATGCGTCGATCATCATGTGTGCGCCATGCTGTCACAAAGAGATTCGGCCGCAGTTGCAGTCACCTGACGTGTTACAGCCGATGCTGCAATATGGTGTGCATTTAGGCCAGCAAGCCGAGATGTTGACTGACAGTTTGCGAGCTCTATTGCTAGAAGCACACGGTTATGACACCAAGGTGTTTGAGTTTGTTGCGCTGGAACATACCAGCAAAAACAAGATGATTCTGGCTGTTAAAAAAGCCAAATCTGCCGACAAACAAGCCAAAATCTTGGCGCAGATTGAGCAGCTTAAGCAGTTTTATGGGATTGAGCGGCAGTGTTTACAGGCGTTATTGGTGACTTAGTACGGGTTTTCGGTTGCTTCGCTGGCTATTCGTTCAGACGATTATGTACGGTACAGTGTTGATTTTTTAGTGTATTCAGATGGATGCGAAAGATTGGCCAATGGTACACTCGGCAGAGTAGTTCAGAGTGTGACGATGGGTCACATCGCAGGCTTATATTATAGCGGTGATTTTTTGAAAGCATTTATTATTTTGGCACTGGTGGCTTTTGTGGGTTGGAAATATTACCAGCAAAACGTCAACACCTCAGCATCAATCGAAACATATACCGATGTGCAACCAGATGCGCATTTTAACCACGAACCGTTTCCAGCCGAAGCCCCGATCTTCACTCAGCCAACCCAAAATTTTAGCTGTGACGGTCGGCAGCATTGTAGTCAGATGACCTCACGCGCAGAGGCAGTTTTTTTCATCAGAAACTGCCCCGATACCAAGATGGACGGCGACAATGACGGCATCCCGTGTGAGAACGATTCTAGGTTTTAGTGGTGATTTATGACTATACATCTCATATATACTGGTGCGCTAAAATACTGGCGATAGCGGCTTCGTATGCAAACCCAATGCTCTACCTGCCACACCGACTTTACCTGTCATGGCACAACCCAGCAGCCCTGCTGGTGTATGGACTATCCACCACTACTGAGCCCAAGCAACGGTACGGATTGCCGCTGCCCAGCCTGTCTGACCATCGCCATCGGCCAGCAGATTACGCAACAG
>JBBKWW010000050.1:0-28585 GCA_037969155.1 Moraxellaceae bacterium
CACCAACGGCAATAAACCCAGCGTAATCATCCATTGCAGCGTCACAAACTGTTTAAGCCGCAACCAGACACGGTGCGAAAATGGCAAATCATCGCCTGTATCACTCGCACGCCGTGCCAACCACAGCAACACCCACACCGCACCAAACGACAGCCAAAATCCTGCCGACAGCACCGCCAATGGATCAAACAGTAACAAAATCGCCGCCGCCACACTCAGTAGCTTAAAGCTTGGCCAGCGCAGTCGCCACCACGCCAGACCCGCCACCAACACGGTCATGATCACCGTACGCTGCGCGGGGAGCTGCCATCCTGCCAGTAGCGCATAACCAATCACCGCCAGCACAAAAATCGGCAGCAACCAACGTGGCCGCTCCATGCGCAAATATAGACGTGGGAAACGATTCAGGATTAACCCAACCACCCATGTCAGCGCCGCCGCCGCCAGCAACACATGTGGCCCCGAAATTGCCAATAAATGCGCAATCCCCGCCTGCTGATAGAGCTGTTGATCCTGATCAGAAATCAATGCCCGATCACCGGTCAGTAGTCCCAGCAACACACCGCGACTATCAGGGGTAAATGTTTGGAAATGCTCACGCAACTGTAAACGCAGCCGATCCACCCGCTCGATCAGCGACAGTTTTACAGGTCGATTCAGCCGTTGTGCGGTCACTAACTCAGCTTGTGCGCCAATCCCGCGCTCCAAAATCAGCCAGCGCTCCAGATCAAACACCCCACGCGAGGCGCGCCCACGCACGGGGCTTAGCGTCACTGTCACCTGCCAAATCTCTCCAGCACGCATACTTGGTGCAATAGACGCCGCCTGCGGATCAGGTGCGTATGGCAGCCCCAACAGCCAGCGTGACGGCAAATTCACCCTCGGCTCGACGGGTTGCACCACCTGCCGCCATGTACTATCGACCGAATCACTCAGGCCGATCACACGCACGGCAACACTCAGCGTTTGAGTCTGGAGCAGCCGTTCGGCCAGCCGTTGTTGCAAACTCGCTTGGCCATAACTTATCGCTGCCAACGTCATCGCAAGGGGTAAAAGCACTGAATAAATAATGACCTGATGGTTTTTAATAGCAGCGCCTAACAGAAGTAATAGGCAAAGCAGCACACCGCTCATCCATAGCGGTACGCTGATCGAAACCCCGAGATGTAGCAATGGAATCGCAACAATGATCCCAAAACACCCTGCCAAAGCTGACAAATACATGCAAAATGAGTCCGTTTTTTGATGCAAGCTGGATATACTTGCTGCGCACCGTGTTTGTAACACGGATCAACAAGGATTTTTAGTGAACGTTCTGCATGCCTAAAAAGTTACTGCGCCGCTACTTACCGAGTCCCGAAAAAATCGCCAATATGCAGGGGCTTGGCCGACTACGGCCGTATTTATCGGATCCAAACCTGTGGCACCTGAATCGCCGCTCGGTATCCGGCGCGATGTATTGGGGCTTGTTTTGTGCGTTTTTGCCCATCCCCATGCAGATTATTCCGGTCACCTTGGGGGCGATTTTTTTTCGGGTCAACCTGCCGCTATCGATTGTTTTAGTCTGGATGACCAATCCAATCACGATTTTACCCGTATTATATTCGGCCTATTGGGTCGGTGCATCGGTACTGAATGTGCCGATGCTCGACATGCACAACATCAGTGTGCTGTTTGGTCAGTTGATCCGCTGGGTATTACAACAAGGCAGTAATCCGTTTAGCGCGGATGGCAGTGCGATGTTGATTTGGCCGCTACTGGTCGGCATGCTGATCGAAGCCGTGGTGATTAGCCTGATTGGTGGCACACTGACCCGTATTCTGTGGCGCTGGCATGTGATGCGCGACTGGCGCAAACGCAAGCAACGCAACCCCCCTGAATAACGCAAGCCAGCGCACCTAAACAAGCGTACCCAAACTAACTAACCCAGCGTCCATCCTGCATCTGCAAACAGCGATCAGCCGACTTGGCCAAACGCTCATCATGCGTCACCACCAGCAACGCCATGCCCAGCGACTGACGCAACTCGGCCAGCACCGCCAGCACATCCGCTGCGGTACGTCGATCCAGATTACCAGTCGGCTCATCGGCCAGCACCACCGCAGGCCGCGACACCAACGACCGCGCAATCGCGACTCGCTGCCGCTCACCGCCCGATAGCTCACCCGGTTTATGAGTCAGCCGATGCCCCAGGCCGACTTGTTTGAGCAAATCTGTGGCCTGTTGCCGTGCCTCTTGTGCGCTAACTTTAGCACGCAATAACAATGGCATACTGACATTTTCAACCGCATCAAACTCAGGTAACAGATGATGAAATTGATAGACGAAACCGAGATACTGATTGCGCAGATGACCGCGCTTGGTCTCATCTAACTGACTCAGCGGCTGTCCCATCAAACTGACCTGCCCTGAAGTCGGCAGATCCAAGCCACCCAACAGATGCAGCAAGGTGCTTTTGCCTGAACCACTCGCCCCGACAATCGAGACAAACTCCCCCGCCGCCACCTGCATATCAAGACCATGCAGAATCGTCACGTTATGACGGCCATCGTCAAAGGTTTTACTCAGACCAGTCGCCGACAGCACCACTGAAGCATTCAAATCACTCATAACGCAAGGCCTCAGCCGGTTGAATTTTTGCGGCACGTAAGGCAGGATAAATCGTCGCCAAAAAGCTCAAGCTCAAGCTCACACTGACCACGGTCAGCACATCCGACCAACGCAATTGTGATGGCAAGTAATTAATAAAATAGGCATCCATTAAATGCAAGCCAAACACGCGGGACACCCAACCGAACAAATCACCAATGGTCAGCGCCACAATCACACCCAGAATCGCCCCGATCAGCGTCCCTACTGCGCCAATAATCACCCCTTGCACCATAAAAATCCGCGTAATGGTGGCAGGTGATGCGCCCAGCGTGCGCAATATCGCAATATCGGATTTTTTATCGGTGACGGTCATCACCAGACTCGACACGATGTTAAAGGCCGCGACCAAAACGATCAAAAACAGCAGCAGCGAGACCATGGCTTTTTCCATCTGAATCGCCGCAAACAAATTACCGTGGGTTTGCGTCCAATCATTGGGATATACATTCGGTAACTGCTTGGCCAAATCCTGCGCCACTTTCGGCGCTGCAAAAATATCATCGAGCTTCATGCGCACCCCTTGCGCCCCATTCGGCAAGCGCAGCAAACGTGCAGCATCATTGAGGTGAATATAACCAATCAACGCGTCGACATCTGAACCAATACTAAACGTACCGACCAAGGTAAATCGCTTAAAGCGTGGAATCACCCCCGCTGGTGATGGCGATGCCTCAGGTAACACCAACGTCACCTTATCGCCAACCCTCAGCCCTAAACTATCAGTCAACGACTGCCCCAAGATAATGCCAAAATCACCCTCGCGCAGCTCAGACAGCGTGCCCGCCGTCATATGATTCTGCACAATCGACACCTTTGCTTCTAAAGCTGGCTCAATGCCACTGATCACCACGCCAGACACCTGACCTTGTGCCGTGATCATGCCTTGGATCTGGGTAAACGGCGCAGCAGCCACCACCTGTGGATGCTGCTGTACTTGTTTGACTAAATTCGGCCAATCTTGAATGATTTCTCCCGATGCAATTGTCGCTTGCGGTATCATACCGAGAATGCGATTCTTCAACTCGCGATCGAAACCATTCATGACCGACAAGACGGTGATCAGCACAGCGACACCGAGCATCAGTCCAATCATGGAAACAAGGGCGATAAAAGAGATAAAATGATTGCTGCGCTGGGCGCGGGTATAGCGCAGCCCGATAAACAGCGCGATCGGTTTAAACATACGGTCAACCCGAGGAATTAAAATGGAAAACCAACAGCAGGACGCGGATTATAGCGAACGCCGTCTCCTATCGCGGATCAATGCCTCACTGCGGATCAACTATCAGCTGATCAGCCGCAATGACGCGCTCAAAGACCCATATGAGCCGGGCTTTGTACTGCCACGCTACTTCTTACTACTCGCCGAACTCGATCAGATCGACAGTGTGAACCAGCAACTGGCCGCTGCCCTCAGTGCGGAAAGCCCAACCATTGCCCGTGCCCTGCAATTGATGAATCAAAAGCTCGACCTGATCACGGGTGCTTTTTATGACGCGATGGTCGAATCCATGCTGCCGAGTCCAGCACGGGTTAATATTTCCGAAAGCGGTTTGTCATTTTATGCGCGGGAACGTATTCCACCAGGCACGCACCTACACTTATCACTCAGCCATCCAGACAATGCCTTTCATCTCGCGGCCACCGCACGAGTGGTCTACTCAGAAGATGAAGACCTCGAAGGCTTTCGCACGGGTGCGTACTTTATCAGTTTACACCCAAATGATCGCTGCAAACTCTCCGACAGTATTAACCGCAAACTTGCGGAAGAAACGGCCATGCAGGGCTATCAACGCTCCGATCAGTTTATCGACTGAGCAGACCCGCCACAGCGGCAAGTGCTTACCCTAACCAAGCACTTGCCTGAATGCTGTAACATTTTTTTATCGATTGCGCAGAGCTTAACGCAATCTGTAGTGTAAGGTTTGCTGAATTTCTCGACTAAAATAGCCAGCCAAGCCCAGCAATACAATCAGCATGCCCAGCAGCGTATGTGCGCCAAGCTGCTCATGATTGAGCCACACCCCCCAGCACAATGCGAATACTGGCGTTAAAATCGTGGTCAACGCCACTGGTGTTGGGCCAATCCGCTCTACCAAGTCAAAATAACACAGCATCGCCAGCACCGAGGCCAGCACAATCGTAAACAGTAATGCCAACAACACAGAGGTACTGGGCACATGCGTTGGCATTTTTGACACAAAAAATGGCAGCAACAAGACGAAACCCAATGCTGATAAACCCAATGATCCCGTGGTCTGCACCATTGGATGCAAACCCGCATTTTCATGGATTAACCAAAACATCGACAACACATAGCACAACATGCCCGCCACCGTATAAGCAATGCCAATTGCACTCAAGGTCTGCGCCTGCATCGGTAAAATCCCAATGGCGACCGTCATCCCCAACAACCCGCACAGCATCCCCAACCACTGTACCCAACGCAAGCGCTGTGTTTTAAACACCAAATGCCCCAATGCTCCGGTCAACAATGGCGATAGGCCAAAAATCATCGCAATCATCGCTGACGGTAAGCTCATCGCACCGAGATAGCAGAGCAACATTGCGCCAAACAAACCCAATGAACCTGCCAAATAGCTGCGTAATGCACGACGATCCCAGCGCAGTTTTAGGCCTAATCCGCGTAGCAGCAACCATGCCAATGGCGCAGCACAGACGAATCGTATCGCCAGCGCCCAAACGGGATGCAATTCACGCACACTCAACACCACCGCCAAGGGTGTCATCGACCAAATCAATACCAAAGCAATGAAGCGACTACTTGCTGCATTAAAAATGCCCGTCATATCAGTCGTGTTTGCTGGGTGGGTCGATAGGTTTATCTGCTCGCTGTCCATCAGAGGATCTCAACATTATTTTAAACATAAAAAAGGCCGCTGAATCAGCGGCCTTTGGAGGAACACAACTTACTTAATCATGCAGTAGTCGATGCTCTCGTCGGCCGCCTGTGGCGACACGCAGCAGTACTCGCCATGCAGCAATACAACGCATGGGTGACTGAGCAACGAGAAACATCTGGATAAAATTCATCTGTCGAAACTACCGTTAAAACCTGTGAGGGTCAAGTGATTTTAAGCGGGCGGCATTTACCGTGGTGCCATCCGAATCGCGCCGTCTAAACGAATGGTTTCGCCATTCATAAAGCTGTTTTCAACGATATGCAACACAAGCTGCGCATACTCTTCTGGATAACCCAGACGTTTCGGGAACTGAGTCATCTCAATCAATGGCAGCTTGACACTATCAGGCGACGCATTCATCAACGGCGTATTAAAAATCCCTGGTGCAACAGTATTTACTCGAATCCCCAGCACTGCCAAATCCCGCGCGAGTGGCAAGGTCATACCAACCACCCCGCCTTTTGAGGCGGCATAGGCCACCTGACCAATCTGACCATCAAACGCCGCGACCGAGGCAGTATTAATAATCACACCACGGCCATGATCTGCATCTGCCGCATTGTGCTGCATCGCCGCCGCCGCGAGACGGGTCACATTAAAGGTTCCAATCAAATTGACCTGAACCACTTTGCTAAAAGCATCTAACGGCATCGCACCGTTTTTGCCTACTGTGCGGCTGGCCGAGCCAATCCCCGCGCAATTGACACAAATATCCAAACGTCCAAATGCCGCCACTGTCTGCTCAATCGCGGTTTGCACTGAAGCCTCATCCGCGACGTTGACCGAAAAAGCACGCGCTGCACCACCCAAACGTGCAACGACCGCTTCAGACTGTGCCAAATTCAAATCAAAAATCGCGACCTGTGCGCCTTTTTGCACCAATGCTTCGACGGTGGCCAACCCTAAACCAGATGCACCACCCGTCACGATGGCCACTTTACCTTGTACTTGCATGCTGTGACTCCTAAACCAATATTGCTGTTGTTTGATATGACTAACAACCTGAATTAAAGCACACTCAAACCAACCAACCACTGCGCATTCCGCCCAAAACAACATCACAAACGGATCATTTTGATCAGTCAAACCCGCCGCAGACTTGAAATTGACCCTCAGCAAACCCATGCTGTGTAAGACGTACCCAATAGTTTTTAGCGTGGAGGCTCAGATGACCGCACAACAGCAAGAATACTCAACGGCTCAACCTGAACAGATCCAACTGTCCATCGAACAGATCGGCAGTCATGGCGCACATTGGCAAGCGCTGTGTCCCGATGCCGCAAAAAATGTCCCCCGCTGGCTACAACAAGCGGTCGACCAAGCGTCGTTGCCACGAGGTTTAGTGCCCGTGGATCAGCCACTACCGACCGACAACTGGCTACTACAAGCAGAGCATCCACATATTCAGATCCAACAGATTATTGCCATCGAGGGCGAGCAGCCAACCAAGCTCCGCAGCGCCTTTCCTATCATTCATAGTCCATATTGGCAAGACATCCTGATTCAACGCATCAGTGTCTGTGCGGACACCTTAGAGGCCGTGTTGCAGGTCGAAACTCACAGCGGCACGCGCATTTATGCCTTTGATACCCTCTATGCCGTCAATGCTGGCCACTATCACTCTAACCAATCGTACCGTGCCAGTTTTGGTGGACTGGCCTATCAGTTAGAAAAAGTCGGTCGGCAGGACACCTTGACCGTCGATGACCCGACTGCGATTCGGCATCATCGCGCCTTGAATCAGATTTTGGCGCAAAACAACGGCATCGCACCTGCCGACTTACAAGCACAAATCGACGCATGGCAGCCGAGCGGTGCAGACGATGAAGCTCCCGTCAATCTCGATCTATCAAAGATGGCGGCCTATTTATTTGGAGAGCAGCTTGGACAAGAGGATGAGGCGTGGTTTCAAGGTGAAATTTTAGGTGCTCAACAGACCGAGCTATTTGGACAAATAATTCATCTTTATGATGTTGCGATGCTCAAGGAAGAGCAAGCGTTGCCGCTAGTGGTACGCATTGCCTGTGCTGACTTTTGCTTAGGCACAGAAGTATTACAAGTTGGTGACTATATTCGCGGAAACATCTGGATGCAAATGACAATTTATGCTATCAGTACGCCATCAGCACCATAACTGTGCATTATTCCTAGGGCGCATTGGAATGAAACCCTCAGCATCTCAATCATCAATCTCCTCGACCGAACCCACCCACAATACCAATATTGAGTTTATCCCCATATTGTTCTTTGTCTTGGGTATTTTGCTGGCGGCGAGCTTTGTATAAGGCTTCATTTACTCATCGTGGTCTTGCATATTTTTTAGGATTAAAAAACCGACCCTACTGAACTGCACCCTGAAAGTTGGACACCCCAGTCCAATTTGAAGGGTGCATTTTTATGGCCAAACATAGTCAAGAGTTTAAGCAGCAAGTTGTTGAGCACTACCTATCTGGAACTGTCGGATACAAAAGCGTTGCTCGCATTTTCGGTATAGATCACTCTACCGTCAGTAAATGGATTGCTGCGTTTAACCAGCAGGGTTCTGATGGGCTTTCCATAAAGACCACTAAGAACGTCTACTCTCTTGATTTTAAACTTGACGTTGTACACGCTGTTGTTGGCGACGGTCTCTCTCTGAGAGAGGCACAGCAACGCTTTTGCTTGAGAGAAAAGATTATGGTGCAGCGATGGTTGCGCCTTTATGAGTCTGGCGGTATAGATGCTTTGCAACCTAAACCCAAAGGACGAGTTAAGCAAATGCCCAAGCAGCCTCAATCAAACAGCGTCACGGCAGATCTGGATAAAACCCATGCTGAACTACTGAAAGAACTGGAATACTTGCGTGCGGAGAATGCCTTTCTAAAAAAGCTCGATGCCTTGATTCAGGAGCAAGAGGCCGAGCAGCAGTCACAACAAGACTGATTTCTGAATTAAGGCAAGACTATCCACTTGATGTGCTATTAAAGGTAGCAAACATGGCACGCAGCACCTACTTCTATCATCGGAAACTCTGTGGTCAAGTCGAAAAATATGCTGACGTAAAACAGCAGATTAAAGCGATCTATCATCAACACAAAGGGCGTTATGGCTATCGTCGAATCACATTAGCACTGCGTCACTTAGGGCACTTGTTGAACCATAAATGTGTGCAACGCCTCATGCAGATGATGGGACTCAAATCACGAATCAGAGTTGCCAGATACCGCTCCTATCGAGGTGAAGTGGGCAAGGTCGCAGACAACCTTCTACAACGCAAATTCAATGCCACTGAGCCGAACCAGAAGTGGGTGACGGATGTGACAGAGTTTAATGTTCGGGGCGAGAAGCTGTATTTATCACCGATCATGGATTTATTTAACGGTGAGATTATCGCTTATCAAACGCAACGTCGCCCCACCTTTAGCCTTGTCAAACAGATGTTAGATCAAGCGCTGGTCAACCTACTGCCGCATGAGACACCACTACTTCACTCCGATCAGGGCTGGCAGTATCAGATGAGATATTATCAGCACGCACTTAAACAGCGTGGGCTGACGATCAGCATGTCACGCAAGGGCAACTGCCTCGATAATGCTGCGATGGAGAGCTTCTTTGGTACACTCAAATCAGAGTGCTTTCATGGTCAGGAATTTGCTTCTATCGAGGCGTTGGAATCTGAGGTGCAGGCTTACATCCACTACTACAATACCGACAGAATCAAGGTTAAACTAAAAGGACTGAGTCCCGTGCAATACAGAACTCAGTCCTTGATAGCCGCTTAATCAACTGTCCAACTTAATGGGGTCAGTTCACGAGGTGCTGGTTTCTTTTGGATGCTGTGAAGACAGGGATGCTTATTGCACAACCACGCGATTTTTAAAGTCTTCGAGTGCTTTGGCGCGGATATCATCTGGCAGTGGAATCAAGCCAGCTTTTTCCAATGGACTGTTTGCCCCAGAGGTACGTGGGTTCAGGAAGTACTCGGTGTATTCAGCCAAGCCTGCAACCACGCCGATATGTTCGCCTTTGACATAAAAATATAGTGGACGTGACACGGGATAAGAGCTGTCTAAAATCGTGGTCACGCTCGGTACGACACCATTGACGGTGGCAACTTGTAGACGGTCGCGGTTTTGGTCATAAAAACTGAGCCCAAATGCGCCGACCGCTGCGGGTTGTGCCTGAAGGCGGGCAAGGCTTTCAGTATAGTCACCAGCGATTTCGACCACTTTGCCGTCACGCCGAATCGCGTGGCAGAATTCTTTTTGTGCATCTTTGTCCATGGCTTGCACTTCAGCAAATTCTTTACAGCCAGTGGCGTGCATTTTTTCTTCGTATACTTCGCGTGTGCCGTGGTTTGAACCCGGAATCACCAGTGTGATCTCTTGATCAGGCAAGCTGGCGTCGATTTGTGACCATTTGCTATATGGATTGTCGATCATTTTGCCGTTTTGTGGCACTTTGGCCGCACCTGCAAGGAACATGATTTTTGGGGTCAGGGCAAATGATGCGCCTTTAGCATCTGAGGCAAACACAATGCCGTCATACCCAAACATGACTTCGTGGATTTTAGTTACGCCGGATTTTTGACAGTTTTCGATTTCATCACTGCCGATTTTGCGTGATGAATTGGCGATGTCGATGGTATTGCCACCCGTGCCTTGACAGAATTGACGCAGACCACCGCCTGAGCCACCTGAGCCGACGACAGGGGTTTTGAATTGTGGAAAGTTATTGCCGAATTCTTCCGCCACGATACTGGCAAATGGCAAAACAGTCGATGAGCCCGCGATTTGCAGGTTCGTCCGATTGCTTGCACCGGCGACAGATGCGCCGCTGTTTGTCGCATCAGTGCCGCTGGCGCTGGATTCAGTATTGGGGTTTTTGCTACAGGCAGTCATACTAAGGGCAACTGCAACGGCGATTGCGCTGATCGAAACTTTCATGGTCAAACTCCAAGATTTGGATTGCGTTGGCGATTTAGTCATTGGATATGAGTCACGCTGCACATCAGACATCAGGCCACTCAGTCAACGGTTCGATATTATTTCATTATTGTGACAGTTGTGTGACGCGGTCACACTCCACAATACTTATCCGCAATGATCTTTGTCAATCAAACAAGGACTCAAGCATGACCATACAAGGATCAATATGCTGCATGTGATTCAGAGCCAACGGATTGAGCTGTTGCTGGCGGGGTTGGTGGATTTTTTTGCAGATCAGCCGATTGCGGTGTTTGAGCCACGGCAGATTTTGATTCCATCACACGGGGTGGGCATTTGGCTGCGCTATCAGTTGGCCGATCAAGACGGCATCTGTGCGCAGGTGGCGACTGATTTTATTGGTTCATACCAGTGGAAGCTGTATAGCAAGATTCTTAAAAATGAAGTCTCAGAGCGTGCGCCTTTGTCTGCCAGTGTGATGCAGTGGCGGATTTTTGGCTTTTTGCATGATTTACAGACCAATCCTGAGGCGGATGGTTTGTTGTACCAGCAGTTTGAGGTGTTGCTCAATAAGGTTAAAGACGGCACGCCGACGCAGATTCGTCGCCAGATTTGGGGCTTGTCAGAGCAGATCTCGCAGGTTTTTGCGGCGTATGTGGTGTATCGGCCGGATTGGTTGCGACTGTGGGGCAATGCTGAAAAACTAGATTTGCAGGGCTTGTTTGACCGATTGCCTGAGCCACCACCGAAATGGCAGCGTGATCATTATCTGGCGATGCAGCCGTGGCAGGCCAAGCTGTGGGAGGTGCTGTTTTCGCAGGTATTTGATGCGCGTGAGGCGGTGATTCAGCAGTTTTGGGACACGTTGGCACGTGAGCCGTATAAACGCCGCGAGTTGCCGAGCCATTTGGCGGTATTTAGCATGGTGCAGTTGCCGCCTGCTGAGCTGAATTTTCTGAAACAGCTCAGCCAATATACTGAGATTCAGTTGCTGCACTATAACCCGTCGCAAGAGTATTGGGCGGATAGTGTTGATCCGCGTTGGCTCAGTTGGTATGCCCAAAAACACCCTGAACGCGCGGCGTTGCGTGATAGTCGCCATCCGTTATTGACCCGTTTGGGTAAACAGGCACGTGATGTGTTTGGGCTGCTCAGTGGGATGTCAGGCGGTGAGTATGGTGACTGGCAGGATGTGTTTCCAGATGCATATCCGCCGACTTTACTTGGCAAAATCCAACAGGATATTTTACAACTGACAGATCCTAGCCACCAGCCGAAAATGCTGCTCGCCGATGATGATCAGTCGTTAGTCGTGCATGTTTGTCATTCGGCGTTACGGCAGTTGGAGGTGTTGCGCGAAGAGCTATTAACATGGTTAGCACAAGATGTACGGCGGCAGCCTGCGGATGTTTTGGTGCTTGCGCCGAATATCCAAGCGATTGCGCCATTAATTCGGGCGGTATTTGCGCCGAGCGTGAGTCAGCCCAATCTGAATATTCCGATTGAAATTACAGGTCTTGCGACGCCTGAAGCTGAGGCATTATGGCAAGCTTTGATGGGCTGCTTTGTACTGTTAGAGGGTCGCTTTGGTCATGATGTCCTGCTGGATTGGCTGGGTTTGCCTGCGGTGCAGCGCGCTTATGATCTGAGTCGTGAGCAGGTACAGCGCATGGGGGATTTGTTGATTGCGGCGGGCTTTAAGCGCGGCTTCGATGCACCGCATTTGCGCCAGACCTTGAGTGAGCAAGACACCGATACCCGCTATAGTTTTCGCTTTGCCTTAGAGCGCTTGCTACTCGGTATGGTGCTGCCGACCGAGGCGGTACATGCGGGCGTGTTGGCGTGGCCATCGGTACAGCCCGATGATTTTGCACTGATTGCGACCTTACAGCAGATCTATCAGCAACTAGATGCGCAGCGGCATTATTTTACCCTGCAGGATCAGACCATCCATCATTGGTTGGATTTGATTCAGGCCAAGCTGTTGATGCAGTTTTCGGCCGAGCTGGATACCAAAGCATGGGAGCAGATCAAATACGCGCTGGAGGGGATGCGGGCAAACTTGATCGCGTCGGAGTTGCCGCCTGTGCCATTGCCACTACGTTTTGTGCTGGACGAAATCGACGCTACCTTGAGCAGTACGCCTGCGGGCTCACAGCCGAGTGGGCGTTTGACTTTTGCGCGTCTGGGCACATTGCGGCCGTTGCCGTATCAGTTGGTGGTGATGTTGGGACTTGAGGCGGGGCAGTTTCCGGCGCGTGATCAGATCAGTAATTTTGACTTGATTAAAGCCTTACCTGCTAAAGCTGGTGATCGTTCCCGACAAGAGGATGAGCTGGGCGCGTTTTTGGATGGTTTGCTGTTGGCGCAGCAAGCCTGCTGGATTTTTTATAATGGCTTTCATGTGGCCGATGTGCATCCACGGCAACCCGCTGCACCAGTGCAAGAGTTGCTGGATTTGGTTGCTGCACAACTGCAACCACAGATGATTGTGGATGATACCGTCGATGAAACTGATGACAGCAAGCAACGCTCACGGCTGGAAAATACAGATGAGCTGCTCAGCCGTTGCCTGGTGCGGCAGCATAGTCTGTTGCCGTTTGAGCGCGAGAATTTTACCATGGCTGATCCTGAGCAACCGCGCCAGCGTTATGTTCAGCCGCGTATGCTAGCGGATCTATGGTACTACGTTGCGCAACAGCTCTACACGCCTGTGGCTCAGCCGATTGCGCTGGTCTGGGCAGCGGCATTTGCCCAACAATCGATGGTGTCTAGCAGTGTTAGTCCGTTGCCATTGAGTCGAGTGATTGGGCAGTTGCTACGGCCTGCGCGTTATTTTTTACAGCAAGCCCGCATTCAAAACATCTATCGAGTCGAGCAAGCGTCTACTTTTGAGCCACTGACGCTAAACGCGCTGGATGAATACCAGTTGCGCCAAGCACATTTACACACTGAGACGGCGTTGAGTGTGGCGTTATTGGCAGATCGTTTACCCGTCGGCGCGGCTCAAGAGGCTTATTTTTTATCGACTGAGCAAGCGGCACGGCTGATCGAGCGACGGGTGCAGGCTTGTGCGCTGGCCTGCGCTAAAGTCGGCTGTGATCAGACCACTGAACGATTATTATCGCTTGCCGATGCTGCCGGACAGACGTGGCAGTTACTGATCGAAATACCGGCTGAACCGACAGAGGTTTGGCTGACCGAAATCGGCAATAGTGGCCGTGGTAAGCACCGCCTACGGGCGTGGCTGGAGCATTTGGCATGGCAGGTCTATCGACAGACCACGGATGCCGATGTGCAGGCGGGTCGTGGATCGCGGATCATGGTGTTTAGTAAAGACAGCTATCAGTTGCCGCCACTGCGTGTGGATCAGGCCACTGCTGATCTATTGGCGTGGCTGACGGTGTGGCAACACGCTGCACGCCAGCCGTGGGTGTTGCCGCCAGACTTGGTGCTCGATCAAAGCGATGGTCTACGCTATAGCAAAAAAACGGACTGCTACGAGTACAACACGACCAAGCTGCTGGAAAAGTGGCGCGGTGAGGGCTTTAACCGTTGGATTGCACCGAGTGAGGATGAAAGCTGTTATCTGCATCCCGACTGGCAATTGTTATTGCAAGGCCAAGATCCCGAGCAGGCTTTGACGCTGCATCTAGCAGAGCATGCGGCGCGGTTATATGAGCCGTTATTGGTGGCGTGGCAGGATTTTGAGCCGCAGCTTCATTCACAGACGGGTGGTATGCAGTGAGCACGAACATGAGCCAGCCCCATTTGACACAAAACAGACCAGAGCCAAACCAAGACAATCCAGCCCTGTCGCTACAATTGCGCGGGCTGCATCTGATCGAAGCGTCAGCCGGAACTGGCAAAACGTGGACGCTGTCGGCGTTGATCGTGCGCTTGATCTTAGAAGGTGATTACGCACCACGCCAGATGATTGCCACCACGTTTACTCGTGCGGCAGCAGCAGAGTTACGCGCCCGGATTCGGCAACGGCTCGAAGAAGTCCGCCGCGTGATTAAAAGCGTATTGGCCGTTCAGTCGCCACAGTTACAGGCATTACCTGATGCTGAGCAGGCACGATTAGCCTTGCATGCTGAGATCAAGGCCGATCTGTTTTTAGCGTATGTGGTGCAGCGCATTCAGGCGGGCAAGTTTGGCAGTACCGATCATGCGATTGAGCAAAATGGCTGGATGCATTGCTTGAATCGATTGGATTTGGCCTTGCAGGGTTTTGATGAATTATTTGTCGGCACGTTAGATAGCTTTTGCCAAAAAATACTCAGTGAGTTTGCCTTTGAAAGTGGACAAGGCGAGCGACTACAAATCAGTGAGCAAGAGCAAGAGCTGTGTGCTGAGATTTTGCACGACACAGTGCGGCAATGGCGCTCGCAACAAGATCCGCGCTTGATTGGCTTAATGCTGCAAACCAAACGATTGCATGATGGTACTGCTTATCAGTATTCGGTGGCGACTGTGATGAATTTTTTGTCGGCACAGTTGGCACCTATTGAGATGCCAACCTTGGATTTTAGTCGCTTGGAACAGCTCAAAACCGCATTGCTGGCCGTAGATGTGACCGCGTTTGGGGATTTTACCCAGCCGAACGGTGTGGCACGTGCTGGCCTGACCAAATCAAAATATTTATACAAGTTCGGTTATCTACTGCCCAGTTTGGTTGAGCGTTTGCAAGCGTTTGGCGAGTTGTTTTTACTCAGTATTAGCAAAGATTCGCCTGAAGCAAAATTGTTAAGTAGTTTTGTGCCGGATCAGCTAGAGGCGCAGTTTAATAAGGGCAACCAGCATTTTCGTGAGCAATTGCGACAAATGTGCGCGACCGATGTCTTGTCGGAGTTGGCACAGATCAAGGCGGAATTGGCTGAAAAACTCGATCAGGTCGAGCAGCACCTGACTTTTGTACTGAGTCAAACCGTGCGGGAGCGGCTGCCGATTTTGCTGGCCGAGCGTGGCGAAACCAGTTTTTCACAGCAAATGCGCTTGTTGGCCGATGCGTTGGATGATCCTGATAACGGTAAGATTTTGGCGCAACAAATTCGCCATCGTTATCCGGTCGCACTGGTCGATGAGTTTCAAGATACCAATACTGATCAAGATCGCGTGATTGCACAGGTGTATCGCAGTCAACCGCTGGATCCTTTGGTGTGTTTGATCTTGGTCGGCGATCCGAAGCAGGCGATTTATGGTTTTCGCGGTGGCGATGTGCAGACCTATTTACAGGTCAAAGCAGAAATTCAGCGTGCACAACAGCAAGGGCAGGGTCGTTTGCATGGTCTCACGGTGAATCAGCGTTCGGTTGCGCCACTGGTGCAGGCCGTGAATGCCTTGTTTTTGCGCAATACACAGCTGGGCGATGGTATTGAGTATCCTGCGATTCGTGCGGGTGAGCGGCCACATCCGAGCTTACGTGATCAAAAACTTGAGCATCCAAGCCCACTGCGCTTGATACAACTGACCGAAAATAAACAGGAAAGCCAACAAATCGCGTGGCAGATCATGCGGCTACTAGCGCAGGCGGCGCAAGGTGATTTGGTGTTTGATGGCAAGCCGTTACAACCAGAGCATATTGCGGTGTTGGGCTTTGCCAATTATGAACTCGATCAAGTCCAGAGTCTGCTGCAAGCGGCCAATATTGCGGTGTGGCGGCCATCGCGTTGTAGTGTATTTGAAAGTGCGATTGCGCAGGATTTGGCTGCGCTACTGCAATCCATGCTGATGCCCTACCATGAACAGCGCTTGCGTCGGGCGTTATCCGGCGTGTTGATCGGTTGGGATTTGGCGCGACTGGATCAGCTGGATAGGGATGTCGGCTTGCTGACACGGCAACAGATGGCGTTTGCCGATGAAGGTCAGATTTGGGAGCGGCAGGGCTTTTTGGCGGCGTGGCAACGCTTAGCCGAGCGGCTGGCGGTTTGGACGCATTTGGCGATACAGCCAGAAGCCGAACGGCATTTGGTTAATTTACGCCATTTACTGGAGTTACTACACGAACAAAGCGAGCGCAGCGGCGGCACGCATCATCTGTTGTCGTGGTTGATGCGTCAAATCAGTCAGCCAAAAACCCGCGACTGGGAAATGGAGCGGCGGCTGCCGAGTCAGTCCGGCGTGCAGTTGATGACGATTCATGCCTCAAAAGGTTTAGAGTTTCCGGTGGTATTGGTGCAGGGTTTGGACAAACGCCGCAAGAAAAAAACCGGTGTGGTGTTTTATCTCAAACCACCCGTTGGGCAGCGTGCGCCACAGCGGGTACTCAGCTTTAATGATCAAACACAGCTGCATCTTGATCAGCATCACGCACGGGTTGAGGCAGAATATCGGCGTTTGGCTTATGTGGCGCTGACTCGCGCCTCGCATCGCTTGTATTTGCCCATGTTGCCGCATGATAAGGATCTCCGCAAAGATGAGTATGCCGCGATTTTAAGTGGTTGGCTGAGTGGTGATCTGTCCGATTGGATTGCTGAACAAGCCGGACGGGTGGCGGTTGAGTCGTTATTGGTGGCCGAGCCTGATCTCACGGCCATCAACATCAAGACACAATCGACAGACGCGCAACACGTATTAGTGGCACGTCCGCTGCCGAAGCGCCGTTTAGACAGTTGGGGCATGACCAGTTTTAGCGCGATGATTCGTGAGCATGACCAACGACATCTGGCGGTGGTGGTCGAGCAACCAGATCATGATCAAGATATCGACGAGATGCCAGACGAGTCCTTGTTGGAGTCGATGCCACAGCGCATCGATAAGATAACGCCACAGCGATTGGCTGAATCACCTGTCATGGCTACCGCTGAGTCATCTGCCGATGTGCCGCTGAATCCGACCGTCGATGCGCTGGATTGGGCGGGGTTTGATGAGCCATTATCGTTTGATGACCGTGCTGTGCCAGTAGAGGATTTGACGGCTGAACCCATCGACTGGTCCGCTGAGTTGATGTCAAGCAACGAGGATTTTGCGCTGTTGCCGGATTGGCATGCGATTCCCGCACCAGATGAGGAGTTGCCAGAGATTGATCCGATTGAGCAGTTTTGGTTGGATGATCAGGTGGATTTTCCTGAGGAGATGGCGACACCGCCAGTGCAACAGTTGGATGATCCAGTGCGCTTTAGCTTTCCACGTGGTACGACCAGCGGCAATTGTTTACATAAAGTCTTGGAGTACCTTGATCCGAGCAAAAGCGAAGATTGGGCACGTACCTTTGATAAGCAACTACAAGCGCATGCGATGACAGGCATTGCTACGGAATCGATGACTGCTTGGTTTGAGCATATCGTGCAGGCCAAGCTACCCGCAGGGGCAACATTGGCTGGCTTAGGTTTTCGTGAGCGGGTGCGTGAAATGGAGTTTTATTTGGCGCTGCCATCGGGTGAAGTGGATGCAGCGGGGTTGCTGAGTCGCTTGGCTGAGTCGGGTGTACAGTTGCCGTCGTTGCGGCACACGCATGCAGTGCGCTACCTGAAAGGCTCGATTGATTTGGTCTATCAACATGCTGGGCGCTTCTATGTGGCCGACTATAAAAGTAATTATTTGGGTGGACAGTTGGCTGATTATCTACCTGAGCGATTGCGGCTGGCGATGGATCATGCGGGCTATTGGTTACAGGCGGCGTTGTACTTGGTTGCGTTACACCGTTATCTCAAAGTACGCCTACCGAACTATCAGATTGAGCAGCATTTGGGTGGGGCAAATTATTTGTTTTTGCGTGGCATGCGTGCAGGTGATGCGGAGCATGGGATTTTGGCATGGCGACCTGAATCTGGCTTAATTGAAGACCTCGACCGTATTTTGGCAGGGAGCAGCGTGCATGTCTGAGCTTGATCCGAATCAAATCACGCAGAGCGGCAGTCCCGCTGAGGTTGAGCCACTCAGTTGGGTGCAGGTTTTGGCCGCACAGTTATTGGCGTTGCACCCACAGACCGAGCCACGGCTTCAAGTGACTCTACAGGGCTGGATCTTGGCGCTGGGCGATGCCTTGGCACGGGGAGATACTTGTCTGAGACTGGTCGAAAATAGTCTGGCGATCAGTCAGGCCTTAGCACATCCGCTGCTGGTGCGTGCGGTGGTTGCTGATCAACAGCCAGCACCACTGGTCTACGATGGGCAACGTTTATATTTTTGGCGGCAGTGGCATGAAGAGTATGCACTGGCACGGCAATTGGTCAAGCTGCTCACCCCACAGCCTGCGGTTGCCGTGAGTCTGTCCGCTGATGACCCCGCCAATGCCTTACAGCGGGCGGCGATTGAACTGGCGGCACGGCAGCCTTTTAGTATCATTACCGGCGGTCCAGGCACAGGCAAAACCTTTACGCTGGTGCGGATCGTACGGGCGTTGCAAGCGGCGCAGCCCGACTTGCGCATTGCGTTGGCGGCACCGACTGGTAAAGCTGCACAGCGTATGCAAGCAGTGTTGTCGGCTGAGTTTATACAAGCAGGCATTACGATGGGCAACATGCAAACCGCGCAAACCGTGCATCGCCTACTCGGATTGGGGGGGGCTGCGCCAAGATACCACGCCAAAAACCGCCTACCGTTTGATTTGATCGTGATTGATGAAGGCTCAATGCTGGATTTGGCACTGGCCAGTCAGTTGTTTGCGGCGATTGGTGCGGGGACACGACTGATTATTCTGGGTGATGCCAATCAGTTGGCCGCGGTCGATGCGGGTGCAGTGTTGGCAGATTTAAGTGAGGTGGCACTACTCAGTCCATATCGGATTGAACTACAGGAAAGTCGCCGCTTTGATCCACAGCAAGGCATTGGTCGTTTGGCAGCGGCAGTGCTCAAAAATAATCGTGCTGCGATTGGCCATGCGTTAGCAGACGGTGGACAAGTGCAACATCACCTGCCAAATGAAGTGCAGCCAGAGTTGACTTACGAGCAGCTTTGGCAGGGCTTCTCGGCATATGTCGATGCGTTACAGCAGCAATCGACACCCGCAGAATTGTTTGCCTGCTTTGAGCAGTATCGGATTCTCTGTGCGCAGCGGTCGGGTCTATTTGGGACACAGCAGGTCAATCGAGCGATGAGTAGTCGTCTACAATTGGCGTTAGGGATTCGTAAATCTCGTCAACAAGAGTGGTATCACGGTCGGCCAGTGTTGGTGACGCGTAATGATTATGGTCTGCGCTTATCCAACGGCGATATTGGGCTGTGTTTGTCGGATGAACAAGGCCGCTGGCAGTTATATTTTGCCCATTTGCCGGAGCCGATTGCGGTCACACGGATTGCGATGGAGCAGTTGGATACGGCATTTGCCTTGACCATTCATAAGTCACAAGGTTCAGAGTTTTTACGCGTGGCGATGGTGCTGGATCGCAAGGCAGGGGAGTTACTGAGTCGAGAGCTGGTATATACCGCGCTAACCCGTGCCAAACAGCAGATTGATGTGTGGGCTGATCGGGAAGTCCTGCGTTATGCGGTGTCACGACGTACACTGCGACATACTGGCTTGGCTGAGCAATTGGCCGTCGTGTTGGGTTGAGTGACAACACCGTCTGAAGGAGTGAGCGAGGATGGGTGCGATTAAACGATTACTAGCACTGAATGGTCGTCAAAAAACCAGCATGGCACGTGCTAGCATTGTGGCTGCGGCACTGACCGCCATACTCGGTTGTGCTGATTTCTCAATCAGCAGTGACGTGTCTTTTTCAATTTTTTACTTGATCCCAGTCACAGCGGCTGTGTTTTTATCGGGGCGACTGCTCGGACTGATTTTTTCTGTGATTTGTGCGTTGGTTTGGATTGCGGCTGATATTTCATCAGGATTGAATTACCATGTTTGGTATATTCCGGTGTGGAATACCTTGGTTCGTTTTGGGTATTTCGTTTTTCATACCTTATTGCTAAATCAATTGTTGACGACGATTAGCATGATTCAAGAGGCATCGTTAAAAGATCCACTGACCAAAGCTGCCAACTGGCGTTGTTTTGAGCAATACTCCACTGAGCTTTTGCAGCAAGCAGGCCGTGACAACATCAAGATGACGATCGCTTATATTGATGTGGATAATTTTAAAAAAATTAATGACAGCTTTGGGCATGGTGTTGGTGATGAGGTGCTGATCCAAATTGCTCAGATCATCCAAAGCCAAATCCGCTCTCAGGATATGATCGCCCGTTTGGGCGGTGATGAGTTTGCAGTAGTGCTGAACAATACCGATTTGACCACCTCGCAAGAGATTCTGAATCGGATTCGCCACAAGACCTGTCAAGAAATGCAAGCCAGAAACTGGGATGTGACGCTGAGTATTGGTGCCATGGTGTTCTCGGTGCTACCCGTGACTATCGCGCCGATGCTAAAGATGGTCGATGACCTGATGTATGACGTGAAGAAAAATGGCAAGGATAATATTAAAATCATGGAACAGGATATGCAATCATTCTAAATGATGATTGGCCGACAGAGGCGGTGCACTGATACCGCCTTGCGCTCGGATCAGTTAGCTTACAGCAGCAAGAGACGCTACTGATTCAACGTCAGCATAGCTAACGTCATAGTCTTGCAAATCCAACTGTTTTAGACGCTTTCTGAGGGTGTCTAATGACCATGGCCACGCTGCGAAGTTACGGCCATTTGCATCCAGATAGTAGCTCTGACAGCCGCCACTATTGAAGACGGTGGTTTTCAGGTGTTTTTGCACTCGTTCGTTGTGTTGACGCAGCACGGTTGGTTTGATGGTCAGTGCCGCAATACCTTGCGCTTTGATTTTTTGCAATCCGTCAACGATGTAGTCGAGTTGCGCCTCGGCCAACCCAATGAATGAATCATAGACAAGGACATTTGGCCCTAAGACCAAAAATGCATTCGGTACATCTTGCATGCTGGTGCCGAGGTACGCTTCGGGTGAAGTGTTTTTCCACAGATCAGACAGGCGTTGACCTTTTGAGTTAAATACTTTTTTACCAATCGGTGGATGCGATACCTCAAAACCAGTACCCCAAATAATCACATCAACCTCATGCCGTTCGCCATTTGCGGCAATCACCGTGTTGCCTTCAACTTTGACCAAGCCATAGGGGATTAAGCGGGTGTTAGCCGCTTGCAGGGCAGGATAATAGTTGTTGGCAAACAAGATCCGTTTACAACCCACCAAAAAATTCGGCGTGACATGGCCACGTAGCACGCGATCTTTGATTTGTAGCTTGAGGAGCTGCTTACCCAGTGCATTGATGGGCTTCAGTACGCTTGGATTGCGCAGACCAAAATTAATGGTATTGAGTGAGGTTGCCACTGATCTACGCCAGCCTGCTTGGATTGCTGGATATTTAGCGATGACAGATTTACCCAGCTGACCCAGCTCAATATCTGGCTTGGGCAGTACCCAAGGCGCGGTACGTTGGAACACATATAGTGCTTTCGCTAACGGCTGAATCTGCGGTACGAATTGAATCGCCGAAGCACCTGTGCCGATCACTGCAATTCGTTTATCTGTCAGATCAACGTCATGATTCCACTTGGCGGAGTGGAACATTTCGCCCGTAAAGCTGTCGATTCCATCCAGTTTAGGCATTTGAGGTTCAGTGATTGGGCCTGTCGCAAACACGACTGTTTTAGACAAATACTGGCCTTGATTGGTGTCAATCACCCATACATGACGTTTTGCATCCCACTGCGCATGTTCCAGTGCAGTATTAAATTGAATCAGCGGTTTGACATCAAAATTTTCGCTCACTTCTTCAAGGTAGTTCAGAATCTCAGGCTGCTTGGCAAATAAATGGCTCCATTTGCTACTCGGTGCAAATGAGTAGGAGTACAGTGCGGATGGCACGTCACAGCCACAACCAGGGTAGGTGTTTTCACGCCATGTGCCACCGACACGGCTGGCTTTTTCGATGATTTTAAAGTTATGGTAGCCGATTTTTCTGAGTCGAATCGCCGCCAAAATACCTGAAATACCCGCTCCAACGATAAAGCTGTCATAGATATGCGTGTGTTGAGTCATGTTAAACCTCAAAATTCAAAAAATGCGGGTTAGCCAAAAATGCTTACTTCATCAATCGGTATGACAAGCCCAAAAAGGCGTTGTACAGCGTTGGTGAGATGCGCTTCATGAGCCAGAACAGCTTGGCATCGAGTTGAGGAATGGTATACAACAGGCCACGATCCAGTCGGTTTAAGCTCAATTTCGCCACTGAATCGCTGGTGGTCATGGCAAAATTCATCAAGGCATGATCAGCCAGTTCCGAGTAGCGACTGGGAATGCGGCCATTTTTAATGATGTTAGTCGGCACCAGCGTGGGGCAGAGTACGTTGACGCTGATTTTGGATTTTTTCAGCTCAGCAGCGAGGGTTTCAGACAGTGCCAGCACGCCAGATTTGGTCACGTTATACGCGGTCATCTCAGGTGCAGAGGTGTAGGAGGCGGCTGATGCGACATTAATAATCGCGCCGTAACCGAGTTGTTTAAACTGAGGCACAAAATAATGACAGCCGTGAATTACGCCCCATAGATTAACCTGAGTGACCCATTGCCAATCTTCGAGCGAGGTTTCTTCAAACTTACCACCTAAGCCGACCCCAGCATTATTGATGACCAACGTCACAGGATGCTGCATCAGTTGCTCGGCTGATTCTGCCAGTTGTTTGACCTGTTCAGCCACGCCGACATCACAGGACAGTGCAAAGCCTTTCACGCCTTGCTCGGCCAACAGGCTGACGGTTTCTTCGGCAGCCGCCAGATTGATATCGGCACACACGACCGTACCGCCGCGCTTGCCTAGCTCCAGCGCAAAGCTACGGCCAATACCACTGCCTGCACCGGTCACCACCGCATAGGCGTTTTGGCTGGGTTTGTTTTTTGTGCTAAAGATGCCCATGACATTGATCCTTAAGAAACAGAGCGTTTGAGCCAATCAAGATTGCGGATCGGCTCAAGGAGAGCGTTATGCGGTGGCTGTACGGATCGATGGGGTAAATTCCTTCACAAAATAAGGCGTCAATGTGCCGTTTTCTGGGTTGAGCAACTTCTCTTTGTAGTAGGCCAAAAATGCCGTGGTGTCATGGTCATTCGGGTGAAAGTCTGGACGGAAGTAGTCCAAAATATGCCCTGTAGTGCTGCCAAATACGCCGTTTTTAGCTCCAAACAGTAGGCCGGCACTGGTTTGGGCTTCCTTCCAAAAGCTCAGGCTGACGAGATTTTTAGGGTTTTGTAGAAATGGTAGCAGTACTGCACCCAAGGTTACCCCGCCCATAATCGTGGCAAAGGCCAAGGCAAAGCCTGCAATTCTGAGTGCGTAATTGCCTGATAAAACTTGGTATACATCATACGCCACGTCTTTATGCTCAGACTCTTCAAGCATGTGCCACATCCATAAACCCCGCGTTTTTGCGTCATCAGAATAATAGAAGTGGTCTTCATGTTTCATCATGTATTCGGCCAGCACGGCAGTAAAATGCTCAATCCCTGCCATCATGGAGAGCTTGAGTGGCTGAGGGAATTTGAGGAAGCCATATTCAAAAACTTTTTCGGCCAAGAAGCGATACAGCGTTACTGGATAGTGACGCGGAATCATCGCGTCGTTATATTCGTTGTGTACCTTAGAGTGCAGTGCCTCTTGCCCGATCAGTGCGGTAATACGTTGCTTTAAAATTGGGTCTTGAATGAAGTCACGATGGTAGCGTGCAGTCTCAATCACTAACTCTTCGCCATAAGTCAAAAAAATTGATAGCGCGGCAAAATATGCGCTAGCCCATTCTTTTTTCATGTAAAACTTAATGTCTAACTCTTTGGCATCAAACTTGAAATTAAAGTGACGAATTGGCATCGTACCTTTGCTGGCAAAATCAGAAGTTTTGGCGTATTGACGTAGATTAAGCTTGCCGAAAGTGGCTTTTTTTAGGCTGGTCGCAATCATGATAAAGACCTCACATAAGCGGTTGGCTGGCGGTTGGATAAACGCAGACCCTACGACTAACATCTGCCCGATAGCGTGGTGTAGGAGTGACAGACAAGCCTGACCATGGGCTGAACGACACCTTGCCAATTGCATGTGGTCAGGTTAAGACTCATCGTATACTGATCTAATGTTCGGATTCAATTCGGGTAGGTGGTGTATTTTCAGGCCAAATATTGTCGTTAATATTTAATATTATTTTTATTAAAAACAGTTGTTTATGTTTTATTGGTTTGTTCGACTGGCATTTTTAATCATCGTTTCAGGGGTTTGGCCTAAAATGTTAAGCCTATTCTTAATCGCGAAATTTTTTGTTCAGTTTTGGGTGATTGTCGTGAGGTGTCAAAGAGGAGCATACCGCGGGTACAATGAGGCATTAACTCTAATTAAATCGCCAATCCAGCCTACAAATCGATGTGAAGAGGCCAGTACATGAGCGCTACACAGTTATTTTTTTACCATAAAAAAGATACAGAACAGGGTAGAGATGACGCTTTAAGCTTGGCAAGCTATTGGTTGTTTAGCCAAATTTGATTGAGCCAATTGCCATGATCAACATCTATGATGCTTTACGTGAAAGCCATGATCAACAACGCCAGCTAGCGGATGCACTGATCCAAACACAGGGTGAGACTGATCAGCGCGGCCAGATCTTTCAGCAGCTTAAGCTTGAGCTTGCCGCCCATGCCACCGCTGAAGAGCGTCATTTTTACATACCATTGATGATGTCTGATGACGGTATTGATCTGTCACGACATGCCCTTGCTGAGCATCACGAGCTAGATGAACTGGTGGAAACGCTGGAAGCAACCGAGATGTCGAGTCCAGTCTGGTTAGTGTATGCCAAAAAACTGGCTCACGAAGTGCATCATCATCTTAAGGAAGAAGAGCATAAATTCTTTCAGATGTCGGGTAAAATCTTGACTGAACAGCAGAAGCAGCAGCTTGCGCCACAGTATTTAGAAGATTTTCAGGCCCAAAAACAGCGCTTAGCCGTCGAGTGATTGCGACTGATCAGGGCGAATGTCCCGTCGAGATGAGCCGAGTCAGCACCGATCACACTGATGCGGAAAATGTACCTTGCCTAAAATCGGCATCAGTACTGGCACACAGCCAGCAGCCTGAATCTCCGCAATAAAGCCTTGTAAATCCACGTCAGGCAACAGGTCTGGCGTATCTTCGAGTGTGGTGATCATCGTATCCCAGTGACAAGGCACGATCCATTTAGGCTTCAGCAAACGCACCACGTCTTGCACGTAATTGGGGCGATACTTGCGGCCAATCGCACATAAACACACCACGTCAGCGTGCTGCCCAGCCAGCTCTTGCTCCAAAAAATCTGCCGAATCAATATGCATGATTTTCAGTCCGCCTGTGTCGACCAGCCAATTCAGGACTAAGCCATGTTTTAGCTGATAAAAACGTGGTGGCCAAGCCGGTGGAGCGGTGATGTCCCCTGCCAGTGGAATCCGGCCAAACAGTGCTTTGCCATGAACTGACGGCAGCGCACGGACTGTCCACGTACCGCTAGCGATGTCTTCACGACCTGCGGTTTCGATCAGTTGTGACTCGGGAAGACCTGCGGCACGTCCGACCATCACGGTCGCGCGTGAGCCGATTAAACGTGCGCCAGTTTGTAAACAGAGATCAGGCGCATCCAAGATATGGTCATAGTGCGCATGTCCAATCAGCACGTCATCGGCGTGTGGAATAATGCGGCGAATCAGTGTGGTGTTTGGGATGAGTGGCTTGCTGATTGTTGGCCAAAGCGCGGGACGACTCAAATAGGGGTCCAGCACAATGGTGCGCTGTGGATGCTTGATCACAAAGCCTGCCGTGCCGAGATACTCTAGTTCTATACTGTCGGCGCTGGCTTGAATAGGCGAGGCATGATACCAATCCGGCAGTGGTTGTTTAAACAAGCGTCGATTCAGTGGCATCAGGGCAGTCCTTGCAAGCTGAGGATATTTGGGATAAAGCGAGTTCGAGTATAGCCTTAAATCATGGAAAATAGATGTCAGTCCTGAGGCGCATTTCGGCGCATGGCTGCCTGTTTGTCTCCGTATTCAGCTAAACTGATCGCGCGAGTTATTGAGTCTGCCCAATGATACGCAGTTCATCACAGGACATGCTGAGAGAAGTACGCTAGGCGATGCAAAATGGAGTGACTCATTTGTTGCTGGTGGTGCTGGTTCGTCATGACTTGACTTGACTTGACGATGATGGCTTTTTAAATCAATACTTGATCTAAGTTAAGCCTTTGTGATCACACAGCTTACGGCCTTTGCATACACAGGATGTCGGCAGAGGACATCATAATAAGGACACCTGCATGCATCGACTACCACTCAGGCATTTGGTGAGCGCTATTCTGGATTGGTCGCCGACCCAGCGACTGGCTTTGTTGTTGGCATTATTATTTTGTCAGTTCCTATTGTATAGCGTGTGGGCAGGCTTTGTGCTGACGTATCCATATACGCATCGCTATATTCGTTTAGATGTCTTAATTGATTTGTTTCCTATTTATTTTTTAATATTGATTTACTTGGCATTATTGTATTTTTGTTGCCGGTATTTGTCACGTCATCCCGATAGTGATTGGCATCATGTGATGCAGTGTGTGGTGGCGCTATCGCTGGCCGTTGGTATTCCAAGTTTAGCGATTTTAGGGGGGTTACTGTCACTCGGCGCGGGCATGCTCATGTTAGGGATTCCTATTTTGGGCCTGTTTTTTTTACAGCGTTGGGCGAGTTATGTGTTGTTTATTGCTGGCCTGATGGTATTTATGGGACTGGTGGTGGCCACTGTCATAGACCGGTTGTCATATGCGCCACTATTGACCGATCAAGGCTTACTGGGTGGTAAAAACTCTGGCTTTTGGCTGTATTCCACGTTGTTTTTCAATTTAATGTATGTCGGCTTGCTATTCGGCATGATTGATCAATTAATCCAAGAGTTTCAAAATCGCGAGCAAAAAATACGCTATCTCAGTGAGCATGATGAGCTGACAGGGTTGCTCAATCGTCGTGCAGTGCAACAAAAAATTCAGTTGTTGCTGGGCAGGCAGCAGCCACCAGTTGCTGTGCCAGTCTCCGTGTTGGTGTTGGATTTGGATTTTTTTAAAACAATCAATGACCGTTGGGGTCATGTGGTCGGTGATGAGGTGTTGATTGCTTGTGCGCATCGCTTGCAGCAAATTGTCGCTCATCGAGGTTGGGTATCACGTTATGGTGGTGAGGAGTTTTTGGTGCTATTGCTGTCGCACTCACCCGCCGAAGCTCAAGTGCTGGCTGAGCGGATCTGTGACGGGATTGCTCAGTTGCGGGTGCATTGTGAGGCGGCACAGTCTGTGCGACTGACGGTCAGTATTGGTGTGGCCTGTCAGTTGGTTGAGCAGGCAGAGGCGATTTTTACCTTGATTCATCAGGCGGATCAGGCGTTATATCAGGCCAAAGCACTTGGCCGTAATCAGGTGGTGATGTCGGGTATTGAGATCGAGGCGACTGAGCAAGAGCCGCCACGATGATCAATCATCCTGAAAGTCGCGCTGGCCAAGCTCACCAGATAACGGACTACTGTCAGTGGCCGCGACTTTATAGTCTTCGTTTGCCCACGCACCAAGGTCGATCAGCTTACAGCGTTCTGAACAAAATGGCCGAGACGGATTGTCTGTCCACGTGGAAGGCTTGCGACAGCGTGGACAGGCAAATGTATGTGGGGCAGTCATAGTGGCTTCTCGATTGCAGTGGTTAGGCATTGCATTTGTGCCGATTGCACGGATAATGCGCGCTGATATAGAGATGGGATAGTTTAGCTGATGTCGATGCGTTTGTTTCGCCCCGAAGCGTTAAAGCCGCCGCGTGATTTTGTTGCGCCACTGTTGCTGCAGGATCGTCCGATTTGGCTGGAGATTGGTGCGGGGGTGGGCATGCACGCGTTGAGTTGTGCGCGGCACAATCCTGAGATTCAGTTGTATGCGATTGAGCGGACTACCGAAAAATTTAGCAAATTTTTAAACAGTTATCAGGCCGATCCCGTTCAAAGTTTACAGCCGATTCATGCCGATGCACTGCCTTGGGTGGTGCATGGCTTACCGCCGCAATCGATTGCCAAACTGTTTATTTTGTATCCGAATCCTGAGCCGAAGAATCCGGCGCAGCGTTGGCTCAATATGCC
>JBBKWW010000051.1:0-3650 GCA_037969155.1 Moraxellaceae bacterium
CTCGTCATCTAAACTAAAAATGGCCTTGCTATATTGGGGTACAAAACGATCTAAAAAAACTTTTCCCCTTGGACTCAGGGTTGCCGAATTATAATTAAATAACAAGTCACGATTCACAATACTGACATCACCGGTCTTTGGATCAGTCACCACTTCAATTTTGGCCTCTTCCAGTGCCGCAGTCACAGCGGTAATGATCACAACTTGCTTACGGTTTTGATTGGTCAAAATAATCAACGCCATCACCAAAAAAATTGCCATCAAGCCTGTCATTAAATCGGCCAATGCAATCCATGTCGCTGATTCACTTTCGTGGTCGGCAAATTCTGTCTGGTCAATCATCATCCGCTCCGATTAACCCTGCTGCATCGTGTCATTTAAGCCAGAAGCCTGCACCAAAGCCTCGGTTGCGGCCAACAACGCCCCAACGGTATCAGCCAAACCACTATCCAAGCTACTAAATGCCTCACGGTACTTCTGATCTAGCTGCTCAAAGGCTTTGGCAAACTCTGTTGGCAATTGTTGCCCCATTTGACTCAATGCCTCGGATACTTGATGCAATGCGTCATTTGATAGTTTAAGTTGCGCCACCATCTTTTGCTCACCTTGTCCTAACTCGCGAGCAATTTCAGCTATTTTCGGCAATAACGCCTCTCGCGTCGCATCTAAGCGCTGCAACATGTTTTGCTGGGCATCCACCACGTTGCGATGCTGTTGAGTCGCCTCGGCAAAGGTACGTTGCAAGTCATGCGTCACCGCCACCAAGCCTTCGCGCTGCTTGCCAATCGTTTGTTCGAGTTGCTGGTTTTGCTGATCTAAGAAACCATCTAAACGCTGCTGTTGTAGATCCAAGTATTGGGTAAGACGTGCTTGATACTCTTGACGGAAGGTTTCAAGTGATTCTTGCAGCACTTGGCTAGTATTGTGTAATTTTTGGTCAATATCTCCCAGTGTTTTCTCAAGGTTATCCGATGCGGTCTGGATCAGGCCTTGTGCTGTGCCGCCAATTTGCTCAAGCTCTGTGGCCATCCGATCAAGGTGACCGTTCATTTGACCTGAGAAATTCTGTAGGGTGTCATCGAGTTTTTGTTGTGCCGTATCAAAACCTTGTAGGGCGCCTTGTACTGATTCGTTGAGGCGGCTGGTAGTGTCGGTAACTGCTGTGGTGAGGTCGTGCGTTGCACCACCAATCGTGTCATTCAGTTGTGTACCTGCTTGGGTCAGGGCTTGGTGGACGTTGCTCACCATGGCATCCGACGCGGTCTGGATCAGGCCTTGTGCTGTGCCGCCAATTTGCTCAAGCTCTGTTGCCATCCGATCAAGGTGACCATTCATTTGACCTGAGAAATTCTGTAGGGTGTCATCGAGTTTTTGTTGTGCCGTGTCAAAACCTTGTAAGGCGCCTTGTACTGATTCGTTCAGGCGGCTGGTGGTGTCGGTAACTGCTGTGGTGAGGTCGTGCGTTGCACTGCCAATCGTGTCGTTGAGCTGTGTGCCTGCTTGGGTCAGGGCTTTATCAAGATTATCGACCATCGCATCAGATGCCTGTGCAATACTCTCTTGCATCAATGATGCTGCAACGCCAATCGCAGCAGTTAGACCCTCTTTTGCAGTATTCAAACCGTCTTCGATCGCAGGCTTAATCTGCGCCAGATTGGCCTGTAAGTCCTCATTAAATCGATCTAAAGACGCTTTTTGCTGCTCTTGAATCGTCCCCATATGACTGACGGTCTGGTCGATTTTATCCACCAAACCATTCATTTTTTCACTCGCAGTCACCATCTGCTCACTGGCGCGACCCACGGCAGCAATCAAGCGATCGTTGTGCTGTTGTGTCTCTTGTACCACTTGAATCATCGCAAGCACGGTTTGATTGGTGTCATCCAACGCACTATTGGTCTGAGTAAGTGAGCGCTGCATGGGTACTAAAATTTCTTCTTTAAGCTCATCCAGCACCTGTCGGATTGCTTCACCACCTTGATCGGCGACGGCATTTTTAATTTCTATCAGCATCGGGGCAAGGCCATTCACTACGCCTTCAGTGATGGTGCGACCTAGCTCTTCGTTATCATTGCCAAACTGTAGCTGGGCAATATCTCTCGCCATTTGTTGTTGCGCATCGCGTTGCTCTGTAAGTAAATCAAGCAACGCTTGATTGTGGGTTTGCAGTAGCTGTTTATTTCGATCGGCGGACTGGCTCAGTTGTTGCATATGTCGCCCAGTGGGAATCATATTTAACAACATAAAGAAAATAGAGGATGCTACACCGACCAAGGAGTAGACAAACACCAGCTTAAGGCCATTGACCAATTCCTGCATGGAGGCTTGGTTATCCAGATTCAGATCCTTAAGACCATAGCTGAGACCAATAAATGTGCCAAGTAGTCCTGCGGCAGTCATTACACTTGGGGCAAATTTTGATTGGGTAGATAACTTACCCATAAGAAAACTTTTTCTCAAGAACCACATAAAAAATAGGAATAAACCAATTAACCCCCATGCAACCACATTAATATGAAAAAAATTTCCCAACAAAAAATTTTGGAAAAAATCCATAAAATCAATTTTCTGACCTGCTTGATCCACGCGTTAACGCTCCTTAATTAATTTAAAACTCGCCAATTTCCCAGATCGCAATCTGATCACTGGATAACTGTTGTTGCAAAATTCGTAATGGGATATGACATGCCAAACCTTCTGGCATCCCAATCCCGCCGACTAACCATAGCGGCTCACCAACTGTGGTACTTTCCACATAATCCAATCTCATCGAAACGAGGTCAGAACTCGCAAAGCGTAAAATCTGTAATTGACAGCGGTTTTTGCTGACTCGCATTAACTCAGCAAAATCCTCCAGCCCTGCAATATTTTGGTGGCCTTTCCATTGCTGATTAAAAAACTGCGCTTGCAGCAAAGCTGCTTGAACTTCACTTCTAATCATCATCACTTAATCACCATTTATGAATTAAAAAGGCCAGAACATGTCTGGCCATTTTTAATACATCTGCGCCTTAATCTTCCATGTGCTTGATGATCGCATCACCAAACTCAGAGCAACGCAACAACGTCGCATCTGGCATCAGCCGCTCAAAATCATAGGTCACGGTTTTAGCAGCAATCGCACCACTCATGCCTTCGATGATCAAGTCTGCCGCTTCAGTCCAGCCCATGTCACGTAGCATCATCTCTGCGGAGAGGATGATCGAGCCAGGGTTAACCTTATCTTGGCCGGCATACTTCGGCGCTGTGCCGTGGGTCGCTTCATACACCGCAATCGCACCACCGATGTTCGCACCTGGTGCAATACCGATACCGCCGACTTCTGCCGCGAGCGCATCAGAGATATAGTCGCCATTTAGATTGAGCGTTGCAATCACTGAGTAATCGGCAGGACGCATCAAAATCTGCTGCAAGAACGCATCAGCGATCACATCTTTAATGATGATCTCTGCACCAGTCCGTGGGTTCTTAATTTTGCACCATGGGCCACCGTCGATCAGCTCACCGCCAAAACGCTCCATCGCCAGCTCGTAGCCCCATTCTTTGAAGGCACCTTCGGTGTACTTCATGATGTTGCCTTTGTGCACTAACGTGACTGAAGGCTTGTCATTGTCGATGGCAAACTGAATGGCTTTACGTACTAGACGCTG
>JBBKWW010000052.1:0-17031 GCA_037969155.1 Moraxellaceae bacterium
AGTGAGCGGGTGGATCTGCGTGGTGAGTTGGCTAACCCCATCGCAGGGATCGAAAAACTACGGCTGCGTGCGGGTTTGACCGATTATCAGCACCAAGAAATTGAAGACGGCAGCGTGGCGACCACCTTTAGCAATCGTGGTTATGACACTCGGCTGGAGCTGGAGCATCAGCCGCTGGCAGGCTGGCGCGGGGTGATTGGCCTACAACAGCAGCAGGCCGAGTTGAGTGTCAAAGGCGAAGAAAGCTTCTTGCCGACCACCGACACCCGCAGCAGTAGCTTGTTTCTGTTGGAGTCTTACCAGTGGCAAGACTGGCATGTTGAGTTGGGCGCACGGCAAGAGTGGCAACAGATCAGCCCAGACAATACGCAACCTGAATCGAGTCTGCGCGGTACGTCGGCTTCGGTGTCAGCCTTGTGGGATTTTGCGCCGAATTACAGTCTGGTGGGTAGCGTATCGCGTTCACAACGCTTACCACATGCGCAAGAGTTGTATGCCAATGGCGTGCATGTGGCGACCAATACGCTGGAGCTTGGTGATGCCAGATTAGGTGCAGAGACTTCACTGAATACTGAGCTGGGATTACGGCGTACCGATGCTGATCTGACGTTTAATGCGCAGCTATTTTATAATCGAGTCGATGATTATATTTATGCCAATAGCTTAGATCGATTTGAAAACTTTCGATTGATCCAATATACCCAAGCCGATGCTGAGTTTATCGGGGCAGAGGCTGAGCTGAGTTATGCCTTCACGCCGAGTCTCTCCGCCACGGTGTTTGCCGATCATGTGGAAGGACGCTTGCGCGGTGGTGAGGATTTGCCAAGGATTCCCGCCACGCGTTGGGGCAGTCGCCTGAATCACACATGGCAAGATTGGCAAGGTGAGATCGAGTGGTATCAGGTCAATACCCAAAACAATATTGCATCGTTTGAACAGGTCACGCCCGCTTACCAAATGCTGAATGCAACCCTCAGCTATGAAGGCATGACGGCCAATCAAGAACAGTATCGGCTGTTTGTGCGTGGCTCAAACCTGCTAGACGAAGTGGCCTATAATCACACCTCATTCTTGAGTAATGTTGTCCCGATGATGGGACGCAATCTCAGTCTGGGTGTGCAGGTGAGTTTTTGAGGGTGGCTGCGCTCAGCCACAATACACCTCCCGCGAGCTAAATGGGTTGCTTGAAGGTGTCACATTGGTCTAGTTGGCCGGATGCTAAGCCAACTTTGAACCAATGCATTCGTTGTGCGCTACTGCCGTGGGTAAAGCTTTCCGGTACGATTTGAGCTTGGCTAAAAATGGATTGCCACGTATCTTCGGTGTCGGCAAGTACAACTTGCACAAATTGCTTGGTACGCGCGGACCCCTCTGTATCAACCACGGGTGTATTATTGCTGCTGCCACTATTGAGTTGTTGGCTAACGCCTATCGTGGTGCGCGGGTCAATACCGAACACGCCCCATAAGAGCACCGCCAAAACCATGGTGCCGATGCCGCCTTTGAAGCCAAGCGCGCGGCCACCAGAGCGTCGTTGATCCTCTACGTTGCTACTTTGTCGTCTGTCACGCCATTTCATGAGCGGGATACTCTGGCTATTACACTCAGGAATGCAGACTTTAGCAGATCAAGATTCAATCCGTTTGATCAGACAGTATCTATGAACGGTCTTTATGGATATTTTGCGGAGGTGTTTTGTAGCAGTATGCGCCGGATGGCGCACGCTGCGATTTGCTTAATTTTCGGCTTAACGTTTATTTTGCCAGACGTACCAGTTGGGTGCGACATATACCCAATGCCCAGCTTTGGCTGGCTGGTCACACCACTTGCCACTGCCGCCGTTCCAGTAACCCCAATCGTTAAACTGACCATAATTGCTGCGATCGGCAGGGCAGTTCAATACCATGATCAGGCCGGAGTATTTACCGTTGACGGTTGCTTTTGCTGGAATGTTATTGGCAGGTGCGCCAACCGCACCATTGGGGTTGCTGACCATACCAATGGTTTGGGTCGCCATGTTAATTTGTTCTGCTGTACAAGCCGCTACGAGCAGCAATACGCTGCCGATCAACCCTGTTTTAAGGCTATTGGTTAAATTAGGCATGGGTCTCTCCAAAATTGATCAAATCACTGTTCGAAAATCCAGCCGCTTTCAGGCCAGTCTATTGACTATTTAGAGGATATTGTCTAGCAAAAGCAAATGAGATGGCCTTATATCCCTGATTTGGGGGGATGAGTCTGGCTTGCCCACTTAGGAGCAAACCAGTATATGCAGATGATGCAGCAGTATTACAGGCGTGAAACGCGTTGGTCTTGTTTGATGTTTTCCAAATATGCGCGGATATTGGTCACATAGTGAATCACCTGCCGATACTGACCACGCCGTGATGAGTTTTCTGACAGATAGCGAAACACATTCGCCCAGCGATCTGCATCTTGGCCGGACTGACGTACTCGACGACGTACCCCATCGATTGCGCCTGGTCCCATGTTGTAAGCGGCCAGTGCAAACCATAACCGATCAGCTTCTGGAACTGAGGCATAGTGCTTTTGTAGTTGTGCAAGGTATTTTGCACCGCCTTGAATGCTTTGCGCTGGATCTTCACGATCTCTCACGCCTAAGCCGCGTGCGGTGGCTCGGGTCAACATCATGATTCCACGGACACCGGTCGGTGACACGGCATCGGCTTTTAGGTGCGACTCTTGATAGCCCATGGCTGCCAATAAATGCCAGTCGACTTTATGTTGCTTACCATGTGACTGAAATGATGAGAGGTAGCGCGGCAAACGAGTGTCGATTGCCTTGTTAAATGCAACGCGCTCGACTCGGTTGTTCAGTAGCTTTTGATCATAAAAAGCCGCTAAGCGCCGTGTGACACCTAGCTGTCGCTCCTGACAAATAAAACCGTGTGCGCTAGAAATCAGCGGGTCGCCACTGGTTTTAAATGACCAATTCAATTTGGTGTTCAGACCATAACGTGCCAGCATCGCGGGCTCGCCACAGCTAAGATCAAGTCCTGCCAGTTGACGTTTTTTTAATTGAGTCGGTGACGCAGTCGTCATGGCAAAATCAGCTCGACCGTCTTCGACTGCTTTTAGTGCAGCGGCGACAGAGGGCAATTGTTTAAAGTTCAATTTTACATTTAAGTCACCCGCATAGGCACGGGTTAAATCGTATCCAAATCCATGTAAATATTGATCTTGACCAAAAAATGTCGTGTCTCCAGCGACACTGACCACCGTCAATGTTTGCTGAGCGATCACCCGATCAAATCGCGTGCCATCAGTCACAGAGCCATGTACTGGAATTGCGTAGCATACTAAACCGGTGACTAAGGCTAAAATCGAACGGCGGCTGCGTGCAGAACGGGCTGCAAACGTTGATTGTTTCGTGGCGTGGCGGATCAGATTAGGTGATAACAAATCATCTTCCAACTGTCGGGATAGGCTTAATTATTACAAATTGTATCTTTAAAGGCTAACCTTTTCCGATAAACAGTCTATTTTTTAGTCATTTTAATCAAAAATGCTTTATTTAGTAAGCTATGGTTAGTTATTTTTAATAGTTAACCTCGGTAATAACGTAACGTTCAGTTTGTCCATAAGGTAGTTGTACCTGTACTTCATCGTTGACGCACTTACCGAGGAGTGCGCGTGCCATCGGTGACTCGATGCTAATCCAGTGCTGACTAGGCTCAAACTCATCGGAACCGACGATGCGCACCGTTTGTGCTTGTCCGCTGTGATCTTCAACGCTGACGGTGGCACCAAAAAACACCCGTGACTGATCATCGGGTAGGCGATCTATCACTTGTAGTTCAGGCACACGTTTCTGTAAAAATCGAATCCGACGGTCGGTTTCACGCAGTAGTTTTTTGCCGTAGATATATTCGGCGTTTTCTGAGCGATCACCCAGTGCAGCGGCTTCACTGACGGCACGGGTCAGTTCGGGGCGTTTGCTGCGCAATAAAAAATCCAGTTCGTCCGATAAAGCTTGATAGCCATGACGAGTGATATAAGGGGCGCGCATACAATCAGTCTCCAAAAAAACAGGCCGCCAATGGGCAGCCTGTTGTGTTAATCGTGACTTAAACGATTATTTTTCAACACCGGCCGGCTGGCCAGCCAGTTTGGCATTGACGTATTCCCAGTTGACCAAGCTGTCAAGGAAGGTCTTGACATATTTTGGACGTAGGTTACGGAAGTCGATGTAGTAGGCATGCTCCCATACATCAATTGTCAGCAGTGCAATTTTGCCATGTGCCATCGGTAGGTCAGCATTGGCGGTTTTCATGATGGATACATTGCCGTTGATTTCATCGGCAACCAACCACGCCCAGCCTGAACCAAATTGAGTCAGTGCAGCCGCGGTGAATTCTTCTGCAAATTTTTCGTAGCTGCCAAAGGCGGCCATGATTTTGTCTGCTACTGCACCAGTAGGTGCACCGCCACCATTTGGCGTCATGCAATTCCAATAGAAGGTGTGGTTCCAGATTTGCGCTGCTTGGTTAAAAATGCCTGCTTTGCTTGCATCTTTTGCGCTGGCTTTGATCATCTGTTCGAGATCTTGACCCGCCAAATCGGTACCAGCAATCAGTTCATTCAGCTTAACGACATAGGCATTGTGGTGCTTGTCGTGGTGAAATTCGAGCGTTTCAGCACTGATATGTGGCAGCAATGCGTCTTTGGCATATGGTAGATCAGGTAGGGTAATACTAGACATAGTAAACGTTCCTTGCAGGTCGCTAGGGGTAGAAAATCACAAGCCAGCACCGAGCAGAATGGTCTCTATTCGGTGCGGTGCGTGATCGAGTTTAGCAGCTAGATGGGATTGGCGGTATCCACAAATTGCACAGAGATCGTAAACTGATCTGCGATGGCTTGGCCAAGTCGCTGTACGCCACCGCGCTCCGTGGCATGATGGCCACAGGCAAAATAATGGATGCCTAATTCTTGCGCTTCATAAAAGGTGCGTTCGCTGACTTCACCCGAAATATACGCATCGCAGCCTTGTGCATGTGCCGCATGAATTAAATCCTGTGCCGCGCCAGTACACCAGCCCACACGCTGAATGGTGTCCCGACCACCCTCTAAATGCGTCACGGGTCGGCCGAGTCGCTGTGATAAATGCTCAGTCAGTTGTTCGACGCTCATGCTAGCGCATGTCCCAATGTTGCCGATGGGTTGGGCATGCTGCGGTTGTAGTGTGCCCGTGATCTCAAAATCCAGTAACTCGGCCAGTGCGACGTTATTGCCCAGCGTGGCATGTGCATCCAGCGGCAAGTGATAGGCGATCAACGAAATGCCGTGTTGCATTAACTGTCGAATCCGATCCGCTTTAATGCCTGTCAATACGGCATCTTCGCCTTTCCAAAAATAACCATGATGCACTAAAATTGCTTCGGCTTGTGCTTCGATGGCCAGTTGAATCACGCTTTGGCTGGCACTGACCGCACTGATGATTTTACTGACGGTCGCTTGGCCTTCAATCTGTAGCCCGTTCGGGCAGTAGTCTTTAAATTGGTGGCTGAGCAGTGTTTGATCACACCAATTTACCAGTTGCTGTAGTTTAATCGAGACCATGTGGGCGACTCCATGATTGGGCGATAAGAGCATTAGGCTTGAACAGTTGCATAAATCCTCAAGAATCCTTGCGCAGAAATCGTTAGGCTAGTTGGATCTGATCCGTGCAAGCGATTGACGGTTTGTGTTTGTTGATTGACCATTTAAAAGAAGGAAGAGTCCTGTGCGTCGAGCTGTCATGTGGTTGCCTTGGGTACTGCTGATTGTGGTGATTGGTGTGTTTGCGATGCTACAACGCCAATGGCAAAACAAGCCAGAAACGGCGGTTATCAATCAGCAGCGGCCATTAGTCGTCACAGGCGCAGCCAATGCTGTTGCGTCTTATCATGCGGCAGTCCAAGTGGCGAGTCCAGCGGTTGTCAACATTTATACGACGCAAAAGGTGAGTGGACATCCCTCGCTGAATGATCCATCTTTGCGGCGGTTTTTTGAGTTCCATGGGCAGGCGATTCCTGAGCTAGAGCAAGAAGACTCGACCAATTTAGGGTCGGGAGTGATTGTGAGCTCTGAGGGCTATATTTTAACCAATAATCACGTGGTGGCAGATGCCGATGGCATTGTCGTGGCTCTACAAGATGGGCAGCGCATTGATGCAACGATTGTCGGTACTGATCCAGAAAGTGATTTGGCAGTGCTCAAAATCGAGCGTACAGGGTTACCCGTGTTGCCATTTAAGAAAAGTCCGAGTCTGGTCGGTGATGTGGTGCTGGCGATTGGTAATCCATTTGGGGTCGGACAAACCGTGACCCAAGGCATTATTTCGGCGACGGGGCGTTCGGGACTCGGCATTAATACCTACGAAGATTTTATTCAAACTGATGCAGCAATTAACCCTGGTAATTCGGGTGGCGCATTGATTGATGTGGCTGGTAATTTGGTCGGCATTAATACGGCGATTTTTTCACGCTCTGGTGGTTCGATGGGAATTGGTTTTGCGATTCCAGTCGGTTTGGCGCGGCAGGTGATGACCGAGATTATTCAGTTTGGTCGCGTCACGCGTGGCTGGCTCGGCATCGAAGTGGGGCCAGATGAAGCGGCCTCAGCGCAAGCAGTGGCGGGTGTATTGGTGGTGGGCGTACAACAACGAGGGCCTGCTGATGTGGCTGGTTTACAAGCCAATGATCGTATTTTAGCCATTAATCAGCAGCCATTGCGCACAGCAGCACAATTGATTCAATTGGTAGGGCAGCAAAAGCCAGATTCTACGGTACAGTTACGGGTACAGCGTGGTGAGCAACAGCTTGAGTTGTCAGTGCTGATTAAAGAGCGTCCGAGTACCTCAGCACGCAGTGAGCAAACGCCAGCACAGCAACAAGAGTGGGATGACGGTTGGTCATTTGGCCGTTAGTCAGCGATAGGTTCTTAAGTCAAGGAAAAACATGATGAGGCTTTTTGTCAGTGTTCGTGCGCCCAATCCGCGCCGTGTGCAGTTGTTTTTAGCCGCCAAGCAGCTAGATTTGGCGGCGATTGGTTTGGAGGTGGTGCAGGTGGATTTATCTGCCCAAGAAAACCAGCAAGCCCCATATTTACAAGTGAATCCATTGGGGCAGATTCCAGCGTTACAGCTTGATGATGGCACCGTGATTGCTGATTCAATTGCCATTTGTCGTTATTTTGAATTGAGCTATCCACAGCAGCCTTTGTTTGGTGAATCTGCGCTTGAGCAAGCCAAGATTGATCAGCTTAGCCGCCAAGCAGAGCAAGAAGTGTTGTATCCCATGATGCATGCCTTTCAGCATGGTCATCCATTTTGGGCGGGTAAAATAGAGCAGTTGGCAGAGTTTGCACCGCTAGCACGTCGCCGTGCCTTGAATCGGTTTGGTTATTTTGAGCGGATTTTGGCGACACAAGATTATTTGTATGGCGGACAACTGAGCGTGGCGGATCTAACCTTGTATGCGGCTTTGGATTTTGGTCGTTTGGCGGGTCTAAAGGTGAACGATCAACATCCGCATTTGCTGGCGTACTATCAGCGGCTACATGCGCGGTTTGGGGCGATTTAAACAATATTGGCTGGTTTGGAATCGTGTGATGGCAATTGAAATTGAGCGTAAATTCTTATTGAAGAACCAGCAGTGGCGTAGCTCTGCTGGCGAAGGTTGCTTGATTCGGCAAGGCTATCTGTCTGACCAACCAGAGCGTACGGTACGTGTGCGTGTCAGTGGAGCGCAGGCTTGGTTGACGATTAAGGGCAAAACTCAAGGCATTGCACGCTTGGAGTTGGAGTATCCGATTGCCGTGGCAGAGGCGATGCAGTTGTTGGATCAGCTCTGCCTCAAGCCGGTGATCGAAAAGTATCGCTATCGCATTGCGCAGGCAGATGTGGTGTGGGAGATCGATGAGTTTTTGGGTGAAAATGCTGGGTTGTTGGTGGCTGAAATTGAGTTAACGGCTGTCGATCAAATATTTGATCGCCCAGCTTGGCTCGGCGATGAGGTGTCAGATGATCCGCGTTATTTTAATTCGGCATTGATTCGCCATCCGTTTTTAAGCTGGTCGGCTTAGCCTGTGGATGTTTGCTCACAGATCGTGTGAGGTGTGGGCATGGGTTGCGTTTTTGGCAGGCTTTGCTTGAATTTTTGGATCGTATCAATGCGTGCATTGACCAGTGCTTCGCCAATACTACAGCCATTTAGGTGTTGTGGCAGATCACTGGCACGAATCTGGCGTACCCGCAGCATTGCTTCACGCACAAAATCAGCTTGTGGGTAGGCTCGATCTTCCAAGCCGAGTCGGCCACGAGCATCGCATTGACAGCACAGCACAAATTCTTCCACACGCTCAGGTTTGCGCAGCACATCGAGTCGCTGTAGCAGTCGCCATACTGTACCTGCACGTAATTCCTGCACGCGATGACACATCAGATGCTCGCGGCAGACCAGCTCAGCCAAGTCACGATAAGCCGTCGGGACTTTAAAGCGTTGGCAAATCTGCCGAACCGGATCGAGTCCACGCTCTTCGTGCTGGTGATGACGTGGCCATTCTGGTTCAGGCGTGAGGGCTTTACCGACATCATGCAGTAATGCTGCCCAGCGCACCCGTACGGAATAACCTGCTTCACAGGCGCGTTGCAGTGTCATCAGTGTATGCACGCCGCTGTCGATTTCGGGATGATGCTGTGGGCGTTGTGGTACACCGAACAAGGCATCCAGCTCAGGAATTAAGACCTTCAATGCGCCACAATCACGCAGCACTTGGATATACACGTCCGCCCGATCTTCGGCCAAGGCACGCTCAGTTTCCTTCCAGACCCGTTCTGGGGTCAGATGGTCGAGTTCACCACTGGCGACCAAGTCACGCATCAGTGACAAGGTTTCGGCGGCAATCTGAAATCCCAATGGAGCATAGCGTGCCGCAAAACGTGCGACCCGTAATACACGCAAAGGATCTTCTACAAATGCGGGCGACACGTGGCGTAATAAGCGATTATCAAGATCATCAAGACCACCAAACGGGTCAATTAACTGACCATCTTCAGTTTGAGCAATCGCGTTAATGGTCAAATCCCGTCGAATGAGATCATCTTCGACCTGTAGATCAGGTGAGGTGTGAAATTGGAAGCCTGCGTAACCACGGCCATTTTTGCGCTCGGTGCGCGCCAGAGCATATTCTTCGTGCGTGACAGGGTGTAGGAACACTGGAAAATCCTGTCCTACCGGCTTAAAACCTGCTGCGATCATCTGTTCGGGTGTGGTACCGACCACTACATAGTCGCGCTCTGTAACCGGTCGATTCAGTAGTGCATCCCGAACTGCGCCACCGACCAGATAAATTTCCATGAAAAATGCCTCTGTCTGACCCTAAATGATGGGCTAGTCCAGAGGCACTGACAAGACCCAATCGGTTTCAATACGTGAACCGATGGGCGGATTGTGTTGGATTATTGACCAAATTGCTCGACGTGCTGAATTTCAGCCACGGTCAACGCCGTCATGTTGACCACGCGGCGTGGTGTAGCAGTCGGGGTCAACACATGTACGGGCTTGCCGGCACCGAGTAAAATCGGCCCGACGGTGACGTTTGCACCCGCAGTGGCTTTAAGCAGGTTAAACGCGATATTGGCCGCATCAAGGGTCGGCATGATCAGCAGATTCGCTGAACCACGATAGCGTGAGTTCGGGAATTCAGCCAGACGAATCGCTTCATCAATTGCGGCATCACCGTGCATTTCGCCTTCGACTTCCAACTCTGGTGCTTGCTCAGCCAGCATCCGATACACGTCACGCATTTTTTTCGCACTGGCGGTGTCTGCACTGCCAAAGCTCGAGTGTGACAACAATGCCACTTTTGGCTCTAGACCGAAGCGACGCACTTCTTCGGCGGCGAGTAAGGTCATTTCAGTCAGTTCTGCCGCTGTTGGATCTGGATTCACGTAAGTATCGGCAATAAACAGATTGCGGTCACCCATCATCACCACGTTCATGGCGTACATGTTGCTGATGCCTTTACGTGTGCCGATCACATCACGGATATAGTCTAAATGCAGGTCAAAATAGCCAAAGGTGCCACAGATCATGCCATCTGCTACGCCAAACTGTACCAGCAACGCGCCAATCAATGTGGTGCGACGACGTACTTCGCGTTTAGCCAGCTCTAAGCCAATACCACGGCGTTGCATCAGATTATAGTAATGCTGCCAGTATTCTTTGTAGCGCGGGTCGGCGTCTTGATTGATCATTTCAAAGTCAATGCCGGCTTTAAGGCGTAGGCCAAGCTTGGCAATATTGGCTTCGACCACCACAGGACGACCGACTAAAATCGGTTTGGCCAAGCCTTCATCGACGATCGTCTGTACGCCGCGTAGGACAGTGGCATCCTCACCTTCGCAAAATACAATGCGTTTTGGGTCGTTTTTGGCGCGGGCATACACTGGCTTCATCAGGAATGCTGAGTTGTATACAAACTCAGATAGCCGCTGACGATACGCCGCAAAGTCTTGAATCGGGCGGATTGCGACACCAGAATCCATGGCAGCTTGGGCGACTGCTGGCGCAATCGCCAAAATCAAGCGTGGGTCGAGTGGGCCAGGGATCAAGTATTCACGGCCAAAGTGTTTGGTTTGCTCGTCGTAGGTTTTGGCGTTGGATTCGATGTGTGCCATCTGCGCAATGGCATGGACACAGGCGATTTTCATCTCTTCATTGACGGTTGTTGCACCGACATCAAGCGCACCACGGAAGATATACGGAAAGCACAGCGCGTTATTGACCTGATTCGGATAGTCCGAGCGACCGGTTGCGATAATCGCATCTGGGCGCACTGCTTTAGCATGTTCAGGCAGAATCTCTGGATTCGGGTTGGCCAGTGCAAAGATGATCGGGTCAGCCGCCATCTGTGCCACCATTTCAGCGGTCAAAATGCCTGCGGTCGATAGCCCTAAGAACATATCGGCATGCGCGATCACGTCACCCAGTAGCGTGTGTGTCGTGTCTTGTGCATAACGCGCTTTACTCGCATCTAGGCTGGCCAAGCGTGCAGTAGTGATCAGACCTTTGGAGTCGGCGACCGTGATATTTTGACGCTGCACACCGAGTGAGCAGAGCAAGTCTAAGCAAGAGATCGCCGCCGCGCCTGCACCCGATGCTACGATTTTGATGTCTTGAATGTTTTTGCCGACCAGTTCAAGGGCGTTGATCAGGGCTGCGCCAACAATAATGCTGGTGCCATGTTGGTCATCATGGAATACTGGGATTTTCATCCGTTCACGTAGTTTTTTCTCAATGTAAAAGCATTCAGGTGCTTTAATATCCTCAAGATTAATCCCGCCAAAAGTCGGCTCAAGTGAGGCAATAATATCGACCAGCTTGTCTGGGTCATTTTCGTCGATTTCGAGGTCAAACACATCGACGCCCGCAAATTTTTTAAATAAAACGCCTTTGCCTTCCATGACAGGCTTAGACGCCAGTGGGCCGATATTGCCTAAGCCAAGTACCGCGGTTCCGTTGGTAATCACGGCTACGAGGTTACCACGCGCGGTATAGCGTGCCGCCAAAGATGGGTCACGTTCGATCTCAAGGCACGGTGCGGCCACACCTGGTGAGTAGGCAAGTGCCAGATCGATTTGATTGACCAGTTGTTTGCTTGGGGTCACGCTGATCTTGCCCGGCTGGGGAAATTCGTGATAGTCCAGTGCGGCTTGTTTTAGGGCTTGATCGTCCATCTTCGTCTCGGTCTCAAAAGTCAAGTGTGGCAAGTGGTTGCCTGATTACGGCAACGCAAAATTATAGCAGTGTTACGCGGGTTTTGTCAGGAACAGCGACCAGACAGTTTTTAACAGTTTATTGGCTCAGAAGACTGAGCCAGCGGCTGAGTTCAGCTGTATGGCACTATATTCCGAAAATTTTTCGCCTAATACTTGGAAGTTTGGCTCCGCCATTTGTCTTAAAAATGCCGTTGCCTGCTCTGCGGGTAACGGCTTACTAATCAAATAGCCTTGCAATAAGTCACAACCTTCATCACGTAGGAATTCGGCATGTGCCATGGTTTCGACGCCTTCGGCAACCACCAACATGCCGAGTGAATGCCCCATTGCCAAGACCGCCCGCACAATCGCTTCATGACTCGGACTGATGCCGACTTCCATCACAAACGAGCGATCTACTTTTAGGACATCAATCGGGTATTGTCCCAAATAAGACAATGACGAGTATCCCGTCCCAAAATCATCTAGCGCAATACTGATATGACGCTGCTTGATTTCATTTAAGATTTCTTTGATTTTGGCGGGATCATCCATCAAAGACGACTCGGTGATTTCCAGTTCTAGCCAGTGTGGATCGACCTGATGTCGCTCTAAAATTCGATCCACGGTTTCCACAAAATTGCCGCGTTGTAATTGTTGTGCCACGATATTGACGGACACACGAATATTATTAAAGCCTTGTTGCTCCCACGCTTTAATTTGTGCGCAGGATTTATCCAATACAATTTCACCCAGCGCAGAAATCAAACCGGTTTCCTCGGCCAAAGGAATAAATTGTACTGGTGAAATAAGACCTTTGGTGGGATGAATCCAGCGCACTAAGGCTTCAAATCCATCGATTTTTTGGGTTTTGACATCGATTTTGGGTTGGTAATACACCGTCAATTCATCATTGGATAAGGCTTTGCGTAAGGCATTTTCAAGATTGATTTTTTCGATGGATTGGACGCTGACATCATTGTTAAAGAATCTTAAGGTACGCCCACCAATCCGCTTGGCCTCTTGTAAGGCTTTTTCGGCATGGTTCGACAGCGTATCGACCTGTCGGCCATGCTCCGGAAACAGTGCAATCCCTGCTGAGAGTGTTGCGGTTACTTCTTGTTTGCCGATTTGGAAAGGCTGCTCAAACATATTCATCAAGGCGTCGCAGTATTGCTGCATGTCCTTGCGACTCGCGCCAATATTTTCCAAAATAATGGCAAAATCATCACCACCAAGTCGAGCAATCAAGCTGGCATGACTGTCATAACTGGTCAGGCGTTGAGCCACCAGTTGCAGTAACTCATCTGCACAGTCTGCGCCGAGTGAGTCATTAAGCAGCCGAAAACGGTCAATATTAATCCGCAATAAGGCAAACTGTTCTTTGGTTGAGGCGCTGTTGAGAATCAGTTGGTGTAAGCGGCTTTTAAACAGGTTGCGGTTAGGCAGGTCGGTTAACGCATCATAATTTGACAGATAGGAGAGTCGCTGCTCATCTTTTTTGCGTTGGGTCAGATCGGACATAATGCCAATATAATGGGTGGTGCGGTTTTTATCATCGGCGATGCCATTGACGTGAATCCAAATCGGTAAGTCATCGCCATTTTTATGTTGGTCAATAATCTCACCTTCGTATTCACCATGCGTTACCAGTGATTTGAGCATTTTAAGGTATTGCTGTTTTACGCGAGGTGACACATTCGGATGATTAAACACATGCGCCCCAATCATGTCATCCCGCTGATAGCCGGTGATTTGTTCGAAGCGAGGGTTCATGTCCAGATAGTGTAGCTTGCTGTCTAAAATAAAAATCCCTTCAGCGGCTTGCTGAAATACCGTGGCAGAGAGTTTGAGTTTTTCGGCAATATTTTTTTCGGCATTGATGTTGCGACGGATACCGACCATCCGCAAGGCGCGGCGCGTGGCGGGATCACGCTCAATCACCCGTCCCATGTCCTGTACCCAGACCCAATAGCCATATTTATGTCGAATCCGGAACTCTGATTCGTAGCGGTCACTGCGATTCATTAAATGCGCGGTAATCGCACGTCGTACCGCCGGAAAATCCTCTGGATGAACGATACGACCCATGTTGCCGATATGGTCGTTCATTTCGTCGTTGCTGTAGCCTAAAATCTGATCGAAGTTGGTGGTTTGGATCACTCGTTCAGCCACATTCCAATCCCAGCTGCCGATCCCAGCGGTATTGTGTGCCATCTCCAAGCTATGCTTAGAGCGCTCTAAGTGTGCATTGATTTGTTGGATGTCGTGGGTACGTTCGCGAACCTTTTCTTCCAGCCGATAGTTAGATTGCTGCAATTGAAACTCAACCGCTTTGCGGTCTCGCATTTCTTGTTCCAGTTGGCCTTTGGCGGATTCCGCCAGTTCACGCTGTGATTCAGAGTGATCGACCAAATTGTCATTGCGAATCACCAGCCATGTCGATTCGTCGCGAATTCGATGGAGTTGATAGCCACAAAACAACATGAACAGAAAATACAGATCGGCAAAAAATACAATCGATTGGCTGGATAACACTTCTCGCCAACCAACCAACTGAAGGGTCATTACCGGAATCATGCTGGTGATTAAAAACATCATAAAATAGCGCAGTCGATCCGTTAGTGCGATCAGTGCCAGCATGTGCGAAAAAATCACAATCGCGCTAAATAGTTGAATGCCATAACTCGGTTGATTGATCACATTAGAGAAGTTGCTGATATTAAAACCAAATAATAGCTGTCCAACGGCGATGACTAAGCCCAACATAAATGCATTAAGCAATAAGTAGTTATCAATTAACTCAAGTGAGACTTGATTGGCTCGCTGTCCAAGCTGAGTATTGATGACCGCAGAAATGGCAATCGCACTGATTGATAAAATCGTCCAGCCACTCAGTTGATGTTCATTGCCAAATACCGCACCGCGATAGGTCAAATATGTCAGTAAAATGAGCCCAATCAACGCGAACAGCATCAAGGATTGATGCTGTAGAGTATTCATGATCTGATTGTGTCGAATACGACGCCGTAGATCGGAGTTTGCTTCATTGAGCACGGCTAATTATCCCATTAAGATCAAAAAAACGTCGAAACAGGCGGCATGTTTGGGCAGGAGGATTAGGCATGGATGGCATCCTATTCAGGAAACACGACACAATAGATTCATCACTCAATCTATGGCGTATTCTCTAGCCTCAGCATGACGCGAAATCGGCGTTAGGTCACTGTTTGAGTGATTGTCCGGTCATCCCGACCAGTATTGGTGTCTCCAGTGTGAGCGAGCGACGGTGAGGGGTGCGACAGGATGCATGCCTCAACGCGTGTTTTGCGTCACGATTTCTCTACATTAGCGGTTTATCGTTGAAACCGCAACTCTGATCCAAACCTGTTTGATGGACTGGGTGATAGAGTGATCAAGTGGGTGCTAACCAGATGGATATAGAGTGGCATGGTAGTGCAGGGCAGCCAAGGCAACCACTGGCGCGGTTTCGGTTCGCAGTACCCGTGAGCCAAGCTGCCAGCGTACAAAGCCAAACTGTTCGCTCGTGCTGATTTCGGCCTCAGTTAAGCCGCCTTCAGCACCAATCAGCAGGCTGATGTGCCGAGGCAGTGGGTGTGCGGCTAGTGGTGATTGCTGTTGTTGCAGCGCCAGTACCAGCTTAAGTGAGTCCGTGGTCATCGCGCACCATGTGTCAAGGCCGATAGGCGGATGAATCATTGGTACGAGGTTGAGACCACATTGTTCACAGGCTGCCACGGCGACTGCTTGCCAATGCTCGATTTTTTTTTGATCACGGTCGTATTTGAGCCGCATTTCGCAGCGTTCTGAGGTCAGGAGCTGAATCTGTGCGATACCAAGCTCGGTGGCTTTTTGGATCGCATAATCCATGCGGTCGCCTTTACTCATGACTAACCCGAGTGTCACCTGAGCTGCTGGGCTGCGATTGTCTGCATGAAACTGCATGAGTTTAACGGATGCTGATTTTTTATCGATTTGTACCAGTTCGGCCACATGCTCACCGCCATGACCATCAAACAAAATCGCTTGATCACCAATGGATGCACGTAATACGGTAACCCAGTGGTGGTATATGGTGCTGGGCAAATCCAGCGCCGTGTCAGCGACCAACGGATTCGAGTGATAAAAACGTCTCATGCCATACTGACCTGTGAAATAGATAAAGCAGGTTGTTGCACCGCCCATTCGATTGCAAGTCGAGCGACCTCGATCAGTCGTACAATTTCATCGATAGTGATGCAGTAGGGTGGGATCACATACACATGCGCACCAATCGGCCGCAGTAACACGCCATGCTGCAAGGCGTACTGGCTGATCAAGCGTGCGCGACCTTCGGCGGCTGGATAAGGTTGGCCGTTGCTTTGTACCAGATCAAACGCAGCAATCATGCCGGTTTGCCGTACGCGCCGAATATGTGGGTGTGTTTTCAGTGCATCAAGTGCTACGCTCAGGCATTGGATTTTGACCTGATTGCTGGCTAGGGTTTGCTGTTGCGCAAAAATATCCAATGATGCCAACGCCGCGCAAGCAGCCAGTGGATTACCCGTGAAGCTGTGCGAGTGTAGAAAGCCGCGTGCCACATCGGCATGATAGAACGCCTGATACACGTGTTCGGTCGTGACCACAGCGGACATCGGTAAATAGCCTGCGGTAAGCCCTTTCGATAAACAAACAAAGTCCGGCACAATCTGCGCTTGCTCAAACGCAAACATCGTCCCTGTCCGACCAAAACCGACCGCAATCTCATCATGGATCAGATGCACATTGTATTGGTCACACAGTTGCCGTAAGCCGATCAGATAGCTGGCAGGGTACATTTTCATACCTGCCGCGCCTTGTACCAACGGCTCAACGATCACGGCACAGACGTTGGCCTGATGTTGTTCGAGTAATTGTTGCATCGCCGTTAAGCAGTGCCTGACATATTCAGCATCACTTTGCTCCGCTTGCTTGAGACTCAGATCAGGGCTTGGCGCACGCAGATGCTGAATCAGTAGCGGTTGATACTGCTTTGAAAATAATGGAATGTCGGTCACCGCAAGGCTGCCGAGAGTTTCACCATGATAGCCATTTGCCAACGAAATAAATGTATTCCGCTGCGCTTGGCCTGATTGATGCCAAAACTGCAAACTCATCTTTAGCGCGACTTCAATCGCCGCCGAGCCACTGTCCGCAAAAAAAATCCGGCTTAATTCATCTGGCATCAGATCGACCAGCCGCCGAGCCAGTTGTTCAATTGGCGGATG
>JBBKWW010000053.1:0-10202 GCA_037969155.1 Moraxellaceae bacterium
TAGGTCATCAAGGCTACGCACCCGCCGCATTGGTGCTTGATGACGTGGGTATCTATTTTGATGCGCACCACGCCTCCCGGTTGGAACAGTTGATTGTGCTGGGTCGCGATGAGGCCTCGCGTGCCGAATGGTGTATGTCTGAGCTGCGTCAGTATCGACTCTCGAAGTACAATCATGCACCGCTAGTACGGTTAGAGCTGACCACTGAGGTCAATGTTTTGGTGGTCGATCAGACGGTCGGTGATCAATCAGTCGCGGCGGGTGGTGCTGATCAGCACAGTTTTGAGCAGATGTTACAAGCTGCATTAGCACGCTATCCAAACGCGACCATTTGGGTGAAAACGCACCCTGAGGTCAGCACGGGTCACAAAAAAGGCTATCTATCAGCTGTAACGAGTCACGCTAACGTGCGCTATATCAGCCAGCCCGCTAATCCGATTGCGTTGATTGAGCAGATGGACGCGGTATATGTGGTCAGTTCACATCTGGGGTTCGAGGCACTTATGCTGAATCGGCCGGTGTATTGCTTTGGCTTGCCGTGGTATGCCGGTTGGGGATTAACTGATGATCATGCAGCACCTGTGGCGTTGTTGGGACAGCGTCGTGGCCAGTCGCGTCGATTAAGCCAGTTATTCACAGCGGCATATTTTGATTATAGTCGATACATTCATCCAGCCACCGGTCAAGCCTGCCAGTTAGAGCAGGTGATTGAGTGTTTTGCAGAGATGATGGACTGGAATGAGCAGTTGCGTGGGACGGTGTATTGCATCGGATTTAGTCCTTGGAAGCGATTGTTTATTCGTCGTTTTTTAAACTTTCCTTCAGTTGAAATTCAGTTTGTGCGGTCGATTCCTGAACGTATTGCGCCAGCATCACATGTGCTGGTTTGGGGCAGTAAGCTGAGTCAGCAACAACTATCACGCTGTGATTGTCCAGTGTGGCGTATGGAAGATGGTTTTGTTCGGTCGATTGGTTTGGGCGCAAATTTGGTTGAGCCAATGTCTTTAGTGTTGGATGACCAAGGCATGTATTACGACCCAAGCAGTCATTCTCGTTTACAGCGGATTTGTGCCGAGATTTGTTTGTCGCCTGCTGAGCAGCAGCGCGCCAGATCATTGATTCAGACTTTAGTTGATTTTGAGTTAAGTAAGTATAATGTCGGTTCAACCGATGAGGCTTGGCCAAATATTGCTGAGGGTATGCATAGAATTTTGGTAGTGGGTCAAGTTGAAGATGATGCATCCATTCGACTTGGAACACGTGATATTTGTACCAATCGCCAGTTGTTACATGCGGTTAGGGCGGCGTACCCAACGGCATTTATGATCTATAAGCCTCATCCTGATGTTGAGGCTGGATTACGCCGTGGTGCTGTTAATGCGGTAGTTGAGCAGGGCTTGGCCGATGCAGTCTTGACACAATGGCCGATGCCTGCCTGTTTAGAGCGAGTCGATGCAGTACATACCATGACGTCATTGACTGGATTCGAGGCATTAATTCGCGGTTTACCCGTGACTTGTTATGGGATGCCATTTTATGCGGGTTGGGGCTTAACGCAAGATCAATATACACATCCTGAGCGATGCAGAACACTCACGCTTGAGGAGTTGGTTTTTGCCGTGTTGGTGAAATATCCACTGTATCTATTGCCCAAGACCAACCAGCTTTGTCGTCCAGAAGATGTGATGGCACATATTGTGAGTTATCGCCACCAGACGGCTGCCTATGCACCGCTAACTTCCACTGCATGGTTTGCTCGTTTTGGCAGTTGGTTGCGGCGTATTTAGATGAGGGGACGATTGACAATGATGATTGGTTTGCAACGACAAAAGGTGCGTGCTATTAGTGCAAGAAAGGTTACACCGATACTGATCGTTAGATTAGGATTATTTCGATGATGACTTCGCTGGATCAGCTTTTATCATCGCGGCGTGTCTTGCTCTTGCAGGGGCCGATGGGTGGATTTTTTGCCCAACTTGCTGCTTGGCTGCGCACCCGACAGATTGAAGTTCATAAGGTGAACTTCAATGGCGGTGATCGTCTGTTTTATCGTGATGATGCGGCGACCAATTTTCGTGGGCGTCTGCCTGACTTTGCGATCTGGCTGCATCAACATTTGCAAACTCTCAATATTGATGCGGTTGTCTGTTTTGGTGATTGTCGCCTGTACCACTTACGGGCTCGTAGGGTTTGCCAACAACTGGGTATCCAATTTTTGGTGTTCGAGGAAGGTTACTTACGCCCAGACTACATTACCCTAGAGTGTGATGGGGTGAATGCAAACTCGAATCTTAATTTATCCTTGATGCTCAATCAGCAAGCTCAACATGATTATCCGCAACCCACTCAGCCCAGTTTTGCGCGGATGGTGTGGTGGGCCTGTCTTTATTATCTGGCGTGGATATTATTGCACCCAGTGTATCCGCACTATCAGCATCATCGTCTGCTGACACCGTTGCAAGAGATCGTAGCGTGGTTGCGTGCCTTGCGGCGCCGAGTGACCAACACGCTGTTTGATCGTCGCAAACAGTCCTATATTCGAGCGCACCTCGCGGGGCGTTATTTTATTGTTGCGTTGCAGGTGCATAATGATAGCCAAGTGCGGGTACACAGTGACTATGATGATGTCACTGATTTCGTCGTTGAGACCATGCAGTCATTTGCAAAGCATGCCTCACCTGATCAGCATTTGGTGATTAAGCATCATCCGCTGGATCGCGGCTATCGCAGTTATCGCCGCTTAATTCGCAAAACTGCTCAAGATTTGGGAATTCAATCTCGGGTGCTGTATGTTTGTGATGTGCACTTGCCATCCTTGATCAAGGGCAGTATCGGCTTGGTTACCATCAACAGTACCACGGGTCTGCAAGCATTGTTTCATGGCAAGCCGGTGATTGCGCTGGGACGTGCCATTTACAATCGTCCTCGCTTGACGTTTCAAGGCGGGTTAAAAGATTTCTGGCGGACGCCAGAGCGGGTCGATCACGCCTACTATTGGTGTTTTCGGGCGTTTTTAATCCAATACTCCCAGTTGAATGGCTCTTTTTATGGGTTGTCGCCGTGGATGAATACGCCGCAGCCGCCTGTAGCGTCGTTATCTACGGCTAATCCACTAGAGCGTTCACATGGCTGAACTGGTGTATCAAACGCAAGTACAGGTACAGCCTGAGCAGATTGATGGTTTGGGTCACGTCAATAACGTGGTGTACTTGCACTGGGTAGAGCAGGTGGCATGGCAACACTCCCAGCAGTTGGGCTTGGATTTAGCAGCTTATCAGCGCTTAGATGCGGCGATGGTGGCGCGTGAGCATCAGTTAATGTATCAAGCAGCCTGTTTCGTCGAGGATCAGATTGAGCTACGCACTTGGCTGGGTCGCCGTGACTTGCTCAATTTGTATCGGCATTATCAGTTTATTCGAGTGAGCGATCAGCGGGTGGTGTTTGAAGGGCAGACCCGCTGGGTTTGTATTAAACTGTCTAACGGTCGTCCGATTCGTATGCCTGTAGAATTTCAGCGTGTCTATGGGGTAGGTGTATAATTTTTTGCTTCGGTATCACGTGTTGATCGATGACAGGCTGATGCTTGGCGTGTTTTACCGTTCTATCTAACAACCTGATATAATCGCGCCCAATCTTGAATCACTGCCCATGCTCTTTGCTGAGCCATCTTTAGGGTGTGTACATTGGCTTGTACATTCTGCCGGAATTTTTGCATGTCTGAAGTTAAAAAGTCTGTTCCTCTCAGTAATATACGGAATTTTTCGATTATTGCGCATATTGACCACGGCAAGTCAACGCTGGCTGACCGCTTCATCCAAACCTGTGGTGGGTTAGAGGCGCGTGAGATGCAAGCGCAGGTGCTGGATTCGATGGATCTGGAGCGTGAGCGTGGGATTACCATTAAAGCCCACTCGGTCACGCTGTATTACAACCAGCCCGATACCGGTGAGCGCTATCAGTTGAATTTTATTGATACGCCCGGCCACGTCGACTTTTCGTATGAAGTCTCGCGCAGTCTAGCGGCCTGTGAAGGGGCATTGTTAGTAGTCGATGCGGCACAAGGTGTTGAAGCGCAGTCGGTGGCCAATTGCTATACCGCGATTGATCAAGGGCTAGAGGTGGTGCCTGTACTGAATAAAATCGATCTGCCGCAAGTCGAGCCTGATCGGGTGATTCATGAGATTGAAGAGATTATTGGGATCGAAGCTGAAGATGCGCCACGCGTCTCTGCTAAGACTGGCTTGGGGGTCGACGATCTGCTTAAGGCATTGGTCGAGCGTATTCCAGCACCAACAGGTGACCGAGACGCACCATTACAAGCACTGATTATTGACTCTTGGTTTGATAATTATCTTGGTGTGGTATCGCTGGTTCGCGTGAGGCATGGCCGCATTAAAAAAGGCGATCGCATGCTGGTCAAGTCGACCGGTGCGACCCATCCAGTGACCTCCGTTGGCATATTTACCCCGAAGCACTTTGAGACAGGCATCTTGGAAGCGGGTGAAGTCGGCTTTGTGATTGCTGGGATTAAAGATATTTTTGGGGCACCCGTGGGTGACACACTGACTTTACAGCAAACGCCGGATGTCAGCATTTTACCGGGTTTTAAAAAAGTGAAACCGCAGGTGTATGCGGGTTTATTCCCAGTCGATTCTTCTGATTTTGAAGCCTTCCGTGAGGCGCTGAAAAAACTGCGCGTGAATGATTCTGCACTGTTTTTTGAGCCTGAATCGTCAGACGCATTGGGTTTTGGCTTTCGCTGTGGCTTCCTTGGCATGTTGCACATGGAAATCGTGCAGGAGCGGCTGGAGCGTGAATACAATCTCGACTTGATCACCAGTGCGCCAACCGTGATCTATGAAACCGTGAAAAAAGACGGTGAGATTGTTTATATCGATAATCCGTCACAAATGCCTGATGGCAATACCGTCGATGAGCTACGCGAGCCGATTGCCGAGTGTCATATTCTGGTGCCGCAAGAGTATCTGGGCAATGTCATGACGCTGTGTGTCGAGCGCCGTGGCGTACAAAAAGACATGAAATTTTTGGGCAAACAGGTGTCAGTGACCTTTGAGATTCCGATGGCCGATGTGGTGTTGGATTTTTTTGATCGTCTCAAATCCTGTTCGCGTGGTTTTGCATCGTTGGATTATAGTTTCGTACGCTTCCAAGCCGCCAAGCTGGTCAAGGTCGACGTGCTGATCAATGGTGAAAAAGTCGATGCGCTGGCTTTGATTATTCACGTCGATAATGCCCGTTATCGTGGTAATGCCTTGGTCGAAAAAATGAAGGAACTGATTCCGCGTCAGATGTTTGATGTGGCGATTCAAGCGGCGATTGGTAATCAAATTATTGCGCGTAGTACCGTGAAAGCCATGCGCAAAGACGTACTGGCCAAGTGTTACGGCGGTGATGTGTCGCGTAAGAAAAAGCTGCTGTCGAAACAGAAAGAAGGGAAGAAACGCATGAAGCAAGTCGGTAGTGTGGAGATTCCACAAGAGGCGTTTTTGGCCGTGCTAAAAATTGATAAATAAGCCATAACGTGGCCAGCGCACCTGCTGTTTAGGGCGTGCTGGCGAATGGACTTGCTGGAACAACATGCGCGATTGCGTGACCGGAGTGTGTGATGGATTTTGATTTTAACCTGATTCTTGTGCCGCTCACGCTGGTGTTTTTTGTGATTTGGTTGCTCGATAAGCTGGTGTGGAAACAGCGTGCGACTCGAGGCAAAGGTCACGAAAGTACCGCGATTGCATGGGCTTACGATTTTTGGCCAGTGCTGGCAGTGGTATTGATGGTGCGTTCATTCATCGTCGAACCTTTTAATATCCCGTCTGAATCTATGGTACCCACCTTAGAAACTGGTGATTTTATTTTGGTCGATAAGTCTGCTTACGGCGTGCGGCTACCGATTATCAATAGCAAAGTGTTCGGCAGTGGTACACCTGAGCGTGGTGATGTGGTGGTGTTTCGCTATCCGCCACAGCCGTCTATCAATTACATTAAGCGTGTGATTGGGGTGTCCGGTGATACGGTTCGTTTCGAGAATAATCAGCTGAGTATTAATGGTCAGCCGGTGGTCAGCACATTATTGACTGATCGGGAGACACACAGCTATGAGCAGTTTTATCAAGAAAATATCGATGGTAAAACGCACCTGATGCGTGACTTGATTGGGATCTCAGCAGCTAGTCAAGCTCCCTTTGTCAATACCGCCAATAGTGGTGAGTTTATGGGGCGTGCTGGTGATGTTTGGCAGGTCGTCGTACCCGCTGGTCACTACTTTGTGATGGGTGATAACCGTGATCAAAGTGCTGACAGCCGATTCTGGGGTTTTGTGCCCGATGCAAATCTGTCGGGTCGGGCATTTTATATCTGGATGCATAAGGAAAAAGGTCTTAAGCTACCAACATTTAGCCGTAACCAGTCGATCCAATAGTCAGTCTATGCAATCTTGTGCAGCAATTGACAGATTTTTTCCTACTGCTTACACCGATGGAGTCAGGATATGCAGAGTTTAGCCACACAACGGGGTGTTTCGTATTGGGGGATCATGGCCCTGATCATGTTCGGTGCATTTGGGATTAAGCTATTTGTGGCGTTATTCCCTACCTATACCGATGATGTTTTAGTCAATAAAGTGGTCACGGAGCGCTTGAGTGCTTCGTCACTTGACGCCACGCCAGCGGTGCTAGAAAAAGAGCTGGCTCAGCAATTTAACATGAACTCATTGACGACCTTAAATCCACGCGAGATTTTTGTGATCACCAATCGCAATGGTAATCAAGTGGTCAAAAAATACGAAGTTCGTAAGCCACTGATTGGTAATATTGATTTGGTGGTTCGCTTCGAGAAAACCTTTGATCAACGTGCCATTCAGGCTGGAACAACGGGTGATTGATAGCCGCTTACAGGCTCGTTTGGGCTATCATTTTATCCAACCTGCTTTGCTAAAGCAGGCATTGACACATCGTTCAACCAGTCAAAAACTGAATTATGAGCGGTTGGAGTTTTTGGGTGATGCATTCTTGGGTGCGATTATTGCCAGTGAGTTGTATGATCGCTTTCCACATGAAAATGAGGGGCGACTGACTCGCATGCGGGCGACTTTAGTGCGACAAGAGTCACTAGCCGCGATTGCCCGCGACTTAAAGCTTGGTGGCAGCTTGGTGCTATCGACGGGTGAAATGAAAAGCGGTGGCCATCATCGCGATTCGATTTTGGCTGATGTGGTCGAAGCGATTATCGGTGCGATATATCTAGATTGTCATGATTTACAGCAGGTTAAGGCAGTGCTGTTGCAGTGGTATCAGCCCTATTTACTGGATTTACAGCCAAGTGATGCCCTAAAAGACCCGAAAACTCGTCTACAAGAGTGGCTACAAGGCCGCAAGCAAGCTTTACCTGAATATGTGTTGGTCGAGGTGCGTGGCGAAGCACCGAACCAGCATTTTATGATCGAATGCCGTACCCATGGTGCGCCTGCTTGTCGTGGTCAAGGTGCAAGCCGCCGTCATGCTGAGCAGTCTGCCGCCAGTGATCTTCTTAAATTTTTGGAATCTATGCCCACATGACTCAACACACCGATTCAACCGATACTGCGCCAATCCCTGCACATGACTTGCCAGAAGGTGCTGATGATCAGTCGCCTGAGCCGAGTTTAATCGAGCAGTTTTTTAAAAACTCACCTGCACCGGCAGGCGCGGATTTTCGCTGCGGTTTTGTCGCGATTGTCGGTCGGCCAAACGTCGGTAAATCGACTTTGATGAACCATCTGATCGGCCAAAAACTCTCAATTACCTCGCGTAAACCGCAAACCACGCGGCATAAAATCGTCGGGATTGACAGCCGTGACGGTGTGCAAGCGGTGTATGTGGACACCCCTGGTATGCACAAAAAAGAAGTGCGTGCCATTAACCGAATGATGAATAAAGCCGCCACCTCAGCGCTGCGTGATGTTAATTTAGTCCTGTTTGTGGTCGATAGCTTAAAGTGGATTCCAGACGATGAGCTGGTACTCGAAAAGCTGATTCACGCCGAAATGCCCGTGGTACTGGTCATCAACAAGTCGGACAGCATTGAGCAAAAAAACAAGTTATTGCCACACATTGAAAATCTATCTAAGCGCATGAATTTTAGCGATATTGTTCCAGTATCTGCGCTACGAAATACCAATCTTGAGCAACTGCACGAGGTGATTGCCAAGCACTTACCCTATGCGCCGCCGTTGTATGCACTGGATCAAGTCACCGATCGTTCTGAGCGGTTTTTGGCCAGTGAAATCATCCGTGAAAAAATCATGCGTCAACTCGGCGAAGAGCTGCCGTATGACCTGACCGTACAGATTGAAAGCTTTAAACTTGAGCCACCCGCAGTCAGCGAAAAAACTGGCCGGATGAAGCCAGCTTGTACCTTTATTGATGCGACGATTTTGGTCGAACGACAAGGCCAAAAAGCCATCGTGATCGGTGATAAAGGCCAAAAACTCAAGCAGATCGGTATGGAAGCGCGTTTAGACATGGAAAAAATGTTTGAGCAAAAAATCATGCTGAATCTGTGGGTAAAAGTCAAAGGCGGTTGGTCAGACGATGAACGCGCCCTGAAAAGCCTTGGCTATGGTGATATTTAATCTAGCAGCAGAATTAAAGGAGTCACATGTCAGTTAAGCTGAGCCTCGCGGTGATTTTGTGCAGCCTGTTATTACAAGGCTGCATACACAAGCTGGTCACTGTACCGCTTGGCGTCGCCTACAAAACCACTAAAGTCGCCGTAAAGGGCACAGCAATGGTGGTAGGGGCGGTGATTCCAGATGGTGATGATGAATCAGCGTCGGACTAAGCGGCCTGTATTGGGTGGTCTGGTATGACCGATATGATGCGCAATCAATTGCTGCACGGCTATGTGCTGCATCAGCGTGCCTATCGTGAAAACAGCAAGCTGACCCAGTTTTTGTCGTTAGAGTTTGGCCGTGTCGATGGTGTGGCACGGCAAAAACTACCGCAGCTATATCAGCCGACGCTGCTGTATGCGTCTGGCAAAACCAGTCTAAAAAGTTTTAGCAAAGCCGAATCGGCAGGCTTGCCGCATGTGTTGGCCGGTCAGCGTTTGTTTGCGGGATTTTATTTAAACGAATTGCTGGTGCGTCTATTGCCGCTTGAAGAGCCTGTGCCCGAGGTGTTTGCTGCCTATAATGCGGCGTTGCTCAGTCTGGCCGAGTGTGATGCCGCACAGCCGATTGAGCCGCAGTTGTTACCGATCTTACGACGATTTGAATCGGTATTGCTGACCAGTTTGGGTTATCCCGTTAATTTTACCCACGATGCACAGCAACAAGCGTTTGTGCCGCAGCAGTGTTATCGGTATGAATTGGGGCATGGGTTTGTCGCGAATGAACAGGGTGAGCAGGGTAGTGTGTTGCTGCTGATGAGCGATCCTGAGCAGGCGTTTAGTGCGCCGACCTTGCCGATGCTGACGCGGGTGTTTCGGCGCGTGCTGGCTGAGCAGTTGGGTGAGCAGCCGTTACACAGTCGGGCGTTATGGCGCAGTAGTCGGGGTTGAGTATGGTATGAGCTGTGTTTTGGTTGTGATTGTATTCCAGGCTAAACGCACACGAATAAACGGCTGAAAAAATATGTCGAACGCTTCGTTGTTGATTTTATATCAAGTATTTAAATCTAATTTTGCAGATCTCGCCCAGCGTGCCGATCAGCGGCATTTGAGGGTTTGGGGTAGTGTCGAAGATTCGGTTTATGGTTGGTTTGAATGCCTAGCAGAGGAAATGAATCTCGACATGCGTGCTGGACAACAGCATCAAATTCACCGAGCGATTTTTGAGTTTTTTCGGCAGCAATTCATGTTGGGTGATGAATCTATCAAAAACTGCATCGAGGTCGCATGGCTTGAAAATTTGTTTTGGCAAGTGCCTGCCAAACTTACTGCATCTGACTGGCATGCGTTGCCGTTAGTATTTAAACAGCTTTATATTGGCTTTCATCAGAAGTCGCCGATTGAGCCGAGATAGCCCTAAGCACAGCCCAACCCAGCCACTGTTAAGCCAACGTTGCAGAACCACAGCCGTAAATTATGCTAAATTGCCGCCCATCCAATCGCAATCCAAGCTGAGAACCTGCCATGAGCGTGTTATTAGGGGTCAATATCGACCACGTCGCCACCCTGCGTCAAGCGCGTGGCACCTGCTATCC
>JBBKWW010000054.1:0-16335 GCA_037969155.1 Moraxellaceae bacterium
CCACGACCACGCCAGTCGAACTGCGTATACGCATTCACCACCACAAAACTGACCGCACCGCGCTGAATCAACGCCGAACTAAACGTCCCCAGCTTGACCCGATCCGCCTTTGTAGTCGCCAAATCCGCCTGATGCGCCTCGGGGAATTGCTGCTTCACCGCCAGCGCAATGCCCTTTCCCATATCACAAAAGCAATTACAACCATGCACAATCACATCAAACTCACCCGCTAAAGCCAATTTTAATAAATCACCCTGCCGCTCGTGCATCGCCGTCACCCCTCAACCACGTAAAACTTTAAACCACGCAAACCTTTAAAATTAAAACGCCTGATGCGCCGCCCACGCCTTCTCGATCAACTGCGCCATACGCTGCTTAAACACCGGAATCGAAAACTGCTGCGCATGTGCCGCAATCGCCACCGGATCAAACAAATCCCGCTGCTGCTCAAACTGCTGTACCACCGCCACAATCGCCGCCGCGGACTGCTCCGCAAAAAACAACCCCGTCGGCGCACGGCCTTGCACATCATGCAGCGGCACGACAGTTTCTAATGCACCGCCTTTGGCATACGCCAACACCGGCGTACCCGACGCGAGTGCCTCCACCGGCACAATCCCAAAATCTTCCTCAGACGGAAAAATAAACGCCTGCGCCCGCGCCATATAATCGCGCACCACCTCCGGCGGCTGAAACCCCAGAAAGTGGACGTTTGCAGCGGCTTTTTGTTTGATTTTGGCCATCTCAGGGCCATCACCGAGCAAGTACAAGGTCTTATCCGGCATCGACGCAAAGGCTTCTGCCACCAGATCAATACGCTTAAACGGCACAAACCGCCCCGCAGCCAGATAAAAATCTTCTTTGTGCGGCGCACACTGAAACAAGCCGGTATCAATCGGCGGATACACAATCTGACTGTCGCGACGGTAATATTTTTGGATACGGCGTGCCACAAAGCGCGAATTAGCGACAAACTGATCGACCGTATTACTCGAACGGGTATCCCACGTCCGAATCCGATGCAACTGCCAACGCGCAAACAAACCAAACATGCCGCGATCTAACCCCAACTCGCGCAGATACTCGTGATAATGATCCCACGCATAGCGCATCGGCGAATGGCAATACGACACATGCAACTGATTCGGGCCGGTCAGCGCACCTTTGGCAACGCAATAACTGCTCGACAGCACCAAGTCATAACCGGATAAATCAAACTGCTCAATCGCATACGGCATCAGCGGCAACAGCTTGCGATAGTGCCGCGCCACCGCCGGAAAACGCTGCAAAAAGCTGGTTCTTGGGGTTTTACCGCGTAAAAAATGCCGCTGCTGCTCCGGCACGACATCAATCAGCGAATACACATCGGCCTGTGGATACAGGTCGATCAAGTGTTCTAGCACGCGCTCTGCCCCGCCATAAATCACCAGCCAATCGTGCACAATCGCCACGGTTAATATAGGTGCAGCGGGTGGCTTGGTTTGTGGGGCTTGAGTTTGGTTTGGATTTTGGGATTGGTTTTGCATCATCAGTTATCCTTGTTTTGATATGACCTCTCATCTTGGGCGGGTGTGATATGGCCTACGTGTGGTCAGCCAACTGTAACGCATCCAGCAAGCGCTGAGCCGTTGCTTGCCACGTAAACTGCCGAGCGTGTTGCTGACCGTCCTGTTTGAACTGCGCCAGTCGCTCAGGCTCTGCCATCAAGCCAGCCAAAGCAGCATATACCGAGGCCGGATCATGTGGATCACAATACATCGCAGCAGCTTGGCACACCTCTGGCAGCGCCGAAGTCTGACTGACCACCACCGGCGCACCAAGCCACATCGCCTCCAGTGGCGGCAGGCCAAACCCCTCATAAAACGACGGATACACCAGACTAAACGCCCGCTGGTATAGAGCCGCTAAGGTTTCATCTGTCACGTAGCCCAGATGCACGATCCCACCGTTCAGATCCACCTGCTGAAAACCACGCTGATCACGCTGCCCGACGATCACACAGCCCAAGCCCAATTCCTGCAAACGCGGTAACAGCTCGATAATCAACTGAAAATTTTTATTCGGATTGGCGCTGGATACCGCTAAAATAAACGGCGCTTGTGGCAGTTGCGCCACCACCTCAGCCGGTAGCGCAGGCATGATCCGCTGCATATGATCCGCGCCCAGATGCGCCACGTGACAGCGCAGACACGCATCACCGAGATATTTAACCAGCTCTTGCTTAGAAAATTCTGAATTGGTGATCAAAACCGCCGCGCGACGACTCAGCGCGCGAAGCATCCACTGATACCAGCAGCGAAACTTTAGGCTAAAATTCTGCGGAATCGCAAACACCTGCGCATCGTGTACGAATACCAACTGCCGCCGCCGTAAAATCGGCGCGGTATTGCACAGATTCAGCAGCCAGTCTTGTGCGGGCAGTCGCGCCAGCTCAACCTGCTCCCATGCATGCCCCTGCAACCAGCCCAGCGTCTGCACCGGCAAACACGCCAAACTACTCGGCAGCTGTAACGCGGCTTGCTGCGGTACAGCCAGCTTCAACTGCACCTGCTGCTGATTCAACTGCATACAGCCGTTTGCGTCCAGCACACGCTCACACAACGCCCGTAACAGCTCCAGTGCAACCCGTTCGACCCCTGTCACTGGCCGTGTTAAAAAACGACCATTAATCCATATGGTTTTCATGTCCGATCCTTGATTGGCTCATGCGGATTAGCCTGCTGACCCACACCGCCGCAAGCCTGCAATATATGCATAGTCTTAGCGAAATCACAACTCACAGCGCACCAATTCTCTCGCAACAAAAAAACAACATAAATGAAAAATAAAATATGACACACGTCACAAAAAACTCGCCATCCATCGCATCTATGTATCAACATTGCACAAATTATGGCCAAATTCAAACATGGATGGCAGACATCCGCCAGATCATTTCTCCAAGGAAGGAATATCATGCGCCGCCAATTGTTTGACACCAATTGCCTTGCAATTCGTGCTTACTTTCAGCAGATTATCCAAGTCATTTTACCTTGTCTCATCAGTACGGCTTGCCTGTATGCAGTCGACGGTTTTGGCCTCAATCTGTCGATGTGGCCGACGCTGATGTTGTTTATTGTGTCAAGCTACCTGCTCAACTACCCCTTAACGCGTCTATTGCAGCTTTCAAACCTCGGTTTAGACTTGCTGATCCATCTCAGCCTACGCACTGTCGTGCTGAGTTTGGTATTGACGGTGGTACTATTGATCGAAAGCTCGGTGGAGACCTTTCCAGTCGGCTGGGCATGCATTTTTATCGGCCTGATCTTTAGCTTTGGTTACTTGACGATTTTTTTTAGCATTAAAGTCTGTCTGCGCCGACCTTTTCGCCGCCAGAATCAGACCATGGCAATCATCGGTGTGACCCCACAAAGCCTCGAGATGGCTCAGCAAATCCAACAACATCCATACCTTGCCGTTGAAATTGTCGGCTTCTTTGAAAGCCGTATGGCCAAACGTCTGCCTGAATTCAAAAATTTTGCTCGACTCGCTTCACTGGAGGATATGGGTCAGTACGTGCAACAACACCCAGTGGATCATGTGGTGATTTCACTACCGATGCATGCGACCAGTCGGATTCAGATGGTCATGCGGCATCTGCTCAACAGCACCAGCACGATTCATCATCTACAGGATTTTGCAGGATTCAAACCGATTCGTGAACATATCACTCACTTCGGCTCGATGTCAGCATACACCATTGTTGATACACCACAGGAAGTGTGGGGGCACGTTTGCAAGCGCAGCATAGATATTGTATTGAGCGTGCTGGCACTGATGCTATTGTCTCCGCTGTTTTTGCTGGTTGCGCTTTGGATTAAGCAAGACAGCAAAGGCACCGTGATATTTAAACAAAAACGCTGGGGTATGGGTGGAGAAGTCTTTGAGATTTATAAGTTTCGCAGCATGACTCACGAAGCGAGCAAAGTCGGCCAAACCGATCAAGTTCAACAAACCACCCAGAACGACATGCGAGTGACGCGTGCCGGACAGTTTTTACGCAAAACCTCAATTGATGAATTGCCACAACTGCTCAACGTGTTAAAAGGTGACATGAGTATTGTCGGTCCACGGCCACACGTCGAACCGCAAAACCAAAGCTACCGCAAGCATATTACCGGCTACATGCTGCGGCATAAAATCCGGCCAGGTTTGACTGGTTGGGCACAAATTCACGGTTTTCGTGGTGAGACTGCACGGCTCGAACAAATGTCAAAACGGGTCGAATATGATCTAGAATACATTCGAATGTGGTATCCACTACTGGATCTGTATATCATGCTGAAAACAGTGGGCGTGGTACTCAAAGGCACAAATGCCTACTAAGGCTCAGATACAGGAACGTATAACAGACGACACACTAGGGGTTAAGATGTTTGATATTGTCGGCAGGGTCTGGCAACGCGGTAGCTTACGTCGTATAGGCATACTCATCCTCGTCTGCCTCCCTGTCCTCAGTGGCGCGGCTGGAACCGATGGCTATAGTATTAGTCCCGAAACCAACAGCATTCAAGCCCCGAGTGCGTCGAGCGAAGATGGTGGACGGGTATTCTCGCCGTCGCGGTTATTTACCCGTCGTGAAGGCGCTGAAGATCCCCGCAACTTGGTCGAGCGCTCGATAGCAGCTGATCCTTCTCAAGCAGAAAACCAGCGACTAGCCAGTAAAGCACAGGAGTTGTTACTGCGCGCCAGTGTGCCGGCACAGCCTGAACTGACAGGGTCGTTTGCAGATTTTGTCAAAAGCTCTGTGGGCACAACACTACCGATCTACGGTCATCGCTTGTTTAGCCAAAATGACCGATTCGGTCTGGGCGTGGATCCATTGTCTGTTCCGGCCGACTATCGGATTGGACCAGGCGATGAGGTGATTATTAAAGCATGGGGACAACTGGATATTGATTTTCGCGGTGCAGTTGACCGTTCGGGGGCGATTTTTATTCCACGGGTCGGCTCGATTATCCTGAATGGCCAACGTGCCCAAGACTTGCAGCGGTTGATACAGACCACCATCGCCGAAAAATACCGCAATTTTGAACTGACTGTCACGCTCGGCCAACTGCGCCAGATTCAATACTATGTGATGGGCATGGTCAACATCGCAGGCGTGCATACCACCGATGCCACTGCTACCGCCTTGCACGGCTTGCTGGCCTCGGGTGGCCCCAATGTGATGGGCGATCTACGCGCGATTGAACTGCGGCGTGGTGGGCGCACCATCGCAGTGATTGATGTGTACGCCATGGTCGCTTACGGTGACAAAGGGGTTGATCCGCGTCTGCTGCCAGGTGATGTGATCTATGTGCCAGCGGCCAAAGGTTTTGTTGCACTCGCTGGTGATGTGCGCCAGTCGGCGATTTATCACCTCAGCACCGGCATGACGCTCGGCGAGATGCTCGATCTGTCGGGTGGCTTTAATATTGCTGGCACACAGCCAAAAATTCGCCTGGAGCGGATCGTCAATGGCCAGCGACAAGTCGATATGCGCGACTACTCAGAGCAATTGCGACAGTTGCCGCTACAAGACGGTGATATTTTTTTGGTGAGTCCGGTGTCGCCCAAGATCGAACAAGCCGTGACCTTGCGCGGTAACGTCGCGGAGCCGCTGCGTAAACCTTGGCGGGTGGGCATGCGAGTGTCCGATCTGATTGGCTCAGTCGATCAACTGATTCGACGTGCTGTCTGGACGGATCGCAATAATCGCGTGGCGTTTAATCGGCTGGATCATTTGCAGGCAGATGCGCGTTTTAAGGATAATTTTACCGATATTAACTGGGGCTATGCCACGGTAGAGCGGGTCGATCCAGAAACCCTACAAACCACCATTTTAACCTTTGAGTTAGATAAAGCACTTGCGGATGATCCTCAGCATAATCTGTTGCTGCAAGAGGGCGATAGCGTGGTGGTCTACTCAGCCAAAGACTTTGCACAGCCTAGCTATAAAACGCTGCAACTAGTGAAAATCGACGGCGAAGTGAATCGACCGGGTACATATGTCATGCAAGCCGGTCAGACCATAAAAGACGTGATTGTACAAGCGGGTGGCATTACCGAACGGGCGTTTTTGTATGGTATGTTTTTGTCGCGCGAGCGGATTCGCCAACAAGAAGCCAATGCGATCACACTGGCAGCCGAAAAAGTCGAAGAAGACTTTAACCGTCATATAGCTTCACGCGCCACCAATTCAATCACGCAAGCCGACAAGCAGCTCGACCATGTGGAACTCGAAGCCACCAAACGCTTGGTCACGCGGCTGCGCAGTGTGCCGGTGCGTGGACGAGTCGTGCTGAACCTGCCCGACCCGTATGCCGCCCATCGGTATATCGATAACATCCCGATTGAAGATCAAGACCATATCCATATCCCGCCACTGACCAATACGGTCAGTGTGGCAGGTTCGGTGTTCCAACAAACCACGTTTAATTGGCGGGCGGGTGCGCGGCCTCGTGATTATATCGGCATGTCAGGTGGCCTGAAAAAAGTCGCCGATCAGCGTCGAATTTTGGTGATGCGAGCGGATGGCTCGATTTGGCAAGATGAAGGCTGGCGTAGTCGCAACCCTGTGAATGCGGGTGATGTAGTGTTTGTGCAAGAAGATGTGGTGTTGCAGTCGCGCCAAAAAATCCTCGGCGATTGGTCACAGGTACTCTATCAAATGGGCTTCGGGGCGCTGGCTGTGACCACGCTGTTAGGTTGGTAAACCCAGCATAAGGAACAACACATGACGACTCCTGCGCTCGGCATTTCTAACATCGTGATCCGGCTGGCGAGTTATCGCTGGCTGATGGTGATTTGCCCGCTGGTGTTTGCGGCCGTTGCGTTTTTTTATAGTTCGAAGCTCCCCCTACAGTACACCGCCTATGCCCGTCTGCTGCCGCCACAGACCAATAATGCAACCGCAGACTCCTTGCTCAAGCAGGTTGGGGGGGATGCCAATCTCGGCTCGGCTGCCCTGTCAATCAAAAGTCCCTCGGACTTGTATGCTAGTTTATTCATGAGTCGTGCCGTGCAGCAGCATGTGATCGAAAAATACAAACTTGCCAAGTACTACCAGATTGATGACCAAGACACCCTGCTCATGAAAGTACGCAAAAGTACCTATGTGGATGTCGGCAAGGACGGCATTATTACCATCGGCTACACCGCACCAGAACCCAAACTGGCCGCTGATATTACCGACAGCATGCTCGATGCGATGTATCAACTCTCCGAACGATTGGCACAGCAATCCTCTCAACGACGCAGTAAATTCTACGGCTCACTGGTCGACAATGCTCGCAAAGATCTGGCGGCGGCTGATCGCGCCTTGGTCAGGCTAGAGTTTAAAACAGGTCTTACACGCTTAAAAGGCCAAGAAGAAGCCACTGCTGCTGCCTTGGCAGAGCTGCAAGGATTGATTGCCTCACGCGAGGTCGAGTTGGCAAAGCTGCGTGTGTCGATGACCGAACGTCATCCTGATGTAGTGGCATTACAACAAGAGCTATCGGCACTGCGCCAACAACTCAGTCAGATCGAGGCCAGCAGCGGCGGAAAACACAATGTATTCGTACCGTTTGATGAGTATATTGATACCCGTAACTTAATCGAGCCCGCACGGCGCGAGGTAGACATGCGCGCCAAAGTGTTAGAGCAACTGATTCAGGTACAGGCGCTCGCTCAAATGGATGAAACACGAGATCTGTCGATTATTCAGATTCTGGATCAAGCGATTCCACCCTCCATGAAGTCCGGCCCTCAGATCAAAAGAAACGTTTTGGTGGCGTTGATTGTGGGATTTTTCTTCTCAATTGTGCTGGCGTTGGTTTGGGAAATGATTATTGGTGACCCTGCCCGTAAAGCGCGTTGGCAGCGGGTGCTCAAGGCATTTTTACGCCTGAATTCTCGACGGGTGAAGCCCGTAGACTAATCAACACTGATCACGGAAGATTGTCACATGCACCAGACACGCACGACTGCTGCATCCCGTTGGTCGGGTTCGGCCGGTTTGATTGCACTACAAATTCTGGCCTTCGGCACTCCACTGTTGACCCTGCCGATTTTAAGTCGTGGCTTGGGCGTGGCAGGCTTCGGGGCGCTGATGCTGGCGCAAAGTCTGGCATTGCTGGCCGCATTGTTCGTTGATGCGGGTCTCAACACCGAGTCCCAGCGACGGGTCAGCAGCAGTGAAAATCGCACTCAACAGTATCAACACCTGTGGTCAAATCTGGCCGTGCGCGGAGCGCTGGCCGTCTGCGCCACGGTGCTGCTGATCGTACTGAATGCGCTGTTCGACTGGGTCAGCATGCCGTTGCTGTGTGTGTCACTGTTACAAGTACTGGGGACGCTGGCCTTTCCGCAGTGGTGGTTGATTGCGACCGAACAAGGCTTGTGGATGGGGATCAGTCTGGTGATTGGTCGGTTGATCTCAGCGCTGGCCGTCTGGCTGTGGGTCAGCACGCCATCGGATATCTTGTGGGCAAGCTTGGCCTTGTCGTCCTCAAGCCTGCTGGCGGGTGGCTTGCTGTTGCGCCCCGTCTGGCTGCCGTTATGGCGACAGCGCGCCACCTACCACTTGACGCAGCATCGCGCGTTTTTTCGGCAAATCCAGCCCACCTTGTTCTCAGCTTTTTTTGCTCAGATGAGCAGTAACTTGCCGATTTTGGCACTTGGACAATGGCAGACCTTGCGACAAGTCGGTTTGTTTAGTGCAGCAGAACGGCTGGTACGAGCGGCGGCGCATCTGAGCACTTATGTTGAACAAATCGTGCTGAGTCGTTTGGCGCAACCCGTGTTTGCGCCGACACAGCGGCAGGCTGTGCAACGGCGGGCACTCCTGTGGTTGGCGGCGGCGTTGTTGCTGGCGGTGTTGTGCGGACAGGTGTTGGCCGCACCACTGGTTAATTTTTTATATGGCGAGGCATTTGCAGCGACAACACCGATTTTGCGGGTATTGCTGCTGTGGCTGGCGCTGTTGATTTTTCGGCGGGCTTGGGTGTCGTGGACGTGGGCGCTCGCGGCGCAACTGGACAAAATTGCAAAGCTACAATGGTTTGAAACGCTGTTGGTCTGTGGTGCTGCGCTATCTGGGGCGTTTTGGTATGGTGCTTTGGGCACGGCATGGCTGTTGTGTGCCAGTGAACTGGTGCTGCTGTGTGTTGTCTTCATCGCACGTCAAAGGAGTTGATATGAATACCCTTCCGACCCCATCTAGTGTGACGCGCAAACGACCACATCTGGTCATGTTGACCAGCGTTTATGGAGAACATGCGATTGGGGGGGCAGAGCGGCAAGTGGCGCAGCTTGCACAAGGACTGATTGCGCTGAACTACCGCGTGTCGATTGTGAGTCTGGGTGCGCGGCAGCACCACCACGTCGAGATTGCAGAGCGGCTGGAGATTTATCAGATCGCGCTGTTTCAATTTTATGATCCGTACCAGCTGCAAGCGAACAGTCAGCCGGTCACAGCTGATGCCGGACTGAAACTGCTCTGGCATGGCTTGGATGTGTATAACCCCGTCATGGCGGCGCGCTTTGGGTCACTGCTGGATCAACTCAAACCAGACCTCGTGATGACCCATCCGCTACAGGGATTTTCCAGTGCGGTCTGGTCAGTGGTGCGTGCCCGTCGATTGCCCCTGATCCACGTCTTGCACGATCATGCGCTGCTCTGCCCGAGCACCACCATGACGCGCGGTGATCAGGTCTGTGACGGGTTGTGTTTGCGTTGCCGTAGCTTTGCCAGTGTACGCAAGTGGCTGAGCGTCGCCCCTGATGCGATCATCGCACCGTCTGCCAGTGTGTTGGCGCGGCATCAGCAGTTTGGTTGGTTTAATGAAGTACCGATTACGCAAGTGATTGGTAATGCGCTGCCGAGTGGTTGGCCTGCCGATCAAGCCCGCGCCCTTACGGGTGGGCTGACGGATGCAATGACAGACAGGACAGCACCGATGGTGTTTGGTTTTTTGGGGCGTTTTAACAGTAGCAAAGGCATCGACACCCTCTACGCCGCATTGCAATACTTGCGAGAAGATGTTTTAAAAAATCCAGCGCTGCGACCAATTGAGGTGCGCATCGCGGGTTACGATGAGTCCGGCTGGGCGATGAAACTCAGCCAACTGGGCACAGACACAGGTCATTCACTCAAAGTGGTTTATCTGGGCAAAGTTGCTGCGGCGGCTTTTTTGGCGGGATTGGATGTATTGATTGTGCCCTCTAAGGCGGCTGAGACGTTTTGTAATGTCGCCATGGAAGCTGCGGCGTGTGGTGTACCGAGTATTGTCAGCGATCAAGGCGCATTGCCAGAGCGGGTTCACCACGGCGCAACTGGCTGGATATTTAAGGCGGGGGATGCTGAGCAACTCTATCAACAGATCATTTTGTGCCTACAGCATCCTGAACAGATCGAAGACAAAGCACGAGCGGCGTGGGCGTTGCGCGGTGAGAGCGACGCTCAACAGCAAATCGTCGCGTATCATCAAGTGATTCAACAACTGCTCACAGCGTGCTGATATGACCGTCAAGACATCCGCACCCGTCGCGTTTAATTGTTGGCTGCCGTTTGATGCTGACACCACCGGATTTTTACGCGGCTGGCGCTTGGCGGTACTTGCGGCATTGATGATGTTTTTGCTGATGCAAGTCACGGGCGGGATTGTCCGCTGGCTACTGCCGCCTGCGGCTTATCTGCCGACGTTGATGATGTTAGGCTGCGTGGTCAGTCTATTGATGGTCGAGTTACTGACCCAGCGCATGCACATTGGCGTGGTGTTTTTGTTGGCACTATTGGCGTTTGCTTTTGTGATTGGGGTGTTTTCTACGCCGCGTATTGTGCAGCCGATTTTTGCGCTCTGGGTATTTGTGCCGGTGTATTTTGGCATGGTCGCAGCGCCATTGGCGTTTCAGCCGCATCGTTATAAATCAGCGATTTTACTCAGCTTGGCGATTCTGTGTGCAGGCGGTGTGGTGGTACACAATTCTGTTGCCTATCCTTGGGTTGGTCTATCGTATGAGGTGGCAGGCGTTGAGGTGGCGGGCGCGCGCGAGTGGGTGGCCGCAGGCAAGCAACGCCTGTCTGGACTCGCCCGCTCGTCATTCGATGTGGCGGGTCAGATCCTGATTTTTGTATCGCTGGTCGCGTTAAGTACCCGTTTGCTGGTTTGGCGGCTGCTGCTGTGGGGCTTGGGGGCGTATGCGATTTCGCTATCCACCTCAAAAGGGGTGTTTTTAAGCCTGCTCATGGTGGTGGTCACGGTGGAATTGCTGCGTTATCGGGTGGCGTGGGGCGTGCGGGGCGTGCTTGCATTGGGCTATGTGTGGTTACTGGCACCACCGATTTTAGGCTGGAGCAAAGACTGGACGGAGCTGGCGCGCACGGATATTAATCACCCGTTGTACGGCTCATTTATTGATCGTATGCATGACATGTGGCCTCGTGCGCTGGAACTGATCACAGAACATGGTTATTTTATTTTTGGGCGGGGCTTGGGTGGGCTGGGCGTGCCGGTCGGTATGTTTGAACCCAAACTGGCCAATGCCGGTGACAATTTATTTGTCTATCTGCTGGTGATTTTTGGGGTGTTGGCGATTCCGCTGATGTTACTCGGCTTAGTGGTGCTGCTGCGGATGTGCAGTTATCTGCAACATACGGCCGTGCAGCAAGCCTTACTGCTGGCTGTTGCCATCATCTGGTACGGTGGCGTGAGTAATATTTTGGAGCATGCGGTGATGGCCTTGGCATTTGGCATGGTCTGCCGCACCATCGCTAGTTTTTTGGCGGGGGCATTCGAACCACCTGCTGCCCCAACCGAAACGCATGCACATCCCGTAGCATCTGCTCAGGTGCTGCCACATGGGTCGAGCCCGCCGATGCCAAACGACTCCGATCACCGTTAAGCTGCACGGTATAATCCGCGTGATCTGTCAACACACTCAAGCGATCACGCCGATCACCGCGCCGAAATAAGACCTGCTCAGTCGCATGCTGCCGCTCACCCCACAATACACCAGACCAGACGCTCTGGCAGTGCTGACCGCTGACGTGCTGGATCAGCGTGTGATAGACATCTGTCTGCTGCGCCAACTGTGGTTGTGCTGCTTGCTGTGTGGATTGGCGCGTATCCATCACAATCAGTGGCACATGCGCTGGCGCACGCACCACGCCCGAACGCTGGATTTCCTGCGCCTGCAACGGCACCATGGCATGGTGATCACCCACTATCAGCAACACCCCATCGTTAAAAAACCCTGCCCGCTCAAGCTGCTGATAAAACTCGGCAACCGACTGATCCATATAAGTAAAAGCGGCCTGTTGTGATGCCTCGCCCGTTTCGGGATTGATAAACGGATGATGGGTACTCACGGTTTTAATAAAATAAAATGCAGGCTGCGGCTGTACCAAGATTTTTTGGGCAGCATCTTGGAGTAACAGCGCGTCCGGCACTGAATTAAAGTGAAAGCGGGGCTGCCCGACAAACGCCGGATTATCCGCCCCGAGTACCTCAGCAAAGCCCAACTGCCGCGCCCAGTCGCCGGTCTGCGAAAACGACAACTCGGAACTGGTTAAAAAACTCGTATGATAGCCCAAACGCCCCAAACGCTGCGGCAGGCTGTCCTCAACCTGCCAAAAGCCCTGAAACGACGTGCCGCCATCAGCCTGACCTGCACCGACCGGCGGCAATGGAAATCGGCCGGTCAACAGCGAGATTTCACCATCTTCGGTGGTAAAGCCATTGGCATAAAAATTCGGGTAATAGCGATAGCGCTGCGCCAACTGATCCAGCGCAGGTGTCCAATTTTGAACGCCTGAAAACAACTGACTGTGCACGCTCGACCATGATTCGATCATCAGAATCACGATTTTTTGTGGGGGCTGAATCCCTGTGTCTTGCTGACAGTACGCGATAGGTGCGCGAACGGTTTGCCGAAATTCAGCCGAGTACGCGCGGGTTGCGGCATGCGCTTGGACTTGATGCTCAAATACATTTTCGTACAACCATGCATGGCTATACTGTTCACTACCACGCAACCCAAAACTCACCGCACCCAATAGCACCAGCAGCAACGCCAAAGACGCACACCCCACTCGCCACTGGCGAAACAGCGGCTGCTTGGCATACTGACGCAGCGCCCAACCCAGCAGCCAGATGCTGACCAAGCCAAGCACACACAGCAATAGTAAAACACCCGCACGGCCATACGCCAATGCAGACAAATAACCAAGCGTTGCACCGGCGTATTTTTGAGTATCCACCAAGTTCAGGTGATTATTAAAATTAAATAAAACAATTATATCAGCACAATAGATGATATACAGCACACTAGTCAGCACTAAGCCTAGCGCAGATCGCCACGTTTTTCCCAAGCTAGACCACAGCAACAGCGCAAGCAACGGCAGCATAATCACGGCATCGTGCAGCCAGACGCGCTGTAACCCCAGCCACCAGTCGCCGGTCAGATGCCCCAAGTGACGACTGATCCAAACCGCCTTAAAGCCCCAAGGCAAACAGACCAATACGGCCGCCAATATCGCCAAAACCACATACAATAGTGGCGGTCGATGATAAGAAAAAGGAGTTGACATGATCTAGCAGCATCCGTGCAGTAAAATTCAGTGTACTCAGCTAAATTGACCGCATGAATCAGGGTAAATTACGTCCATAAATATCAGTAAACCGCACAATATCATCTTCACCCAAGTAACCCCCGACCTGCACCTCAATCATCACACAATCAATAATGCCAGGGTTGGTCAGTCGATGGGTCTGTCCGGCAGGAATATACGTGGACTGATTGGGGTGGATCAGCCGCTCCTCGTCGCCGTTCACGACCTTGGCCACACCAGACACCACCACCCAATGCTCACTGCGATGATGGTGCATTTGCAAAGACAGGCTTTCACCGGCTTTGACCACGATACGTTTAATTTTAAAACCCTCGCCTTCCTCAAGCGTGGTGTAGGTTCCCCAAGGTCGAAACACCGTACGATGCAACTGATACAACTCGCTGTTTTGTGCCTTCAATTGATCAACGATCTGCTTCACGTCTTGGCTGCGTGATCGGTCTGCGATCAACAACGCGTCTGGTGTATCGACGATCATCAGATCCTGCACACCAATCGTGGCGATCAAACGATTCGATTCATCGCTTCTGATATAGCAATCTTGGGTATCATGCATCAACACATTGGCTTCGATTTGGTTGCCTGCTGCATCAGGCGGTGTTAGTTCACTGAGTGATGCCCAAGAGCCGATGTCACTCCAACCCAGATCACAGGCCACCACGGAGACCTGCGTGGATTTTTCCATCACCGCATAGTCAATCGAGATGTCCTCCGCCTGTCCAAACAGATCGGCGGGCAACTGCGCCACGTCGGACTGCATGTCGAGCGTCATCACACAGGCATCGATGGTGGACTTCAATGCCGGATGGTGTTGTTCGATTTCTCGTAGCAGTGTCTCCGCAGTCGCACAGAACATCCCTGCATTCCAGAGAAAGCGGCCGGAATCCAGATACGCAGCAGCGGTCTGTGCGTCAGGTTTTTCGACAAACTGCAGCACCGTGCTGCCTTCTGCTTCGATATAACCGTAGCCCGTCTCAGGTCGATCCGGTTGAATCCCGAACGTCACAATACGGCCTTGCTGGGCGAGCTGTTGCGCCTGCTGCACAGCGGAGATGAAGCCTGCTTGATCCAAAATCACATGGTCAGCCGACAGCACTAGCATGGTGTGATGCTCACCAAATTTTTTGACGATGTACGCTGCTGCTGCCGCAATTGCGGGTGCAGTGTTGCGTCCAACCGGCTCTAACAGATAGTGCGCTTGCACAGTCAGCTGACCAGCGACTTTCAGGGCTTGCTTACACGCATCTTTGGTTAAAAACAGTAGATTGTGGTTGGTCACAGTCAATACATCGGTCACCTGTGGCAAACCGATTGAGCGCACAAATGTCTTTTCGATCAGGCTTTGCTGATCAGCGAGCCGAATAAACGGCTTTGGATACAGGGCTCTGGACACTGGCCATAGACGCGAACCCGTGCCACCTGAAATAATCACAGGAATAAGCATAGATATCACCTTGTTCTGAATGCAAAAAGAGGCTTGGTCTCAACCTTGTAGTCGCGGCTTCCAGCCTACTGACCTAGTTTGAGCATACCGCTCGACTTGGTCATTTGCCAAGCCATTTTGATCGACCCAATACACCTTTGAGCGAAATCCATGCTGCTGACACAACATCTGAACAAGACAACTTCAATCTCACTCGCAGTCGCAGTCGCAGTCGCAGTCGCAGTCGCTTGATACCATTTTAAAACTTCGCCATCTGACGCAGCGTATCGTCTTTTTTCACATAATGATGATACAACGCCGCACCCGCATGGCCGGCAATAAAAAAGCCCTCTTCCAAGAAGAGGGCTATTGACGCACAGAAGACAATCTTTTTGGTTTAGGCAGGAATGCGCAGCACCTGACCGACATAGATTTTGTCAGGATGGCTCAGCATCGGCTGATTCGCCTCAAAAATCTTGTTGTACTCGTTGGCGTTGCCATAAAACGCTTTAGCGACTTTGGATAAGGTGTCACCAGACTTGACCGTATAAAACTGGCTTTCTGGCTCTGGGGTCACCAGTGTCATATCGTCTTGTACGGCTGCCACATGATTAACGTTGCCGACGGCCAGCACGATTTTTTCACGGTCTGCTTGCGACTTAGCCTCTCCACGTATCGTGGCCGTATCGGTGCCACTATTATAGTTAATCGACAATCCTGTCACACCTAAACCCAGCGACTGTACGCGATTGAGCAATAAATTGGCAATTTGCTGCGCTGTTGGTTCAGCCGCTGGTGCACGAGGGGCTGGTGCAGCAGGCGCGTTTGGTGCGGCAGCGGCTGGCGTGTCAGATTTACCCGTGATTTTCTCGCCAATACCTTTTACAAAACTAAAAAGACCCATGTTTATGCTCCGTTTATCATGATCAGCATGTGCGACAAGCCGTGGCACACGCTTGCTTGAAATTGAGTTCATTTTTTAACTGAAATCAGCAATCAAAGACACAGCGTCCGTGTAACGTGTCGCAACGAATTGTAAGCATCCACACGATTTACCAACTTATAAGCATTGACTAAAAACCAACGCGCCATTCGTCCCGCCAAATCCAAACGAATTCGACATCACATGCCGAATCTGCATCGGCCGCGCCTGATGCGGCACATAATCCAGACGACAAGCAGGGTCAGGCTGATCGAGGTTAATGGTCGGTGGTGCGATCTGATCACGCAAGGCCAAAATACTAAAAATAGCCTCCACCGCCCCCGCCGCGCCGAGCAA
>JBBKWW010000055.1:0-7886 GCA_037969155.1 Moraxellaceae bacterium
ACATCTGGCAGGACAAGGTGCGGTCAATCCCTACCCTTATCTCATCCGTTAGTTTTTTGGAAAAATCATATGAATACTGAACAGTGGATTGCTTTTGCAGAGGCCGGCAATCAGCAACGGCTCAGCACACAAGCGGGACAACAGTTGCAAGGCTGGATTATGGAAATCACTGACGATCAATTATTGATCAGCACTGGCGAGAGCGAACGTGGGGTCGAAACTTGGCTTCACTTGGCAGACATTCAGTTGAATAGTCTACAGTTCTTCAACACTCAGTCACGGCAATGGCAGACATTTCAAGCAGAAGCACTGCAATCCACCTAGCCACTGTAGTTGTAGTTGTAGTTGTAGTTGTAGTTGTAGTTAATGCAATCATGATTCCGAATGTGGCGCACTCAGCCTAATACTTTAGGCCGTGTCGGTGAGCCGCAACAATGCTTGTAGCGACGACCTGAGCCACAAACACATGAATCATTACGTCCAATCTGATTGGAGGCTTGGGCGGCTTGATTCACTGCTGTATCCGCGTTGACTGTGGCAGATCGAGGCTTGCTGCGTAGATGTTGCGGTATAACCTGCCCGATCATATGCGCGATATCAGCCGCCACAAACTGACCATTTTGGCTGCTGATCCCCAATACCACAACATCATCCAGCACTGACGCTTGCTCTAAACCATTCACTTGACTGGCCAAATCAGGCAGGCTACCGACCATCCGCTCGCGTGAATAGCGATGCTGCGGATGCTCCGCATAAAACAACATCACATAATGCCGCTTCGGGTGGCTATAAGAACGCAAATGCACAATATAGCCATCATCAGCGCGTGTCGCGGCCAGTGCCTGCTGATTCAAGAGTGCGGCGGACAATTGCGATTGCGACCACAAAGACTCATCGGCCAATAAATCCAATAAGGCCAATCGCTCAATCCGCTCATCGCCGCTGGCCTTCAGGGTAGATTGCGCATAGCTCAAGATCAGTTTTTGCCACAAGGTTGCATGTTCACGCAATCGTTGCAGCACCTGTTCTGGCTCATGCACGGCTTGTTGTAGCACAAGCGAATACTCACGCTTAAGTCCTTGTTTTACCCATTGTTGCTCATGACGCTGGGCATCGACAAAGGGTTGACCGATCTGAATATAGCGCTCTAATAAACCCAGCTCCGACACATAGTCTGCATCGGCCTGTTGAATGATATGTTGGTGATAGGTCAAAAACGCAAAAAAATCGGGAAAGCTATTCAACAGGTCGAGTAATACCGAAAAATCACCCAGACTGTAGACCAGCAGCGGGTTTTCCTCTTCGTCGAGAACAAATTTTTCGGCATAAAAATCCGCGCCATACGAATGCAAAATCGCTGCATGCTGGCGACCCAACTGCTCAAAGGCAGCAGTGACACAGATTTTATAGACGCTTTTGGGTTGTATCGCCAGTGGCTCTAAGCAGTGTTCATCGGTATACAGTACCGTCTGACTCAAGGATTTTTCTAGTATTGCCAGCCGTTTACGACTGTTTGGCAGCGCCATTTTACGAAATAAATCCCACTCAAGCGCGATGTCCGAATACGCATCAAATACGCCCTGATGCACATCGAGCAATACGGCCTGCTCACCAAAAAAAATCGCATAATCACAACACTTTCGCCCCGCTTTTTGGCGAGGATCGTGTAGCATTTCCGGCGGCCGCTTGAGATACAAGCCATGCTTGAGCCACGGCTGAAAGAACGCCGCCTCTAATAAAGCGTTCAAGGCGTGTAAATCATTCAAAGGCGGCGCAACAGGTCGGGACATGGGTAGACAGCACAGTCATTTAACCAAACAGACTGACCTTAGAGCATCGCTGAGTTGCCGTCTAGTACGAGCCGCACCACACCGATCAAAATAGCCTGGCTATTTGAGGTGCTCACAGCTCAGGGCAATGGCCGATATTGTGCTAACCAATCCCGCAACTGGGCTTCTGGCATCGGCTTGGCAAACAGGTAGCCCTGCATCAAATCCACCTCCAGCTGACACAGCAAATGGTATTGACCAAGGGTTTCCACACCTTCGGCAATCACTTGCAAGCCAAGGCTACGTGCCATTTCGACAATAGTATGCACCATGACCGTATGCTCATCCTTGAGTGAGCTGATAAACGAGCGGTCAATTTTTAATGCATGCAACGGCAATTGCTGCAAGCGACTTAGCGACGAATATCCCGTGCCAAAATCATCTAAATGCAAGCGCAAACCCAAAGCGCTCAGTCGATTCAGCGTCGCTGAAAACTCCAGCTCACGCTGGGCAATCAGACTTTCGGTGACCTCTAAGTGCAATAGACCCGGTGCCAACTGATGCGCCTGTAATAAGCTCATGATTTCAGCCCCCAAGTCCCCTTCACTGAACTGCCGAATGGACACATTCACACTACAGCTCAGCGACCAACCCAGATCATGCAAGCGCCGCAACATGGCACAAGATGCCAACAACATCTGCCGACCCAACTCTCCAATCAACCCAGCCTCTTCGGCAATCGGAATAAACTCATCCGGCGCAATCCATACCCCATCCAAGCACCAACGTGCCAGCGCTTCCACACTACGAACCTGCTGACTATGGGCATCAACAATCGGCTGAAACCATGCCTCAATCTGTTGCCGCTCTAAAGCCAAGCGTAACGCGGCTTCTAATTCTGCGCGCCGTGTAAAGGTATGATGAATCACTTGATCAAAGACCACCACTTGATTTTTACCACGGCACTTGGCCTCATACATGGCCAGATCGGCATTACGCAACAACGTCGTCGGTGTCAACTGCCGCTGTAATGGCGCAACCCCAATCGATGCAGTCACCGTACTGACCACATCCTCTTGTAGCAAGGGTTGCGCAATCGCGGCACACAACTGTCGTGCCAGATTCAACGCCATAGGCTGATCCGTATTGGGCAACCATATGGCAAACTCATCGCCGCCAATCCGGACCACCAGATCATCGTTGCGCAATGCCGCCGTCAAACGCTGGGCAATCATACACAGCGTCTGATCGCCGAGTGCATGCCCGAGATGATCGTTGATTATCTTAAAGCCATCTAAATCGATCAGCAGCAAACAGGACGGTGACGCGCTACGCTGCTCTAAAGCAGACAGTGCGTCTTGTAAGGCACGCAATAAAAAACGCCGATTGCCGACACCCGTGAGCGCATCATGATCCGCATCATAGGCAATACTGCGAATTTGGCCTTCGATCTCAGATGCTAAAGCATTCAGGGCAGAACCCAACTGGTCGATTTCATCGTGATCTTGTACAGGCCAACGGGTCCGATGATCACGGGTCAATAAATATCGATCTGCCAACGCCGCAAACCGCTCTAAACGGCTGACGATTTTACGTTGAATCAACTCACCCAGCGCAAACAACACAATAGAGGTCAATAGCACCATATTACCCAACAGCACTAAGGCAGTCATCCAACGCTGCTTGGCTAAGGTTTTGCGCGTTTCAGTGAATAATCGCACATTAAGTGCTGCACTGTCTAAACTGACCAGTGCCAGATCCTCTGTCGCAGTGACGCTGGAATTGAGGATGGCAAGGTGAATATCGACCCCTGACATATTGGCAATCTGCTGCCGATAATCACGACTTAGCCAGCGGCCAAACACCATGCAACCTTGCACCGGATGCTCTGGTGACTCAGCAATCGGTGCTTGGGCAAATAAGAACGGTTTTTGATCAAGCCAACTGATTTGGCTGTGCTGAGTGGCACAGGTTTTTGGCAGTGTACGAGATAACGCAACCACAATGGCATCAGGCAGTGTCGCCATCAACCCATCACGCAAGGTTAAACTGGAAAAAACCTGTAACTGCGGATCAAGGATAATCACCCAATCCCAGCGACTGTTCTGCATTAAGCTCGGGGTAAAATGCGTCCAGTAATCGTTTTTTTCACCGCGCACAAATGCGGCACTATCGTCCCAAAAACCATAATCTGCGGCCACCGCCGCAAATGCCTCGCTGTCGCGTTGCAGCAAAGCCTCTGCCCGACTCAGCTCATTTTGGGTGCTTTGATATTCAAAATGGTCAAATAACCAGTCAATCAGACTCAGAGAGCTGATCGTGCCACATGCCATAACCACGACCAACAACCACGCCAGCCGACGATGAATCCAATACTTTAGCGACGTCTGGCTCATGGGCAGTTAGCCTCGTGATCGTCCATTGATCTGGCGAGAAATCTCGCCACAGATGAAGGGCAATAGACAAAGGTTTAGTCTGTGTCTATGTGACTAAGCTAGCCAGCCCTGACCAACCTGTCAACCGAACAATATCTTTTTCAGCCCCGTCCCTTTTTACCACTACTACGTGGTGGCAAGCCAGTATGTTGGGTCAGCACTCGGCCTTGACTCGGACGCTGTGGGGTCAGGCGTTGGCCTTTGGCGGTGGCTGGACTAGCGGCTGTATTGCTACGCTTGGCCGAATCACCGTCTTGGCTAGAGTTTTTCTTGCGTGCCGACTGATAGTCGCCGTCTTTGCCCACGGGTTGATTGGTCGGGATCAATTGATGGCGACCGTTGCCAATCAGGTCTGCCCGTCCCATGCTTTTTAAGGCTTCACGCAGCAGTGGCCAGTTGTTCGAGTCGTGATAGCGCAAGAAGGCTTTGTGCAAGCGGCGGCGTTTGTCGCCTTTGACGATATCCACCGTTTCGCTATCACGGCTGACCTTGCGTAGCGGATTTTTTAAGGTGTGGTACATGGTGGTGGCAGTCGCCATCGGCGATGGATAAAAATTCTGCACTTGATCGGCGCGGAAGCCATTTTTCTTCAGCCAAATCGCCAAATTCATCATATCGTGGTCGGTCGTACCCGGATGTGCCGCGATAAAATATGGGATCAGATACTGCTCTTTACCGGCTTCTTTACTATAACGATCAAACATTTGCTTAAAGCGATCATACGCGCCGATGCCTGGTTTCATCATTTTGGATAGAGCGTTTTCTTCGGTATGCTCTGGCGCGATTTTCAGATAGCCACCGACATGATGGGTCACTAGCTCTTTAACATACTCAGGATCTAGCACCGCAAGGTCGTAGCGCAAGCCTGAGCTGATCAGAATTTTTTTCACGCCTTTGATTTGGCGGGCTTTACGGTACAGTTGGGTCAATGGCGCATGATCGGTATGTAGGTTTTCACAGACACCCGGATAGACACAGGATGGCTTACGGCAGTTTTTTTCGATCTGGGGATCTTTACAGGCCAAGCGGTACATGTTGGCGGTTGGGCCACCGAGATCAGAAATAATCCCGGTAAATTGTGGTGCGGTATCACGGATCTTTTCGACTTCACGCAGGATCGACTCTTCTGAGCGGTTCTGGATAATACGACCTTCATGCTCGGTAATCGAACAGAAGGTACAACCGCCAAAACAGCCACGCATGATATTGACCGAAAACTTAATCATGTCAAACGCTGGAATCCGCGCATCGCCATACACCGGATGCGGCAATCGCGCATATGGCAAATCAAACACATAGTCCATTTCTTCGGTACTGAGTGGAATCGGCGGCGCGTTCAGCCAGACATCACGGTCGCCATGTCGCTGCACCATCGCGCGGGCATTGCCAGGGTTGGTTTCCAGGTGCAAAATCCGATTGGCATGTGCATATAGCACTGGATCGTCTTTGACCTGTTCATAGTCTGGTAAGCGAATCACCGCTTTATCACGCGGAGGCAGCTTGTGCTTAAACGCATTCGATGGGCGTAGGCTGACCACTTGAACTTCGGCATCCGCTTGGGCAGCGTTGACGATTGGATTGACCACTTCTTCTTTAACAAAACCCTGATATTGCGTTAATTTACCTTGATCATTGTCTTTTTTGCTTTCAATCTCACAACCCGCGACATCTTCGGTCATCACATACGGATTGATGATCGGATCGACCCGCCCGAGTGCATCGACGTTATTACTGGCCACTTCGATCATGTCGGCTTTGGCGATTTTACGCGCTTGATTCAGGATAAACGATGTGCCACGCAGATCGGTAATCTGCTCAATCGACTCGCCTTTTGCCAGTCGATGTACCACATCCACCATGGCACGTTCAGCGTTGCCATACAGCAGGATATCGGCTTTAGCATCGGTAATAATCGAGCGGCGAACTTTATCTTGCCAGTAGTCATAGTGCGCGATACGGCGCAAGCTGGCTTCAATGCCGCCCAGCACAATCGGCACGTCAGGATAGGCTTCACGGCAGCGCTGACTGTAGACAATCGCGGCACGGTCGGGACGCTTGTCTGGAGAGTTATGTGGTGAATAGGCATCGTCAGAGCGGATCTTACGATCAGCGGTGTAGCGGTTGATCATCGAATCCATGTTGCCTGCGGTCACGCCGTAGCAGTACACCGGCTTACCCAATTCTTTAAAGGCTTCCGCCGAATGCCAGTCAGGCTGCGCGATAATCCCGACCCGAAAACCCTGCGCTTCGAGCAAACGGCCAATAATCGCCATGCCAAACGACGGATGATCGACATAGGCATCACCGCTGATGATGATCACATCACACGCATCCCAGCCGAGTTGATCCATCTCTGCACGTGACATCGGCAAAAATGGCGCAGGCTCAAAGCATGCTGCCCAGTGTTTGTTGTAATCAAACAACGGCTTGGCATGGTCGAGGGCAGAAGGCGAAGACATGGGCAGGTTTCCAATACAGACGGGATCAGATGATCGGGGCAACACATTGAGGACAATTCATTTTAACATGAATCAGATTGGATTGTTCAAAGCTTCGCCAGTGGAACAGAGCACCGCTTATCGCGCTGGTTTAGCTGAATTGAGCAACGTCTCCGAACCACCCTTATCAATTTTTATACGGCGGGTTTGAATCTAAACCCAGCACACTTGCGTATATCCTATTAGCAGCACTGGCTTCAGTGCCATCAGAGGCTCAAGTGTTGATCTTGAGTACTGGCTTGCTCAACCCATTGAGCCCACCCAAGCAAAGGACTCTGTTGTCTGGGTGGGCGCTCCATTTCTCTATCCGTGGGATCGCTGAGACAGCAGCGCCCATCTATTGGCGGTGCTTTGCATAATTTTGCTTGTACTTATCGGACGTGCATTTTATCGTCAGCGCTGCACAGCCATGGCGTATGTCATAGACTGTAGCTGCTGTGCGTGGATAGCACACCCCCAATAACCAAGACCGGATGGCCAAATGACTGTTGCATTCCCCCCTGATGAGCGCGTGCTGCTGCTGAAAGTCAGCCGAGGCGATAAAATTGCGTTTCGCCAATTATATGAACAGGTTTCACCGCTGCTATATGCCGTCGCACTGCGTTTATTGAAGCGCCGTGAGGCCGCTGAAGAAGTGGTGCAAGATGTGTTTTTGACGTTATGGCATGCCGCTGATCAATACGATGTCAGTCGTGGCTCAGTCAAAACATGGCTATCCACCATCACCCGTAACCGCTGTATTGATCGATTACGTCGGCAGCCTGCGGCATATCTTGAGCAAGACATCGATGAACTGACCGCCGATGAGCAAGATGATCCGCTCAATCAGGCGTTAAGCAAAGAGGATGTGGCGCTGTTAACCGAATGCTTTGACACACTAGACGAACAGCAACGACGCTGTGTTTCACTGGCTTTTTTTGATGGCATGACCCATCAACAAGTCGCCACGTCACTCGAAGTTCCCCTCGGCTCTGCAAAAACGTGGATTCGACGTGGACTGAATGTCCTAAAAAAATGTATGGGGGTCGCATGAGCCTATCCGAAAGCAATACCGCAACTGACTATCCGCTCAGTCTTATCGCTGCACAATATGTGCTGGGGGTATTGTCGGCCTCCGCGCGTGCGCAGGTGCAAACACGGATGCTACATGACATCGCCTTGCGTGACTCGGTCTATCAGTGGGA
>JBBKWW010000056.1:0-3314 GCA_037969155.1 Moraxellaceae bacterium
CTTGCGATGGGTGCAGCGACCACGTGGAGCATGCGGCAAGGCTTCAATGACTACACACGGCAGCAAGATCGGCTACGTGCTGAAGCAGTGGCGGCGACACTGGCTGAACTGTATCGACAGCAAGGTAGCTGGGACATGATCAAAACTGAGCAGCGACTGTGGCGCGATATTCTCAGCATGGACAATCCTGAACGCAGCCAACTGCCGAACAAAAACAGCCGCCCCGACCTCGGCGAACCTGAACGTCAACCGCTGGTACCGCATCGGATGCGCGAACATTGGAGCTTGATGGATCAAGATGGGCATATCATCGCAGGTAAACCTAAACCGACCCTTGATGCATTGCGCTTTGGGATTCAGATCGGCGGGGTGTATGTCGGTGAGCTAATGGTATCCAATGTCGAGCGACGCTTCGGGCGTACCGAGCAGCTATTTTTGCAACAGCAACGCCATTCAGCACTGCTGATCATGCTGCTCTCGGCGGTGATGGCATTACTGGCGGCACTGCTGCTGGCACGACGGTTTGTTGCGCCGATTCATCAGCTCGCGAGTGCGACCCATCGACTCGGTGCGGGACAATATACGACGCATATTTCTGACAGCCGCCAAGACGAATTTGGCCAATTGGCGCGTGACTTTAATGGTTTAGCGACTATTTTGGCGCAAAACGAAAAATTACGCCGTGATTTTGTCGCTGATATTTCACATGAGTTGCGCACACCACTGGCGATTTTAGCGGGTGAAATTGAAGCGATTCAAGATGGTATTCGCCCTGCCACGCCCGCAGCATTGGCCAGTCTACAACATGAAACCCAGTCCTTGACCCGTCTGGTCGATGACCTGTATCAATTGGCACTGTCCGATGTCGGCGGCTTACGCTATAGCATGCAGCGGCTGGATCTGGTGCAACTGGCACAGCATGCGGCACAGCCGTTTTTTGAGCGCATGGCCGAACACGATCTGCGCCTGAGTTTGGATGTGCCGGAGCAGCCGATTTGGATCGATGCCGATTGCGCACGGCTGCATCAACTGATCACCAATCTACTGGAAAATAGTACCCGTTATACCAATGCAGGCGGTGTGGTACGACTGTCCGTCCACCAATCAAAAACCTGTGCCGTACTGGACTGCCAAGACAGTGCGCCCAGCGTCAGCACGCAGGATTTGCCACGCTTATTTGAACGGTTGTATCGAGTCGAAGGCTCACGCAATCGGGCGACAGGTGGCGCGGGTCTCGGCTTACCGCTATGTCAAAGTATCGTCGATGCACATCATGGCACGATCAGTGCCCAAGCCTCGGCACAAGGCGGCTTATGGCTGAGTGTGCAGCTACCACTTGCGACACCACAACACTCTCATGACGAAGAAGGATCAGACCATGCAAAATAATCCCACTGATAGCGTAAAACTCCGTGTTCAAGTGATCGAAGATGAACCCAAACTGGCGCAGCTGTTGCTCGATTATCTCAGCGCCGCTGGCTACCACACCGATTGGGTTAGCAGTGGCCGTGAAGCCCTGCAACGCTTTACTGATTTTCAGCCGAATTTGGTGCTGCTGGATTTGATGCTCCCAGGTCGCGATGGCTTAGATGTGTGTAAAGACATTCGCCGTGTGTCGAGTACACCGATCATCATGATCACTGCCCGCGTGGATGAAATCGACCGCTTACTCGGCCTCGAAATCGGCGCAGATGACTATATCTGCAAACCGTTTAGCCCCCGCGAAGTGATGGCACGGGTTAAAGCGATTTTGCGCCGTGTCCCCGCCAACCCCAAACAAAACAAGCCCGATACGGGTGACTTATCCGTCGATATGGAGCGCTTTGAAGCACGCTGGCAAGGCACAGTGCTGGATCTAACCCCTGCCGAATTTCGGCTACTGCACACACTGGCCTCGGCGCCGGGTCGGGTATTTCCACGTGATCAACTGATTGATCTGGTGTATGACGACCATCGTGTGGTCACGGATCGCACCATCGATAGCCATATTAAAAACCTACGCCGCAAGCTATCTACCTTGTGTACCGAAGACTTAATTCGCTCAGTGTATGGGGTCGGTTACAAACTAGAGCTGTGATTACGCGAGATGCGTGCAGCGCTTGTATGCGATCACCAACTGCAACCTTTCTCCCTATTGGCTGCAAACTTTGCTGACAAAGCCACGCTATCTTGGGTCTATCGCGAATCATCGCTACCCGCTCAAGAGAGCCGATCAAACACAGAATTGATCTGCTCAATTGAAGCTCTTTTTTTAGGAAATGATTATGTCTAGTCTATTTCATCGTCAAACCTTGATCGTTGCGCTACTTGGCCTTGGTGTCAGTGCTGCTGCACTGGCGACACCCGCCGAACATGAAGCTAAAATCGCGGCACACTTTCAGCAAGCCGATGCCAATAAAGATGGCAAACTCAGCCTAGATGAATTTAAAGCCATGAAACAACAACAGCATGCCCGACATGCGGAGCATCGTGCGGATCATCGAGATGACCACCGCGAACGTATGGCTGAGCGGATGCAACAACACGTCACGAAAGCCGATACCAATCGGGATGGCCTGATCAGCAAGGCCGAAGCACAGCGTGAAATGCCACGCCTATTCGAAAAATTTGACCAACTCGACAGCAATAAAGACGGCCAACTCAGCAAAGCTGAAATCGCTGTGGGTCACGCCAAACACCACTAAACATCACAGCACGCGAATCAGCATCTTTTCTCCTCAACTGATCGTCCACTCTCCGACGGTCGGTTTTTTTATGTGGTAAACGGCTGGTTTTATCCACGTATGGCGTTTTTGGGCACAAATTGCTTTATGCTTCAATCTAAATTATCCACTGCCCGAGCTTAACTCTCTATGCAACTGTCTAATCTAGAAAGCCTTGCGGGGCATCGTGTCATCCAGCAACTCGATGTGGTGTACGGCAGCACCGTGCGCAGTAAGCACGTTGGAAAGGATATTTTTGCCAGCCTCAAAAACATCGTCGGCGGTGAACTGACTGCCTACACTGAGCTACTGGAAGAATCACGGCAAGAAGCCCTCAATCGCATGATCGAAAAAGCCCAAGCGCTTGGCGCAAATGCGGTCATTGGCATTCGGTTTTCCACTTCAAGTATTGCAGCGGGTGCGGCAGAACTGTTCGTGTATGGCACGGCGGTGATTGCCGAGCCGCTGTAACAGGACGGCTGTCATGGAACTACTGATTAAACTCGGCATTTCGCTCTTGTTGTTTGTGATCGGCTGGGGCTTTGGTCGGCACAATGAGCGCAAGCATTGGGCACAACTGACCGAAGATGAGGCGGCGTTTGCGCATATTCG
>JBBKWW010000057.1:0-2818 GCA_037969155.1 Moraxellaceae bacterium
TGGTGCGTGTCGGAGTTTATTCGCGTGACCAATCAGCTGGTTCCCGCGCATGTGATCTATGGCTACTGTCCTGAATTACTACAAGGCGGGCGCACCACTAGCGGCACACCCTTGCATGTACAGTTTTTAGGCAATGATCCAACGCTACTGGCCGAAAATGCCGCGCATGCCGTAGCACTTGGTGCGCCTGCGATTGATCTGAATTTTGGTTGTCCGGCCAAAACCGTCAATAAACATCGCGGCGGCGCGGTATTACTCGATGAAACTGAGCTGCTTTATCAGATCGTGTCAGCGGTGCGGCGAGCTGTTCCAGCCCATATTCCCGTCTCCGCCAAGATGCGACTCGGCTACATGGATAACACACCCGCGCTGGCCAATGCCCTAGCGATTGAGGCGGCAGGCGCGGCGTGGCTGACCGTACATGCGCGTACCAAGGCCGATGCCTACCGCCCACCCGCCTATTGGGATTTACTTGCGCCACTACGTGAACAACTCAAAATTCCGCTCATCGCCAATGGTGAGATTTGGACAACTGCTGATGCAGCACGTTGTCAGGCCGAGTCAGGCTGCATTGATTTAATGTTGGGGCGTGGTGCGGTGACGCGGCCAGATTTGGTCAATCAAATTCGCGGACAGCCTGCGCTGACGTGGGCGACATTACTCCAGTTACAACATGATTTTTTGCAAGCAGAAGCCAAGAGTGAGCAAAGTCTGGTCGGACGCTATAAGCAGTGGTTGGGGATGTTGACCCAAGGCTATCCCGAAGCACAAACACTCTGGGAGAGTGTGAAAAAAAACCGTGATCTGGGTGACATCCGGGCAATGCTGCAACGGTCACAACAGCCTTGAATCGACTGGCAGCACGCATGCCCCCCTGATCTGAACCAATCGTGCATCAGTGATTGAGATGTATGGGTACTACTCGACAAAGCGCACCTGCACACCCGCTTTGATATTGCCCATCAACTCACGCACATCCCAATTGGTCAGCCGCACACAGCCATGTGAGGCTTGACGACTGATGCCTTCTGGATCAGGTGAACCGTGAATCCCGTATGTATCTTTAGAAAGACCGATCCAGACACTCCCAACTGGATTATTCGGACCGGGTGGCAAAATATAGGTTTTATCACCAAATGACCACGTGTAGTTCGGATTGGGCACGACCACGGCGATGCTGTGTGAGCCAGATGGTGAAGGGGTATCACTGGCGCCGATGGTGGCAGGATAGGCTGCGATCAGTTGATTGTTGGCATCATAAGCGTACAGCATTTTATTCGATTGACTGGCTTCGATATGATCCACCGTCATCTGGGCAGGGCTGCCGGTATCGACCACCGTAATCTGATCCCCTACGGCAAAGCTGCTGTTACGGTTTAGGGCGCGTAGATAATTGACATGCATATGGAATTTTTCGGCGAGCATCTCGATGATGGATTCATAAGCCATCGATGGCATTTTTGCTTGATCGGCAACCTCGCTTGGCATGTTTAAAAATGGTCCATTCGCATCGTCACTGCTGATACTGTATTGCATCAAAATCGGCGCACTCGCTACCGCTTGTAACGCTTGCCAGACTTGTGCGTCCATTTTGCCATCGACTGGTAGCCCTTGCATCTGCTCAAAGGCACGAATCGCCTTGCGCGTATTGGAGCCGATTCGACCATCAATCGGGCCAGCGTTGGCGTTGCTGCGGTCGAGTAAAGTTTGGATTTTGGTGGTGAGCTCACGGTCAGCGGATAAATCACTGCCTTGTTGCCAAATCACAGTCGCGGCTGGCTGACTGATTTCAACCTGATCAGCGTGGCCAACCGATGCGGTCACGGGCTGTTGTTGTGGGGGTATTTGGGCATACGTTGTGAGGCTTAAGGGCATAGCGGCCAGTAGGCTCAGGGCAAAAAAACGCATAGGGATCATTCCGACGTGTGCCAAGGTGAGTAACTGCCCTATCATGAGCCGATTAACCCTGTTTGTTTGCGGTGAATCTGTAAGAGTTGCAGTGTGTTAAAGCAAATAGTGCTAGGATCGCTTGAGCAGCGACAACAGGTTTAGATAAAATCTGAGAATTTCTTATAAATGGTGGATTCTAGCCTGCGCTGTATTTGGCATCACATTGATCTGGTTTGCTGACAAAAATATTTACACAAATGCTCTCAAATTAGCAAGCTTGATACTGGTTATGTTCCCTCCAAAACTTGTTCAAAAACTCTCAAAATATAAAGCTGGCAAGAAACAAAGCAACTAAAAAAGAGACGGTAATTTTACTCAATACAGAAGCAAGAACTTTCAAGTCGCTAAGCTGAAAACAATCATTGGCAGCATCAGCCAAAACAAACAACCCAACAACGCCAAAAATCACTATTACTGGAATAAAATCAAGGTACCAGCCATTTAGATAACACACAAAACTAAAAAAAACCGCCAATAGCACAACAGGAAATCCGACTAAAATCTTAACTTTCATCCATCGCCTAATGAGATCTGGATCACTTTCCCTAAAGTCAAACTTTTCTAAAAAAGCTGCATCTCCAACAGAAATTTTTGAAAAGACCCAGAAAAATACGGAAACGACTAAAACAAGCATAAGAACCATTAGCCATAACATATTATTAAAATCCTGTTAAATTAAAAACCTATATGGCTGCGACTAGCATAGCTTAGTCGCAGCACAGCCAACCCATCACAACACGAACGGCTTTAACTCCGCCTTATACTGCTCAATCTTCTGCGCATAATGCAACGCACCGAGCTTAATCATCTGCATCGCCATCGGGCTGATTTCCTTCACCACTTGCGCAGGCGATCCCATCACCACACT
>JBBKWW010000058.1:0-7505 GCA_037969155.1 Moraxellaceae bacterium
ACGCGTGAACGCGCACCGTAATAGCCTTTCGCACGAGCCATGACTTTCTTATGGCGACTATGCGCCACTACACCACGTTTTACACGAGCCATTTAGTCTCTCCTTACAGGTATGGGCACATACGACGAACTGCTGCAACGTCACTCACGTGAACCATTACACAGCCGCGCAGTTGGCGAATACGTTTCGGGGACTTCTTGGTCAGAATGTGACGTTTGAAAGCTTGCTTACGCTTGAAGCCGTTTGCGGTTTTCTTGAACCGTTTCGCAGCACCACGCTTAGTCTTTAGCTTGACTTTTTTCATGATGACCTCTTTCGATGACCCTTTTGGCGCAATCCACCCAACTGTGGATGACCTAGGGGTAAGGGGCGTGCATTGTATGCGATTTTGATCCAATAAAAAAGCCCCACGCCATCACAGCGTAGGGCTTTTAGCAAGTATCCGATTCAAATCGTCAACCTACAACACCCTATGCCAAACAGATTACTGCCGACCAGCAAACGCATGTTTATAAATATCCTGCTCAAACGGCTGGGCTTTTAAGCAGGTAAACAAATACGATGACAGTGGTTTGTGATGCTGCATGACCCATGTCGCAAAAATCTTTTGTGAGTCTTTCGGTGCTTGGTCAAAGGCTTGCCGTACTTCTATGCTGATATGCTGTACGGTTTGCTCAATCTCAGCAAGCCAGTCATGCACCATCGGCAGAAATTCATCGGGCGTTTCAGCAAGCAATTGTGCGGTTTTCCCCTCGACCACCGCCTGCAACGCAATATTAAAACTCAACGTCTGGCTTTGTAACTCCAAATAGCGCTGACCCTTGAATTTAAAAAACTGACCATCGGCAAACTCTGCCACATAACCTTCGTTTTGCCCGTCCAGTATCGGCAACACAGCATACAATTCCGTTGCACTGGAAAACTCATAAATCTTAGGCAGGCCAAAACCAAATTGTGCTGCCAGTGCTTGCCGCTCGGCAAGACTTGCCATTTCGCCGGTAAATCGATTGCGCGCACCAATCAAGACCAGATCTTGGCGTTGACCATAGTCCACCACAATCCGATTGCTTGGATAAATCACCTCAAACATCAAGGTATAGTAGTCGGGCAAATTACTTAAGTCATAGTTTTTCAAAAAGGCTGTTGCCCATTTGGCCTGTAGGCTTTGAACAGAGCTTTTGGTCGCAATCCGATACTCACCGTCTAGGCGATACAAAATACCCAGTGAACCATCCATTTTTTCGGTGACACACACGAGCTGAGCGTCGGTGCTGTACGGACGCCCCCAGTTAAAAAATTTATCAAACGGCCTCGCCACGATTTCACCCGTCTGACGATGAATCATCAAACCACGTGACATTCGTTCAAATGCATTCCAAAGACCTGCACTTTCTGCCGCATCTGTATAGTTAAACATCAAAATCTCGCCATGTTGGCGTACTTGAACGTGACCATACTGTAACCAATTTTGCTCACCTTGCTGCACAAGCTGAATCAAATCATTGATATTATTAATACGCCCTCTAAACATGATAACACTCCTCTCCATACAAAAAAGCCCCGCATCAGCTGCGAGGCTTTAATACCGACTCGAAAAATTATTTTTTTCGTTTCGGACCGATCAGCATGCCCATCTGGCGACCTTCCATTTTGGGAGATTGCTCAATGGTGCCTAGCTCTGCAACATCGACTTCGATTTTTTGCAGTTGCTTCATGCCAATTTCTTGGTGTGCCATTTCGCGGCCACGGAAGCGCAAGGTGATCTTCACCTTATCACCCTCTTCTAAGAAGCGGGTAATCGCACGCAGCTTGACTTGATAGTCGGCATCTTCAGTACCTGGTCTGATCTTAATTTCTTTGACCTGAACCTGATGCTGCTTTTTCTTGGCCTCTTTTTGCTTCTGTTTTAGATCAAACAGATGCTTGTTGTAGTCCATGATTTTGCAGACTGGCGGTTCAGCATTGGCCACGATTTCGACCAAATCTAACTGTACCGCTTCAGCAGCAGACAGTGCCTCTTTCAGCAAGACAATGCCTTTTTGCTCACCATTTTCATCGACCAAACGAACTTCGGTTCCGCGAATTTCATCGTTAATGGCGGGACGGTTACTTTTTGCACCCTGTGGGTTGCGTTCAGGCTGTTTAATCGCGATTACTCCATAACATGCCGGCCGCGTTCGGCGACGGCGGATTGAACCAGCTGAACGAAAGTTTCGATCGGCATGGTTCCCAAATTTTTACCCCCACGCGTGCGTACGTTGACGGTGCCTTCTTCGACTTCACGGTCGCCGAGCACCAACATGTACGGAATGCGCTCGAGGGTTCTTTCTCGAATCTTAAAGCCGATTTTCTCATTTCTCAAGTCATTGATCGCTCGAATGCCATGATCACTGAGTAAGCGGGTCACTTTCTGACAAGCGTCGGCTTGATTATCGGTGATATTCATCACACAAGCCTGCACAGGTGCAAGCCATGGCGGCATCAAGCCCGCATAATGTTCGATCAGTATACCAATAAACCGCTCAAAGCTGCCCAAAATCGCCCGATGCAGCATCACCGGACGGTCACGGCTGTTATCTTCGGTAATATAGTGCGCATCTAAACGCTCAGGCATGTTTGGATCACACTGAATCGTGCCGCACTGCCAAACTCGGCCGAGGCAGTCTTTCAGGCTAAATTCGATTTTTGGCCCATAAAATGCGCCTTCACCAGGCTGCAATTGCCACGGCAAACCCGCAGCGTCCAGCGCATCAGCCAGTGCTTTTTCGGCGATATCCCACATTTCTTCACTACCAACGCGTTTTTCAGGTCGAGTCGATAGCTTCATTTGCACATCGGTAAAGCCAAAATCTTGATAGACCTCTAAAGTGAGCTTAATAAACGCTGCCACTTCACCGGCAATCTGTGCGGTGGTACAAAAAATATGGGCATCATCTTGAGTAAAGCCACGCACCCGCATGATGCCATGCAAGGAACCCGAGGGTTCATTACGGTGACAAGAGCCAAACTCCGCCAAGCGTAGTGGCAAGTCCCGATAAGATTTTAAGCCCTGATTAAACACCTGCACATGGCACGGGCAGTTCATCGGCTTGACCGCGTAGGTGCGATTTTCGGAGTGGGTCACGAACATGTTTTCGGCGTAGTTGGCCGCATGTCCAGATTTTTCCCACAACACCAGATCCACCACTTGTGGGGTTTTGATCTCTTGGTAGCCGTTATCATTCTGTACTTTGCGCATGTACTGCTCAAGCACTTGATAAATCGTCCAGCCGTTTGGATGCCAAAACACCATACCCGGCGCTTCTTCTTGCATATGGAACAAATCGAGTGCTTTACCGATCTTACGATGGTCGCGCTTCTCGGCTTCTTCGATGCGCTGAACATAGGCCGCCAGTTGTTTTTTATCTGCCCATGCCGTGCCGTATACACGCTGTAATTGTTCGTTTTTGGCATCGCCGCGCCAGTATGCACCAGACAGCTTGGTCAGTTTAAAGGCTTTTAAAAATCGAGTGTTCGGCACATGCGGGCCGCGACACATATCGACATATTCTTGATGATAATACAGCCCCATCGCAGTTTCGTTGGGCATATCGTCGATTAAGCGTAGCTTGTAGTCTTCGCTACGTTGGGTAAATACACCAATCGCTTCGGCACGCGGGGTCATGACTTTGACCACGTCGTACTCAATATCAATCAGTTGTTGCATACGCGCTTCAATCGCGGCCACATCATCCAGCGTGAACGGCTTTTCGCTATAAATATCGTAATAAAAGCCATCATCAATGACTGGGCCAATCACCATTTTAACATCAGGATACAGTTGCTTCACTGCATGACCGAGCAAATGCGCGCACGAGTGACGGATGATCTCCACGCCTGCATCGTCTTTGGCGGTGATGATTTGTAGTGTTGCGTCTTCGCTGATCAATTCGCAAGCATCACGGAGCGTGCCATTGACCCGTCCTGCAATGGTGGCTTTGGCCAAACCCGCCCCAATACTTTGGGCGACTTGCAGGATGGAGATGGGTTGATCGAAGCTTTTTTGGTCGCCCGAAGGCAAAGTAATAATCGGCATGATTACAGATCCTTGAGGAGTGATGACTTCTACCAAGAGTCATATCACCGCGAGATGGCTGCACATAAAAACGTAAAACGCTTGTTATGGGCGGAACATTTGTCCAAAACTGGAGAACAAATTCAATAGGCCGAACACTTTAGCAGCAATCTATGGGACTGTCATGCCTTGTGGTGCAACCATTTGCGCATCATCCATCCACCACCATTAATCTGAATACATCCGAAACTACATCGCAACTGTTGACATATGAGAACAATTATCACTAATATTAGGCATCGCATTTGCTATCCCTTTAACCGGATGACCCTATGTATATCTGTCTGTGTCGTGCTGTGACTGACCACCAAATCCGCGCCAGCGTTGAAAATGGCGCAGATAGCTTTCGGGATGTCCGCGATGAATTAGATATCGGGACATGCTGTGGTCGCTGTGTACCTGATGCGCGTGAATTGATTGACGATACGTTGGCCAAGATCGCCGCTAGAATTTCAGTCGCGGCATAATTTACGCCGGTTGCATGATTTGTAGCACCTCGTTGTGCCACTCCAGACCCGCTGTTTGCACCTAAGATCAGCGGGATTTTTTTGCCTGTCATTTTATCTTGGCGAGATGCCATGTATTGTGTTTCTCATTTGCAGTTCTAAAAATCACTCACGACCGTTGGGTAAAATCCGCTAAGCTACTGGCATGTCACATAATCTGATCAGATTTAGGAGTCGCGCCATGCAAGGCCACGCACAGGTGATTAGCCACCTCAATCAAGTGTTATTAAACGAATTGACTGCGATCAATCAGTATTTTTTACACGCCCGCATGCTCAAGCATTGGGGGGTAGAGGCATTGGGTAAACACGAATACAGTGAATCGATTGACGCGATGAAAGACGCGGACAAGCTGATTGAGCGGATTTTATTCTTAGAAGGGATTCCGAACCTACAACAACTCGGTAAGCTGTATATCGGCGAAAACGTGCAAGAGATTCTTGAATGCGACCTAAAAATGGAAAAAAAAGCCTACCCCGATATCACCACAGCAATCGCTCACTGTGAGCAAGTGCAGGATTATGTGTCGCGTGATTTGCTGAGCCATCTGTTAGAAGATGCGGAAGAACAACTCGATTGGATCGGCACGCAGCTTGATCTGGTCGAAAAAGTCGGCATTCAGAATTATATCCAAGCACAGATGTAAGCCACACCCCATTCAACCCAAACGCCAGCAACTTTGCTGGCGTTTTGCTGTGCCACGGACACAGAGAAAATCCAGTCAAAAAAAAGCCCGCGGGGGCGGGCTGAAAGGGTTTGTCTTGGGGGACAACTGAATCATAGAGTCCAGCAGCAGCTCTGTCTGTACCTTGCAGGTGAGCGCTTGTAAGGCTCTGCAACGCTATACAGGGGTTGCGTAAACACCCTGTATGTTTTGCACAGAATTAGGCTTTTTTCACCACAGAAGATTTGAGCTTCATTGCACCGATGCCATCCAGTTTACAGTCGATATCATGGCCGTCAGTCGCATCAGGCAGCAAGCGGATGCTTTTGGCTTTCGTGCCAACTTTAATCACCAGCGATGAGCCTTTCACTTTTAGATCTTTAATCACGGTGACGCTGTCGCCATCTTGCAGAATATTACCGACCGCGTCTTTAATCACCACGGCATCATCATCACTGGCCGCTGCATCGCTAGACCATTCGTGACTACACTCTGGACACAGATACATCGCGCCATCTTGATAGGTGTACTCGGAATTGCATGTTGGGCAGTTGGGTAGATCAGACATCATTACGTCCTTAACAGCAAAATCCATATAATATATATGGGATTAAAACTCGCATCATGACAGATCAGTCCTAGCACTGTCCATCTGGCCTACGTTGAGAACTACGCCGTTTGCTTGGTGCGCTTGCTGACCCGCAAAAAAATATGTCGATCAGGTTTAATCGTAATATGCCCGACTGGCTGTGGCGCTTTGCCTTTGACGGGTTCAAATTGATAGCGCGAGACCAGTGACGCCAAAATCAAAATCGCTTCTTGATTGGCGAATGCCGCACCAATACAGACCCGCCGCCCTGCACCATACGGATAGTAGGCTTTTCGGATCACGTCTTTTTGGTGTGGGCAATGAAAGCGCTCGGGTTGAAACGCATGGGTATTCGGCCACAAGTCTTCGCGCCGATGCAACAGCCACGGAATGACCACCACGGTATCTTGCGGCACAATCGATTTGTCACGCATACACACGGCTTCGGTCGCTTCACGCATAAACCCACCGACGGGTGGATACAATCGAAGCGTTTCTTTAAACATATCGGCAGTGCGCTTGAGCTTACGAATATCACTATAATCCAGTCGTGGTTGAGCTGTGCCTTGCGTGACCTCGGTCACTTCTTGACTGATTGCCTGCTGTAAATGTGGGCAATGTGCCAAAATATAAAACGCCCAGCCCAGTGTCGTAGAGGACGTTTCATGTCCAGCCAAAAACAATACCGCGATCTGATCAATTAACTCTTCAAAGCTAAAATGCTGGCCTTGCTCATCAGTTGCCGTTAACAACGACGCTAAAATATCACGCTGCAAGTCAGCCTGCCCTCGCAGTGTCGCATCAAAACGCGGTTTGATATTCTGTGCGATGACATCACGGATGGCTTTGGCGTGTTTAGCAATTCGATTTTTGGCAAAGCCCACAGGAATACTGGCAAACAGTAGTGGCGAATAGCGTGCAATGGCACGTTGATAGGCCGCAAATTCACGAAAAATAATTTGGGATTCTGTTTGCGATAAAGGCTTTGAAAAAATCGTCCGAAAAATAATATCGGCCGTCACATGCGACATCTGCTCACTGATATTGACTGGCGCACTGTCGACGGCTTGATCCAACTGCGAGATCAAATCAAGCACCGCATCTTGCATCAGTGGAAATACATTTTTGATGTGTGGCACACTCAGTGCCTGCTCCATCATCTTACGCTGCCGACTCCATTCGGCACCATTACTGATAAAAATCCCATTACCGACCAACAGGGTCAGCATTTGGTATAACACTTGGCTTTTGGGGTATTTTTCGGCCTCATCAATCAGTACCCGCCTGACCAAATCTGGCTGATTAATCACATATAGGTTGTGCAGTGGTAGTTTGATCTTTCCTGTTTTCATGGTGTAGCTTTTGCCAAAGAAAACGCTCAGCCATGAACGACGCAACAGCACCAATCGCTGTAATAGCGATGGACGCTTGGCACGTGGTACAGGATATGGCGGAATATACAGCGGATGATCAGACATGGGCAGCAGTAACTCTCGGTAGATCAGCAGTTGATGACGGAGATGCCAACTGCACAGCAAGGCTAGCCGTTCCTGCGGTCATCGCAAAAAAATCATACTCTTGGGTATATTTACTCGACAGCAAATACTGAAAATGAATCCGGAATTTATTTTT
>JBBKWW010000059.1:0-4291 GCA_037969155.1 Moraxellaceae bacterium
GGCTTGACCTCATGCGGCACAGTCGGCTCTACTACCCCGTGTCGGCTCACATCCAGCACAATCACCTCAATTGCAGGCTGATTGATGGTGTATTGAAGCTGACCTTCTAGAATAACAATTTTGCCCCAAACATCTGCTTTGGTCTGATGCTCATGTAGCAAGCCTGCGGGCACGCTATCCTGATCAAACTCAGGCGTTTTTTTGTATGCTACGACGTTAGTGGGAAGCTGTTTCATCTGTGGCGTCCTCTATTGAGCATTGGTGTAAACGCGAAACGTCGACTAGACTACCCGATCCTGAGCATCACAGCCAATCCCAACGACCACTACCACTGCCGTGTAAACTCTGCCACACTGAACCCTGATCATATACCGACCCGCACCCGCATGTGTGAATTGCTCGGCATGAATTGTGCCACCCCAACCGACATCAACTTCTCATTTTCAGGCTTTGCGCAACGCTCTGGCATCACCGGTGATCACGCCGATGGCTTTGGCATCGCATTTTTTGAGCATAAAGCCTGTCGGCTGTTTGTCGATATCGAAGCGGCCTACAAATCCCCGATTGCGCAAATGATCCGCCACTACCCGATCAAATCACGCAACGTTATCGCTCATATTCGTAAAGCCACCCAAGGCGTCACCAGTCTGGAAAATGTACATCCATTCATGCGTGAATTGTGGGGACGGCATTGGATTTTTGCGCATAATGGCGACCTACGCCAGTTTTATCCTCAGCTGTGTGGCACATTTCAGCCGGTCGGAACAACCGATAGTGAGCGGGCAGGCTGCCTCGTCTTTCAGCATTTACGCGAAAAATTTGGCTGCCATGAGCCAGCGCCTGCACAAGTGTTTGAGGCGTTGGCAGAGATTGCCCCGAAGATCGCCGAGTACGGTACGTTTAATTTTTTATTATCGAACGGCCATAGCTTGTTTGCCTTCGCCACCACCAAGCTGCATTGGATCGTGCGTGAATATCCATTTGCCCATGCGCACTTGATTGATATTGATATGAGTATTGATTTTAGTCAGTACACCACGCCACAAGATCGGGTCGCGGTGATTGCCACCGAACCACTGACCGATAATGAGCAGTGGACGGCGTTTCAGCGTGGGCAGTTGTTATGGTTTCAAGATGGCAAAATCGAACGTGAGCTGCTGACCGATGCCTCAAAATTTGCTGCCCCGACGTTAGCTTCGGATAATCCAATCTGAGAATCAGCCATCCACACTGACTGAATAATCTAGCAACACAAATGCCTCACTGAACGCACTCGACTCACGATACTGCCGCCCCCAAGCCGAGAGCTGCTGGATGACCGGAATCACTGTTTGCCCAAGCTCACTCAGTGAATACTCGACCTTGGGTGGAATCTGTGGATAAATCCGCCGATCAATGATCCCATGCGCTTCAAGCTCGCGTAACTGCCGTGTCAGCATACGCTGGGTAATGCTGGGCATTAAACGCATCATCTGGTTAAAGCGTTTGGTGCCATCATGTAGATGATACAAAATCATACCCTTCCACTTACCACCAACCACCGCCAGCGCAATGCTCATCGGACAAGCCAATTGCACGTCGAGCGGGGTTCTTTGACATTCTTCAAGCATGGTTCACACCTTAAAACCAGTCCATTTAACAGTATACTAAAAGACTGTATCGGCTAAAAATGTGCATTCTAGCGTTTTATATTCTGATGTTCTAGGCTCCAGATACCGAAATAACGTTAAAGAGTGTCTCCATGAATGTCCTCACTGCCATTGAGCAGCGGCGCGCGGTCAAGCATTTCGATGCCAGCCACGTAATGCCTCGCGAGATTGAACAACAGTTTTTAAATGCTGCGCAACTTGCCCCAACCTCATTCAATATCCAACACTGGCGCTTTGTATTACTGAAGGACAGTCGCCTGCGCCAACAAGTGCGACAAGCGGCATGGAATCAAAGCCAGATTACTGATGCTAGCTTGGTGATCGTGTTGTGTGCCGATGTGCAAGCATGGCAAAAACAGCCTGAACGTTACTGGCAAGACTTACCAGATGTTGCAACCCGCGAAATGATCGTCAAAATGTTGCAAGATTTTTATCAAGGGCAGCAACAGTTACAACGAGACGAAGCGATGCGCTCTGTGGGTCTAGCCGCCCAAACCCTGATGTTGGCCGCCCAAGAATTGGACTATGCCGCCTGTCCAATGATCGGCTTCGATGCTGAGGCCGTTGGGCAATTGATTCAATTGCCTCATGATCATGTGGTCGGCATGATTGTCGCGATTGGCAAGCCGACGCAAGCTGCCTTTCCTCGTAGCGGGGCGCTGGCCTACCACGAAGCTGTCTTTGATAACCAATTCCCAATATCCTAGTTTTTCTGGAGTATCTTATGCCATACGTTAATATTCAAATCACCCGTGAAGGTGCAACCACCGAACAAAAAGCTGAATTAATCCAAGGGGTCACCGATTTACTTCAGCGTGTGCTGAATAAAAATCCGGCCACGACCTTTGTGATTATTGACGAAGTCGATACCGATAACTGGGGCATTGCGGGTCAAAGCGTCACACGACTACGCGCCCAACAAGCAGAATAAGTCAGCACAGCACCATCAACCCACATCAGAGTATGGCCTCGACAGCCATACTTTGGCTTGTGTTTTGGAGACAAAAACCATGCCCATAGACCCACGCCGTATGGCAATTGAGCAGCAACTAACGTTTTATTTTGATGGGTTGTATCACAGCGACACCCAGCGTTTACGACAGGTATTTCACCCACAAGCGATCTATGCCTGTGTGGTTGATGGGCAGTTGTTGCACTATACGATGGCGCAGTATTTTTCCATCGTCGATCAACGCCCTTCACCAGCCAGTCGCGCCCAAGTACGGCAGGATCGGATTGTTTCGATTGAGATTGTGGGGACAACAACTGCCTTGGCACGGGTCGAGTGTGCGATTGCACCGAAACAATTTAGTGATATTTTAAGTTTTGTTAATGTGGAGGGTCGTTGGCAGATTATCGCCAAAGTATTTGAGGTTGTACTGACGCCAAAGACATAGATTATGCTAGGGTCTGTTGACGTTTGAGCCACGGCTCGCGTGCGAAACGTCAACAGACCCTAGATGTCACCTGCCTAACCCTTGATGGATCAGCCATGTATATCGGTGCAGTTGCCCAACAGACTGGCCTCTCGCTCAAAGCGATTCGATTGTACGAAGCCAAAGGCTTGATCACCCCACCACAGCGGATTGGATGCTATCGAGACTACAGCCCACAGCAGCTGCAACAATTACTGTTGTTGCGTGATGCGCGGGCTTTTGGTCTGTCGATTCGGCAACTACAACAGCTCACCACACAGCAACCGATTCAAGCCAGCCATCTTCGAGATTTACTACACCAGCGGCAGCAACAACTACAACAGCAGCTGGTGACCATCCATCATCAACTACATCAACTCACCACCTGTCTACAGGCACTCGATAGCTGCCCACAACTACAGTCGACCACAACACCGACAGCAGCATCTTCTGTGGCTTGACTCTGCCCTAAGGGCAGATCGTAAGCTCAGCTTGATCTCTCGATGGTAGACAACCCATGTCCCAAAAAATCCTGATCCTAAATGGCAACCCGCAAGCCGATAGTCTGAGTCATGCCCTCATCACGGCCTATCGCAGCGGCTTACCCACCACCACCACAGTTGATATTTTTAACTTGGCAGAGATGCCGTTTGATCCAAATTTGGCACTCGGTTATACCCAGCAACAGCCCTTAGAGCCTTGTCTACTGGCCTTCCAGCAAGCACTGTTACAGGCTGATCATCTGGTAATGGTTTTTCCAATCTGGTGGGGCGGCATGCCTGCCCAGCTTAAAGGCTTAATTGATCGAACCTTTTTGCCTAACATCACGTTTAAGTATGCGGCAGGATCAAGTCTGCCGCAGCAATTACTAAAGGGCAAAACCGCACGACTGCTCATCACGATGGATGCACCAATTTGGTATTATCGTTACTGGCAAGGTGCGCCTGTGGTGCGACAACTGAAACAGAATATTTTAGGATACTGTGGTTTTAAACAGATACAAGTGACGTGGTTTGGTAAGGTGTTACACAGTAGCGTACTGGAGCGGCAAGGCTGGCTAAAACAGGCTCAACAGCTTGCCTCAAACCAAGCAGCCACCCAACCTGTAAACTAGGGGCTGTTGACGTTTGAGCCACGGCCGCGACACTGGCCGTTTTTGAGGGGATACAAGGCGTGAATCGTGAGGCTTAGTCATTCTAAGCAAACGACTCGCAACGCAGTAGCCCC
>JBBKWW010000060.1:0-12193 GCA_037969155.1 Moraxellaceae bacterium
TGCATTGGAAAATAAGCTGTCTGGATTCGAGGTCGGCTAGACCATCGAATCCGTACTTGTTTGGCCAGCAATGGTTAAGCAGATTTTTTACGAAACAACAAGGTATAGAGAAATAATACCAACACTGCGCCTGCAATCGACATCAAAAACCCTGCCGATTGGCCTGCTTGATACAGCCCAAGCGCTTGACCTAGAAAAGTCGCGGTGACTGAACCCACAATGCCAAGCGCGGCAGTCAGCCAAAAGCCCAGCTTGTCATCACCCGGATGAATCGCGCGCGCGATTAAGCCCGCAAAAAAACCAATAATAATCGCACCGATAATGGTGAACATGGTAAACCCTCCTGAACGATATTGACCTGTGGCCTTATTGGATATTAAGCGAAACTTAATGCCATGCGTGTAAGTGTTTGCTACAGACTGGAATGAATGACAATGCTGATTCATCCCAGATTGCTGAACGCTGACTTATCGTTTTAACAGGCTTTTGTTTCAGCTGGTTTGGAGTGCGGCCAATAGTTTTTGATGTAAGCCACCAAAGCCACCATTGGACATGATCACTACTGCATCCCCCTCAGTTGCCTCTTGGCAAATGCGCTGAATAATCATGTCTAAATGATCGGCAATTTGCGCGGCATTACTGGCTGCTGCCACCACCGGAGATAAGTCCCAATCGAGTCCTGCGGGTTGATACCAGATCACTTGGTCGGCGGCGCGTGCCGAATGGGCAAGGCCATCTTTATGGCTACCCATGCGCATGGTATTCGAGCGCGGCTCAATCACCGCCCACAAGCGACGTTCTCCGAGCATGTTGCGTGCGCCATCGAGCGTGGTTTCAATCGCGGTCGGATGATGGGCAAAATCATCGTAAACGGTAATCCCTCGCACTGTGCCGAGTAATTCCATGCGCCGCTTTACACCACCAAAGTTCGACAGCGCTTGGCAGGCATCGGCTGCACTCACCCCAACATGCGCAGCGGCCGCAATCGCTGCCAAGCCATTCGAGACACTATGTCGTCCCGTCATCGTCCACGAAACTTGGCCGACCGTTTGCCCGTGCTGTTGCACCTCGAAGAGACTGCCATCGGCTTGTAATAAGCGGGCATTCCAGTCGGTTGCGTCTGTATTGAGGCCAGTTTGTTGCACCGGTGTCCAGCAGCCCATCTCTAACACCTGATCGAGTGCAGGCTCATTATTGGGCATGATGATTTGTCCGCTTTGCGGAATGGTGCGTACCAGATGGTGAAACTGTTTTTGAATCGCGGCCAGGTCATCAAAAATATCAGCATGATCAAATTCAAGGTTGTTTAAAATCGCGGTGCGAGGGTGGTAGTGTACGAATTTTGAGCGTTTATCAAAAAAAGCCGAATCATATTCATCTGCTTCGACCACAAAATAATCACCACCCAGCCGTGCGCTGTGGCTAAAACCCAACGGCACGCCACCGATCAAAAAGCCTGGATTTAGTCCTGCTTGCTCTAGAATCCACGCCAGCATAGTGGTGGTGGTGGTTTTGCCATGTGTGCCTGCAACCGCCAGCACATGCTTATTCGGCAGGACATAACGCGCTAAAAATTCAGGGCCTGAGGTATAGGCCAAGCCTTGATCCAGCATGTATTCAACAGCCGCAATGCCACGCTTCATCGCGTTGCCCACAATCACCAGATCAGGATGCGGCTGCAAATGACTGGCCTCATAGCCTTGCATCAACGCAATGCCAGCCGCTTCGAGTTGGGTCGACATCGGCGGATAGACGTTTTGGTCAGAGCCAGTCACGGTATGACCAAGCTCACGCGCTAGCAGTGCCAGCGAGCCCATGAACGTGCCACAAATCCCCAAAATATGCAGATGCATTGCTGTTTTTCTCCCCGAAACGCACGGTATTAGGCTTAGTGAAATCTAGCGAAACGATAGCAAGGCCACCACTGAAAAGATACTGGCAAAGGGTGAATTTGAACGCTGATCTTTTTGCGGCTGGATCGAAAGTCGCAGATTTTCATTGCTACTATTTATGCAAAGTAAGTGGTAAAACTCGCCAAATTCAACAAAACACGGCATAATATGCGGTCATTTTTTACCCTGACTATTGGACACGCCATGAATCCGGTCACTGCACCTGCCACCTCACCTGCCGGTCAGCCTTTGGTCGGTATTATCATGGGCTCTCAATCTGATTGGGCGACCCTCGAACATACCGCCGCGATGTTGAACCAGTTGGGTGTGCCGTTTGAGGCCGAAGTGGTGTCCGCACACCGTACGCCTGATCGTTTGTTTGAGTATGCTGAGCAAGCGCGTGGGCGCGGTATTCAGGTGATTATTGCGGGTGCAGGTGGGGCGGCACATTTGCCGGGCATGTGTGCGGCAAAAACCGACTTGCCTGTGTTGGGTGTGCCCGTGCAGTCATCGATTTTAAACGGTGTAGATTCGTTGCTGTCGATTGTACAAATGCCCGCAGGTATTGCAGTCGGTACTTTGGCAATTGGTAAAGCAGGCGCGACTAATGCCGCGATTTTGGCCGCACAAATTATTGGTTTAGCGCATCCCAGTATCGCGCAAGCAGTCACCGATTTTCGTGTGGCACAAACCGTAAAAATCCGCGCATTTCCGATTCCTGGGCAGACCGCATGAGTTCGACCATGAAAACAGTATCGACAATTGGAGTGTTTGGTGGCGGTCAGCTGGGTCGTATGATGGCGCAAGCTGCGTTGCCGCTCGGTGTGCGCTGCACGTTTTTGGAGGATGCAGCCGATTGTCCATCTGGGGTGCTGGGATCGGTGTATACGCGTGCACAACTGGCTGAATTTGAAAAAAGTGCAGATGTTTTTACCTTGGAATTTGAAAATACTTTGCTCAGTGATGCTGATCAGTTGCTGCAAACCCAAACCTTGTATCCACCGCGTCAGGCGCTCGCCACCGCACAGCATCGTCTACTCGAAAAAGCGCTGTTTGATCAATTACAGATTCCGGTCGCTGCTTATCGTCAGATTGACTGCGCAGCAGATTTAACCGCAGCAGTCGAACAATTAGGCTTGCCGTTGGTGTTAAAAACTGCGACTGGTGGCTATGATGGTAAAGGTCAGTTTGTGTTGCGTGAGAGGGCACAATTGGCAGAAGCATGGGACAGTTTAGGCAAGGCCGTACCGCTGGTCGCTGAGGCATTTGTGGATTTTACACGTGAAGTGTCGATCATTGCCGTGCGTGGTCAAGATGGCACGCTCAAAACGTATCCACTGGCTGAAAATCACCATTATCACGGGATTTTATCGCACTCGATTGTACCTGCACCAGACAGTTTGGTTTTATTGCCCATCGCCCAAGATTATATCACTCGGTTACTGAACCACTTACAGTATGTAGGTGTGCTGACCTTAGAGTTATTCGTCACCGCTGATGGGTTACTGGCCAATGAAATGGCACCACGCGTGCATAATTCAGGGCATTGGAGTATCGAAGGTGCGGTGTGTTCACAGTTCGAAAATCATATTCGTGCCGTCGCTGGACTGCCGTTGGGATCGACCGAGATCATCCAGCCTAGCGTGTTGGTCAATATTATCGGTCAGCATCCAGATTCGGCCGCAGTTCTCGCCTTAGATGGTGTGCATTTGCATCTGTATGGCAAGTCTGAGCGCGCGGGTCGTAAGCTTGGGCATATCACCGTGATGCCGAATGACAGCAGCCAGATTATTGAGTTACTAAAGCAACTGAGCCAAATTTTGCCAGAATCGTTAAGTTTGCCGCAGTGATGTGCAGTCATTGACCAAATACTGTTTTGGGCTGGCATAGGCCGCCCTTTTTTTGGTTTAACCTTTTGATTTTGAAACCAAGGAAGCACAAAAAAGCCACCCGATACATCAGAGTGGCTGTTTTGAATACGGGTTAAGCCACTCAATTAAGCAGCTTGGTCGGTATTACTGTCGGTTTTGTTGACTTTGCTGCTGATTTTGCTGATTAACTGTTGAATATAGGTTTTTAGCTCGCTTTTCTCTTGCAAGCCAACCAATGATTCACGCAGTTGAGCAAAGTCATTACGCAGTGCTTGAACGATTTGCTCAAGCTCAGTTTGTGCTTCTTTAACCAGAGCCAAAGCTTCTTTGGTCGTCTCGTTGCTGTTGGCACGATCTTCGATTTTATGCAACGCGTCTTGACAGGCTTCTTCCGCTTGATCGATCAGCTCACGCGCTTTATCGATATACGGTGAAGCTTCTTCTTGAACGCGCTGTGCAAGCTTCTGTAGACTGGCAACGGCTTCTTGTGCATTAGCTTCAGTGGCTTCACTGAGTTGCTCAACGGCTTCAGTCACTGTTTCGGTGGCTTGTTCAACCACAGCTTCAGCCGAGGTGATGAGGTCAGATTTTTTGGTGTCTTTGGTCATGCGGGTGACTCCTGTGAACATAAAAGCTATCGATTTTGTTGGCAATCATTGATATGAAGTGTGTGGGCGGGTACATTGCTCGCAATAACCTATCCCACAGCGATCTTCATGGACGACTGATCATAGTCTTGATGGCTTGATCAGTCGGTAGAGTTGACCTGTCATGACATTGACAATTCTACCTTTCATGCCAGAACAAAGAGTAACAGCAGCGGTCTGTTGATGTGGAGCGAAGTTGTCATACAATCCGGTCAAATGGTCAGCCGTCTGTCTGTTGAGCCGAAACCCTTGTGATTATTACGGATTTTTTTGATGAGCAAAGTGATTCCTGTGATTTTGGCGGTCGTGCTGACCGGTGGCGCGATTGCTCCAGTTTTACTGGCGCATGCGGCCGACCCTAGTGCAGCGAGCAGCAAAAATGCTCCTGTGATTACCACCAGCAGCACTGATGTGCAAAAAGTCGGCTATAGCTTTGGTTTCTTGATGGGTCAAGGCAACAAAGACGCTATCCATGATCTCGATACAGAGGCGTTTGTGGCGGGTTTTCGAGATGGCTATGCGGGTAAAACCGGCAAGCTGACCGAAGAGCAGATGCAAGCCACTTTGATGACGTATAAGCAGCGTCGTGATGCTGAGGAGATGCAAGCGATTGCCAAGATGGGCGAAGAAAACATCAAAGCCGGTGCAGCATTCTTAGCAGCCAATGGCAAAAAACCAAACATTGTGACCACCGCGAGTGGCTTGCAATATGAAGTTCTGACGGCGGGTACAGGGGCAAGCCCTGCAGCAACAGATCAGGTCAAAGTACACTATGAAGGCCGTATGCTGGATGGTACGGTGTTTGACAGCTCGATTGCACGTAATGAGCCGATTACTTTCCCATTGAATCAAGTGATTGCGGGCTGGACTGAAGGTCTGCAACTGATGAAAGAGGGGGGTAAAACGCGTTTGTTTATTCCGTCTAATCTGGCCTATGGCGAATCTGGTGCGGGTGAAATCCCACCGAATAGCATGCTGACGTTTGATGTTGAGCTGATTAAGGTCAACCCATAAGCTGACCGAAAGCGCATTAAAAAGCCCGAATATTCGGGCTTTTTTTGGTCAGAGACTTTTCTTAAAAATCTGCGAATTGCGCTGGTAGTTATACATCGCCAAACGCGCGACCGGCAGCGCATCGACTGGTGCAGGTTGAAAGCCCTGCTCAATAAACCAATGCGCCGTGCGTGTGGTTAGCACAAACAGCGCATCTGTGCCACGGCTACGCGCTTTGGCCTCTAGATAATCCAGCAGCTCTGCGCCACGATTGCCACTGCGGTAGCTCGGATGAACTGCGACGCAAGCCACTTCTGCTGCTGAAGGTTCATTTTCTGCGGTTTGAATCGGGTACAGGGCAGCACAACCGACAATCATGCCATCGCGTTCAATCACCGCAAACTGATCAATCTCGGTTTCAAGACGTTCACGCGAGCGCCGTACCAAAATGCCATCTTCTTCTAGTGGGCGTAACAGCTCAATCAGCCCCACTACATCATCAATATCCGCCGTCCGAATCTCTTCATACGGATCATGGCTGATCAGCGTGCCTGAGCCGTCTCGAGTAAATAGTTCTTCGAGTAACGCCCCATCACGCGCGTACGAAATAATATGCACTCGATGCACGCCCCCGCGACAGGCTTCTGACGCGCCAGACATATGGCGTAGGATTTCAGTGTTCAGGAGTTTATTGCGTAAATACTGATCGACTTCGTTCGGGATAAGCTCACGCAGTAACCGGTCATCTTCGTCAGCAATGCCATCCTTTTCACCCAAGAAAATCAACTTGTCTGCTTTTAGTGCGATGGCGGTTTTAACGGCAACATCTTCGCTCAGCAGATTAAACACTTCTCCCGTGGTCGAATAACCCGTTGGCCCAAGTACCACGATATGTCGATTGGCGAGGTTTTTATGCAAGGCCTCGGTATCAATCGAGCGAACTTCACCGGTCAACTGAAAGTCCATGCCTTCGCGAATACCATAAGGTCTTGCTGTGACAAAGTTACCCGAGACCGCATCAATGCGTGCGCCGTACATCGGCGAGTTGGCCAGCCCCATAGACAATAAGGCTTCGATTTCTAGGCGAATCGAACCCACCGCATCCAACACACAGCGCAACGCTTCGCGGGTGGTAATGCGTAATTCGTTATGAAATGGCGTGGCCAGACCATATTCGATCAGGTTTTCATCAATCTGTGGTCGTGCGCCATGCACCAGCACCAACTGAATGCCCAAGCTATGTAACAGTGCAATATCATGAATAATATTGCGAAAATTATCATGATTGACCGCTTCACCACCGAACATCAGTACAAAAATTTTGCCGCGATGGGCATTAATATACGGCGCAGAGTTGCGAAACCAGTGTACATACTGTTCGGTCATTACATCGGGTGACAGAAAATCATCGGTCATGGCAGTTCATGTATCCTATAACATATCCAAACAAAAGGCGCAGTGTCAGCGGGTTGCCATCAAGCCGCCAAGCACCTGACGACTGAAAGCATGCCAATCTTAGGGATCAGTCCGCGCATGTCCCTGTACACAATAATAATCAATCAACTGGGTGAGCCATTGCAGCATGGGCGGGATGTTTTTCAGCTCCAAATACTCATTCGGCTGATGTGCTTGCTCAATATTGCCCGGCCCTAAAACCACTGCATCCATCCCCATCTGCTGATAATACGGTGCTTCTGTACCAAAAGAAACTGCACCCGCCGTCTGTTGGGTCAGTTGCTCTACTTTTTGGATAAAGATTGAGTCCGCAGGCGTCTCAGCCGCAGGCGAGCCTTCAGTCGCAGGTTCATACAGCATTTGGACATCAAATTGCTGACCAATATCCGCCAGCAGGTCGGTGATTTGTCGTCTTAAATCCAGCATCTGCATACCCGGCAATGGCCGTAAATCAAACTGTAATTCGCACAGCCCACAGATTCGATTCGGATTATCGCCACCATGAATACAGCCTAGATTCAGCGTTGGATACGGCACTGGAAATAACGGATTCTGGATCGATTTAAGCTGCTGTTTAAAGCGCAGTAAGCGACTGACCACTTCATGCATGGCTTCAATCGCATTGCGGCCACGCTCAGGGTCACTCGAGTGCCCCGACTGTCCGGTGATCACCACCCGTTCGAGCATCACGCCTTTGTGCAAACGTGCCGGCTTTAGTGAGGTGGGTTCACCGATCACCGCAAATCGTCCTTTGGCCTTGGCATGTTGTAAGAGGGCTTTTGCACCGGCCATCGAGGTTTCTTCGTCACAGGTGGCCACGATGATCAATGGCGCTTTAAAAGACGTTCTGGCGAATACTTTGGCGGCCTCAAGACTGAGCGCAAAAAAGCTTTTCATGTCGGCAATCCCGAGACCGTATAGCTTGCCATCACGCTCCAGCATGCGAAACGGATCAGTATGCCAAAGCTGCGCTTCGCACGGCACGGTATCAGTATGTCCAGCCAAGACCAACCCGCCTTGTGCATTTGGATCGCTGGCTGCCCGTACTGCGATCAGATTGGCTTTGCCGGTCGCTACGGGCACGATCTCGCAGGCAAAGCCAGCCGTCTCAAACCACTCCGCCAAGCGAGTAATCACTGGCAAATTAGACATGTCTTGTGCTTGTATTGTACAAGTCACACTGGGTATGGCGACCAGATCGGCCAGCTGTTGGCGAAGATGGGGGCTGAGCATCAGCGATATCCTGCAAAACAATGACACAGCAAAGGATTGAACCCTGTCAAAACGGGCGTGCTTCGATACAGAGCATGGCAGTAATTGCTGCAATCGACAAGCTTAAAGCAGTGCCAGTAGATCACATGAAGGGTGACAAAAATTGTCGCATGTGTTTTATTTACTGACAAAATAACTGCATTTGAGCAACGCTAGAGTGCAATATCCGAGACTCACTACCGCTTGTCCGGCCTGCTATTTGTTAAATTGCGTGAACGTGGCATTTTTTGCATTATAACCTGGGCTGGACTAGGTTGATCATGCGGATTGTCAGAGGTTCACGCAGGTCATGTGTCGATGCAGTGGTATGATGATGTTGAGAAGCGCTAACTTCAACACAATGTCATCACCCGTGATTACGATGCAAGGCACGCTTGTTTAGCATGCGTAACTCTAATCGCGTCGACTATGCTTATTTTGTACAGAGCGCATAGTATTCGTATGGCATGATCAAATCTGTCTTATTTAATGTGGAGCAATGTTGTGAATCGACTATCCCTTATTGTTGGCGTGATGGCATCTCTGGTTTCCGGCGCTGTGCTGGCTGATCAAGTACGTCCAGCCGCTCAGCCAGTCAAAATCGAATTGAAAGCCTTTCTGATTAACATCGATGCTGAAGGCAAAGAAAGTCAAATCGAGGCCAAACAAGCGCGCCCGAATGACTTGATTGAATATCAAGCCACTTACACCAATACCAGTAACCGAATTATTCGTGGTCTTACCGCCACGCTGCCTATTCCGGCAGATGTTAGTTTCACCGGTGTTTCCGCGCCAACGGGTGCAGAAGCAAGTACCGATGGAGAAAGCTTTGCCGCCATGCCGCTCAAGCGTCAGGTCGGTGACAAAGTTGTTGATGTTCCACTCACTGAGTATCGTGCATTGCGTTGGAAAATAGCTGATGTTGCAGTCAACAAATCAGTGACCGTGCGTGCGCGCACCCAAGTAAATGGCGTCAATCAGTAATTTCTTTTAACCACAAGCATTGAAAGGGGAGTCACTTCATGCTTAAACAATCCCAACCTCGCCTGAGCCAGTTAGCCTCTGCGGTCGCAGTCGTACTGGGTGGCATTACCTTGCTACCATCTGCTCATGCCGCTGCACCAGCAGTCGGTGTTAGTATCAGCAACATTGCCGTCGCAAACTATACGGATGCGACTGGCGCCCCACAGACTGTGAACTCGAACGAAGTTCGCACCACTGTGCTGCAAGTGGCCAGCTTTACCTTGGTCGCAGATCGCACTGCAACTGTCAACCCAAATGGCCAAGTGGCACTCAGCCATACCTTGAGCAACACCGGTAACGGTAGCGATAGCTTTACCATCAATCTGGTCAACCTCGGTGGCGATGACATTGACCTGAACAGTATCGCGGTCTACATCGACGCCAATGGCGATGGCACACCTGACAACACCACCAATCTGGTGGGTGCAGCAGTTACTGTGGCAGCAGGTACCTCAGTCAACCTGATCGTAGTCGGTACTGCGCCGGTCAGCGCCACCACGGGTCAAACAGCACTCTTGAGTATCAGTGCAACGTCAGTTTTTGATCCGACTGCAAATACAGCGATTAACCCAGCAACGACTCGCCCATTCAACGTCAACCGAGACACCGTGACCATCACGGGTAACGCGGTCATCAACGTGACCAAGTCAGCGAGCGTGAGCGCGGTTAACGTCGGCGACACCGTGGTCTATACCTTAGCCTATAGCAACACGGGTAACACCACCGCCACTGATCTGGTCATCCGTGACTTGCTGCCGGCCAATGTGACCTATGTCACTGGTTCAGCCCGCTGGAGCAATACTGGGACGACAGTTCTGACCGAAATCGAAGATGCACCGACCGACCGCTTTACTTTCGGTGTATCAGCACCGCGTGAAGTTCTGTTTACCATCCCAAGCCTACCTGCCAATACCAACGGCACCTTGCGTTTTAGTGTGACTGTTGATGCGGCTGCACCAGCCGGTCAGATCATCAACCAAGGTAATTTTGCCTATGATCCTGATGGTCCTGGTGCTACTCCGCCAACTACTGAAGCGCCAACCAACCAAGCGCCTGTGACCGTAAATGCCAATCGTCGCGGTGTGATCAACGATTCTGCAACAGTGGCATACTCGGACGCAGAGCGTGTGCCTGCTGATCCACTGCTAGATGACACACAGAACCAGACCATCGCACAGGGTGGCATTGCCACTTTCCCCGTGTATGTCCACAACACGGGTAATGTCTCTCAGATCTATGAAGTGACGGTGAATCAAGCTGACCTACCATCGGGTAGCAGCGTACAGGTACTGCGTAATGGCGCGCCACTGACCAATATCAGCGGCACCACTGCGGTCGATGTCGGCCCAGTTGCGGTCGGTGCTACAGTGACCTTGTCCGTCGTGATCACCTTGCCAGCAGGCTTCAGTGAAACTGGCATCGACACCTCTGACACCATCATTACCATCTTCCCAGTCGGTAGCCCAGCCGCTACTGATTCGACCATCTTGGTGATCGATGATGTCAACCCATCAACCGTCGATTTGACCAACGGTGCTGCGGGTCTTCTGTATGACAATATCCCTGCCAATGATGTCACTGCTGACGGTGAAGGCCCATACAATGCAGGCATCATCGTAGACTCGCTGTCGACCACGCCTGGTGTACCAGTCACGTTCCCTGTTCAGATCTTCAACGGTGGTACCAGCCCAGATAACTTCAACCTGACTGCAAATCTGCCAGTCGGCTGGACGGTGGTGTTCCAAGATCCTGCGACCGGTCTGGTCGTGACCAACTCAGGCAACATTGCACCAGGTGCGACCCGTGACTTGGTCGCGATTGTCACGCCACCAAGCAATGCGCCGGTTGCAACCAACGATGTGATTCTGACCGTCACCTCACCAGTGTCTAATCTGACTGACAGCATCAGAAACCAAGTGGTTGTTACTGAAGTTCGTGCGCTGAACTTTGTGCCAGATCGTCAAGGTCAGATCGCACCAAGCGGTACGGTGACTTACATCCACACCCTGACCAACAACGGTAACGTGGTCGAAGGTGACGCACTCGGTGAGTTGCCGATCGCTGTGACCACGATCGGTAACATCGGTTCAGTGGTGACTGTCGGTATCGACTTAAACAATGATGGTCAGCTTGCTGCTGATGGTAGTGAAACCATCCTAGGCAACGACCTGTTCAGTGTACTACCAACAGGCTTGTCACCATTTACCAGCTATACCATTCTGGTTAAAGTGGAAGCACCTGGCAGTGCACAACCAGGTCAGCAAGACATCAGCACCGTACAGATTAATCCAAACGGTCCGATCAATGGGGTGGCTGCACCTGCTAGCGTACAAGTGGTTGATACCACCACGGTAACCGCAGGTAACGTACGTCTGGTTAAAACCCAAGCACTTGATGCAGATTGTGATGCTGGTGAAGCTGCCGGTTCATATGTTCAAGGCACCATTTCTGCCAAACCAGGTCAGTGTATTGTCTATCGGATCGTGGCCACCAACCAAGGCAATGCTGCGGTCACTGGTGTAGTGATTACTGATGCGACCCCAGCGTTCACCACCATTTCGACAGTTGCTACTAACACACCATCTGTTCCAGCCAACATCTCGTCACCAGGAGTTGGTGCGACCGGTACGGTAACTGATAACGTAGGACCATTGGCACCTGCTGCGACTGCACAGATCGACTTCGGTGTTAAAATCAACGAATAAGTCTGTCGACTTTTAGAAGGCTAACGCAGGGAGACTCTGCGGTCTCCCGATGACCAGTGCTGATGCACTGGTCATCAAACCCCGAATTCCTAACATATAGGTTGCCCCGTGTTGCGAAATCAAGATCAGCTCACCCAGCCCACAAGAACGACATTTTTATTAAATGCGTTGGCGGCTTCTATGCTAATGACGCAGTCTGTGCACGCATTAAGCACAGCCGCGCCAGATGCTGGGGTGCAGATCACCAACACGGCTGAAGCGTCTTATCTATTCGATGGCCAGTTTGTTACCCAGCCATCCAACACCGTCGCGGTCGATATCTCAGCGCTATACGCGATTAATTTGACGTCAGCACC
>JBBKWW010000061.1:0-20516 GCA_037969155.1 Moraxellaceae bacterium
GATCTAGGTCACTCGACGTTTTTGCCGCTCTCTATAGCACAAGGAAGACCGCTATGATTATGCCCCCCCTTAAAGCTCCAGCTCGCATTTTAATTGTTGATGACGTACCTGCCAATATACGCCTGTTGGAACGTCTGCTAACGAACGAAGGCTATCATGTACAGGGCGTGAGCAGTGGTGCCGACGCGCTGAAAGCCATTGCTAGCACACCGCCCGATCTGGTTTTGCTCGATGTGATGATGCCTCACATGAATGGCTTTGAAGTCACCGAGCAGCTTAAAAGCGCCGTCACAACATCTCATATTCCTGTCATTTTGGTGACTGCTGCCGATGATAAAGACGTGCATGTCAAGGGACTCGCCGCGGGTGCGGAAGATTTTTTGACCAAGCCGATCAAAACACCAGAGCTGCTGTTGCGGGTGCGTAATTTACTGCGCCTCAAAGACAATCATGACACCCTTGAGCAGCATCGTGATCTATTGGAACGTAGAGTCAATGAACGTACCGAGGCACTGCATCATAGTTACCGCGATAGTATTTATTTATTAACCCAAGCCGCAGAGCTCCGCGACAATGAAACGGGGTTGCACATTAAGCGCATTAGTCACTATTGTCAGGCACTTGCCGCATCACTGGGGCTAGATAAAGACTTTCAGGAGCAAATATTTTTTGCCAGTGCGATGCACGATATTGGTAAAATTGGCATTCCTGATGCCATTTTGCTCAAACAAGGGCCGCTCACCGCAGAAGAATGGCAAGTCATGCGCACCCATACCACGCTAGGAGCTGAGATTTTGACCGGCAGCACTTCGTCCTATATCGTCATGGGCAAGGATATTGCACTATCGCACCATGAGCGCTGGGATGGCAGCGGCTATCCACATGGTTTAGCAGGCGAAGACATTCCTTTGGCTGCACGCATCATGAGTGTGTGTGATGTGTACGATGCCTTGCGCAGTCAACGTCCTTATAAAAAGCCAAGCGATCACATCAAAGCCCTAAAAGTTCTACTTGTAGGTGATGAGCGCACACAACCTAACCATTTTGATCCGAATATATTGGCGGCTTTTGGCAAAATGTCTTCTAAGTTTGCACAGATTTATGATGCTGAGCAGCATGCTCCTGTCTCACCACAAGCGATGACCAAAAACGCATAACATGCCTAATACGTCTGCACTGACTCAGCTCAGCCAACAGTTGGCCTTGGTTACCGTGTTAGTGAGCGGGTTGGTGGGTACAATCCTTCTGATACTGGGCTGCATTGATGAGCAGCCGTGGTTAACACAGCTGCACCCCAGCTGGCTGTCAATGAAATTTAATGTCGCCATCGGCTTTGTGGTGGCAGGTTGGGCACTATATCTGCGCCACCGTAGCCAGCAGATTAGCGTTGGCTATCGTGTCGCGGCGGTAAGCTTAGTACTGTTAGGTGCATTGACTTTAATCGAATATGGTCTAGCCATTAATTTGGGCATTGATGATTGGTTACACGACTTCAATGCTGATACTGCCCGCATGTCTCCCAATAGTGCCCTGTGTTTTTTACTGCTTGGTAGTATTTTTTTATTAGATGGTACTCAGCTTGCACATCATAAACGCCTGATGAATGGCTTAGCGCTCAGTATCGCCTTAGTGAGCGTTATGGCTATTTTGGGTTATGCGTTTAAAGTGGAGCCACTCACCAGTATCGCTAATTTAACGGCTATGACACTGCAAAGTGCGATTCTTTTTTTACTGTTAAGTTTCTGTGCACTAAGCCTGCATCCAGAGCATCCCTTACTGCGCACAGCAACAATGCCTCAGGCCAAAGATCTTTTTTTAATGATTTTGTTTATGCCGATGGTCTCTTGGTTACGCCTAGAAGGTCAATATCGTTTTGGACTCTTCGATACCAATATGGGCGTCGCACTACTGACCCTATTTTTTATGACGTCAGGTTTAATCATCGTGGTACGAACGATGAGTACCATTCAACAACAACAGCTCCAAATCCAAAATCAACACCTACTGCACCAATCCATACTCAGCAGCATGAGAGAAGGCATGGTCGTGGTAGATCCTCAACACACGCTTTTGGTCTTTAACCCTGCTGCAAAAAAAATACTGGGGGTAGGCAGTACCATAACTGCCCCAGAGGCATGGCAAGAGATTTATGGCGCATTTCACCCCAACACCATGCAGCCATATCAAGCAGAAGAGTATCCTGTGATACAAGCCCTTAAGGGGGTGTCTGTTGACGATACGGTGATATTTTTTCGTAATCCGCAACACCCCGAAGGGTGCTACGTTAACATCAGTGCGCGGCCAGTACATAATGCAGCAGGTACGATTGTCGGCGCGGTTGCGGTACTGAGTGATATCAGCGAAAAGCACCGTGTGCATGAGGCGCTGTTACAGACCGCCCACTATGAACGCAGTCTAAGCAAAGCACTTATCTTGTTTAGCACGGCGATTGAGCAGCAACCCATGTTAAGCCAGCTGTTGCACCAGATCGGCACGGATCATGCCTTTGCTGTACAGGCTTTTTACGCGTATGACCCCGAACAACAGCACTATGAGTTGGCTGCCCACTATGCCCCTGCAAGTGGTATAGACCAACACGTCACGTTTAAGGAACACCACTTCACCACCCTAGTAGCGATGCAGCCACACGGTGTTTTGGTGACGCAAGGTCTAGCTGAGTTATGTCTTCTACTAGGTTTAACAAAACAACCTAAAGCGCTGCTGATTTGCCCTGTTAATTATTACAAACTCGAACTCGGTCTATTGGTGTTAACCACCAATACCTCGCTTAACGAAAACGACTTGCACTTTGGCCAACGCCTAGCAATCCAACTTGCGGTTGCCATCAATAATATTAATCAACAAAAACTAAATGTATTAAGCAGCAAGCTAAGCCATTACAGTATAGAGATATCTATTAAGAATCAGATTCTTGAACATGAATCAAAGATGAAATCCGAGTTTTTAGCCAATATGTCACACGAATTGCGCACGCCGTTAAATGCCATTATTGGCTTTAGCGAAATTTTAAAAGATGGCGTAGTAGGAGCGCTAAGTAGCGACCAAACCAGTTATGTGACTGAGATATTTGACAGTGGTGAACATTTACTGTCGCTGATTAACGATATTCTTGACCTGTCTAAAGTGGAAGCAGGCATGATGAGCCTCGACCTTAGTGCCATAGAAGTGGCTGGCTTATTACAGGGTAGCTTGAGTGTCATTAAAGAAAAGGCGCTTAAACGCAATATTACCCTCACGCTTGATGTTGAGCACGCCCCTTCGCACATCATGGCCGATGGCCGTAAGCTCAAACAAATTGTGTATAATCTACTCTCAAACGCCGTTAAATTTACCCCAGAACACGGTGAAATCCGACTGGTAGCACGAACCGTTGGCCGTGAGGCACGGCAATTACACCTGCCTCACATGGAAGTGTACTCATTGCCTGCCCCCGACAGCGACTGGCAACAGTTTCTTGAAATCCGAGTACATGATACCGGTATTGGTATTGAATCTAACGACTTGCCCCGTTTATTTAAAGCATTTATCCAAATCGACTCCTCGTTGGCGCGAGAGTTTGAAGGGACAGGGCTGGGGCTTGAGCTGATTCGGCGTATGGCCGAGCTACATGATGGTAGTGTTGCCGTTGCCAGTACACCCCAGCAAGGTTCTTGTTTTGCCGTTTGGTTGCCGTTACGCGAAGTAGAGTTAGCCAAGGAGCTGGCCGAGGAATTAGCCGACCCTAAGCCATCCGAGCCAGTGCAAAGTGCAGGCTGTAATCTGCTCGCCTTAGTTGTTGAAGATAATCCGCAAGCTGCAAATATTTTACGGCATCACCTCGAAGCGGCAGGCTTTAGCGTGATCACCGCACCGAATGCCACACAGGCGTTGGAAATGATGGCCAACAACTTACCCAACCTGATTACCCTCGACTTATTCATGCCTGATCTCGATGGCTGGGATATGCTGACACTCATTAAAGCCGACCCTCGATTTATAGATATTCCTGTGATTATTGTCTCTATCGTGGCCGAGAGTTGTAACTGTATGGCACTAGGTGCCGCCAAAGTACTCCAAAAACCGCTACACCGTGAAGAGCTCATCACCGCCCTATGTGATCTAGGATTAATCACCGATCAATCTGAGTCATCCCAATTTACAGTATTAGCAGTCGATGACAACCCAAATACCCTAAAACTGATTGCCAGCTATCTTGCCGACGAAAAAAATATTAATTTACTTTATGCAAGAGACGGCCTTGATGCTGTGACAGCGATAAAGCACGTGGTGCCTGATTTACTTATTTTGGATTTACTGATGCCGATCATGAATGGTTTTGAAGTAGTGACCAAATTAAGAGACTTACCGAGTACCGCCGCACTGCCTATTGTGATTATGACCGCTAAGGAGATCACTCCTGAAGAGTGTGAGTGGTTCGGCAAACAAAACGTTACGCAGATTATGAATAAAGCCACCTTTAATAGCAGCAGTTTTCTGCATGCAGTACGCCAAGCATTAAGAGGGTGAGTGCAAATGTCCCTAACGATTTTAATCATAGAGGATACGCCTGCGAATACGCGCTTATTTACCGTTATTTTAAGCGCAGCAGGCTATCAGGTATTGGCGGCAACCACCGCACAGGAAGGCATCGCACTGGCGCGTACGGCTCAGCCTGATCTGATTTTAATGGATATTCAATTACCCACGATGAATGGCTTAGAAGCGACAATACGACTCAAAGCCGACCCCATGACGGCCAGTATTCCTATTATTGCCGTCACTGCACTTGCCATGAAAGGCGACGAAGAAAAAATACGCGAGGCGGGCTGTGATGATTACTTGAGCAAGCCTGTGCACTATCAAGCACTGCTTCAAGCGATTAGCCGTGTAAAGCCTTCATCTGCCTAGAACCCGCATGTGCATATACTGACCACGTTGCTACAAGCGATAGCAAGCTTTGCTTGTTCAATACTGATGACCAGTGACAACGCAATACAGCATAACTTGTATATAAATATATATAAGCTATGCTCGTACAAATCCCATGCCGCGATAAGAGTCACCCTTCAGCTTCATTTCTTGCTCCAAACGCCCCAACAACTCATCGACACTCAGTACCGGATGAAAACGTGACTGTCGCACAATCACTGCAAAATCGCCTACCGTCAGCTTATCTAATGCCGCCAGACGCGCCTGTAGCGCCGCATGTTCAACCGTCAAACCTAACTGCTGAGCAATTTTTTCAAGCAGTTGCAAGCGTTGCGGCAGTGCCAAATACTGAAACTCAATCTTAAAATCGAAACGCCGTAATGCCGCTTGATCTAAGTCATGTAGGCGATTGGTAGAGGCGACTAGAATCCCCGCAAACGACTCCATCTGTACCAGCAGTTCGTTGGTCGCGGAAATTTCCCATGATTGCTGTGCTTGGTTGCGATCTTTTAAAAAACCATCCACCTCGTCAATCAGTAAAATCGCCGATTGCTGATCCGCCTCAGCAAATGCTTGCGCAAGATTTTGCTCTGTCCCACCAAGCCAACGTGATAACAAATCCGAGCCACGTTTAACCAATAACGGCTTATCCAACCGCTCGGCCAACCAGCGTGCAAATGCAGTTTTGCCCGTGCCAGCCGCGCCATACAAACAGAGACGACCTGCTGCATGCTGGGCTAAACCCGTGGCGATTTTCTCTATCGACACGTCGGTTTTAAGTAATGCGGGGTCATAATACTCAGGCAATTGGTTAGGATCTTGGCGCAATAATGGCCGATAGCCTTGTGCTTTTAACGTCCCAGAGACCAAATGCTCAATCGCGCTTTCAGCCACAATATCGGGCTGTTGTGCCCGAATCAAGCCGACCACCTGATGCGCACGGCTCAAGACCGCAGGCGATAAGGCTTCAGCACTGGCCAAACGATTTTGGCTGTCGCTGCTCAATTGCTCGCCACATAACTGCTGAATCATGCGTAACCGCTGTTTTTTAGGCGGAATCGGCATCTCAATCACCAGATCAAAACGCCGCACAAACGCGGGATCTAGCTCATCGGCGTTCGACACCCAAAACGCGGGGACAGGATTGCTTTCCAGCATCCGATTAATCCACGCCTTGCGACTTTGCGCGGTGCTTTGTAAGCCAGACGCAAATGCCGTGTCGTTAAATACATCTTCGATTTCATCAAAAATCAATAACGCCTGCTGCTGTGCAAACACGCTTTGCGCAGCACGATACGCGCGCAGCCGCTGCATCGCATCGACTGGGTCACCATCTTCATCTTCGCTGGCAATCTCAAACAACGGCGTGTTCAATTCGGCTGCTAACACGCGCACCAGTTGGCTTTTACCAGTACCCGCCGCACCGTGAATAAACACATTCACACCTTGCCGCTTGCACGCTTGTACCTGTTTTAAATATGGCAACAATAAATCAATACTGGATTGAATATGCGGATAATCAGCTAAGCCTAAGATCGGCGCAGTGGTTGGCGCAATGGTATCGCGTAACAACTGTACCGGATCATCATTGCTGGACAACAAGTGATCCGCAAAATGCCCAGATAACAACTCCAACTTATTACGTAAACTATAACTGCCTTGCCGATCGACCATCAGCAACCCTGAGCGCACCAAGCGACTTTGGGAATCTAGCGCCGCCCGAACTGCCGCGTGCGGAGCATTCAAAATCACCGACAGCACTTGAGCGGTTTTAGCGGAGGTCAACAACCCTAAATAATCTGCCGCATCATCGAGTGAGCGCTCGGTGTGCAACAACGCCGCAAACGCCAGTAACTGACCTTCTAACGCCGACAATCCCACTAATTCAGCCAAATGCACCACATTCTGTGATAACTCAATCGGCAGTTGTGCAGGCTGCTGCAATTGTGCAGCCTCTGCCTCTTGGTATAACTGACGCAACTGACTGACCGCTGCCGCCTCTTGGTAGTCCTGATTAATCCATTGACTGTCAAAACCCAGCTGCTGCGCGATCAACTCATGGTGAAAGCCATGCTGATGCACAAAGCCACGGTGGCCTCCCAGCAAGATAAACATCCGCAAAATCCACAGCTTGACCAAAGGCGTCAAGGCATCTAATAACAGATGCTCATCTGACATCAGTGCAACGGTTGTAACAGTTTCTGGATTGGATAAAATCGGCATAGAGGTTGGATCAGACTCAGATACGGTTGATGACAAATGGTTTATCCTCGTTCAAACGGCAAGTGCTGGAACATAACAAGGCACATGGTCAATTAAGCCGCGAGATCATAGCAGGTTTTGCCCATTATCGGTGCTATAGTCAGCTGACTGCCTCTGGTGAACGATCTGATGGTTTACTGATCATGTCCTCCTCTCGTGTGATTATCCTCGATCACCTGCATGATGAGTCTGCCTTGGATGCAGACAATGATTTACAAGCGATTGGGACGTGGCTGGCAGCCCGCGCATCGCGCAGTCCGCATACTCGCATCGCCTATCAAAAAGAAGCCTTACGTTTTGTGCTGTTTGTGACCCATGAACTGGGGTTAGCAGGACTCGCCACTGTTAAAGTTGAGCATATTCACCAATATTTAAGCCATCTGGCCAACCCACCAGCACACTGGTTGATTGATCCACACCTATCGATGACCCAGCGGCCGATCACCCAACGCCTGATGAAACCCTTATCCAGTAACTCTATTGGCTACGCACGCTTGGTGATTAAAAGCCTATATCGTTACCTACAAGACGCGGGTCACCTCAAGCACAATCCAGTCGCCCTCTCCGCCCAACCCAGCATGTCATCTCAAGATATGGCCGAAAAAGCCCTTGAGCCTGAGGCATGGCTATTCTTATGGCGTTGGCTACTTCAGCAAGAACAGTACGCCAGCACCGAAACGCAGCAACGACTGGCCGCACGTCAACGCTGGCTGTGTGCGCTGCTATATCATACCGGCCTACGCCGCGCCTCCATCGCCGAAGGATATATGGCTGGCTTTGTCCGCCGCGAAGGACGCTGGACGCTGACTGTTCCGATTAAAGGCGGCCGGATGCACAGTGTTGCCGTACATCACAGCCTACTCGATGAACTCAAACGCTATCGGACACGTTTTGGTCTACCGCCACTGCCCGCACCAGACGAGCCACAACCCCTGCTCAGTAATGTACGACAACTGGGTCAGCCCGTGCTGGCGCGTAATATCGGCATGGACTTTGAAAAATTGACTAAAGCCGCTGCCGCGACTTGTGACGATCCCTATCTGGCCGCACAAATCAGACAGCTCACCGCACATGGCCTACGTCATACGCATGCCACACATAGCCTGATCGCAGGCGCACGACTTGAAGCCGTACAAAATGCGTTAGCACACCGCAGTATTGCTACCACCTCGATTTATGCCAAAGCCTCGCAACAAATGCGTGAGCAACACGCCGAGCGGCTGGCTGGCTTCATGGCACAATTACAAACCGAGTAAGCAAGATATAAAGGTCGCCATGCAGCATCCGACACAGCGTCGCGCAGCATGAAACAGCGCCAGCAACAGCCCTTGAGTCTTCAGGGTGATCCACAAAAAGCAGCGGATATTCATGCAATCTTTATTAAGTTAAACTAATATATACACATAAAATACTGATAAATATCAATAAACATAATTTACGATCACCGCTGAGCCCACAGCAGCTCAGTCGCATAGATTGCAATATGATGACGCGCATGCTATACATTTAGCTATATTGTTTCCTGCACTTTATTTCAGTGCAAGTTTCTAACTGTCACTTTCAGCAAAGACTTGATACCTATGCCATATCCTACGACCCCCCGCACCATTTTAAAGAAGCGTTATCCTCATCTTCATGATCAGCAGCAAGGCTTTGGCGGTGCTGAATCGCATGAGGACTCATCCGCTTCAATTAACCTTCATCTCAATACTCGGCTCAGCTATGTGCTTGGCCAGAGTCGGGCAGCACCGCATCGACGAGTGAGTAACGTGATTCATCGTTATGGCTTGTTGCTAGGTGAAAGTATTCCTCGCCTGCGCGAACAGTTTAGCGAGCTTGAACTTTCCCTTTTGACGTGGGCAATCGCCGAAGCCAATACGGAACATATGAACAGCAGAACCTTTATCGGTCTGATGGGTAATATGGTTCGGCAGCGGCGTGAAGAAGGCCAACTCAGTAAAGTACCTGAGGATGAGCTAGATGCACTCGAAGACAAACTGATCACTCTCAGTCTGCTTGAGGAATTAGCGTTGTTAGACTTGGTTGAACAGCGTCTTGCCAAAGGCCTTGCCTAGTTTAAAGTCAAGTCGTGCGGCAATAACTGCACCTTGATGAGTAGACGTAAGCCCAAAACTCACACTCAACTGCTGATTCCACTCAGCAGTTGGGTTGAGCCAACATCGCAATAACTCACCATACAGGAGACGGCCGACTCATCCAGATGAGTTTTTCATCGTCATTTGTAACAACTGATCAGCCACTTGGGTTAAAGATAAACGCCCCGTCGGCTTATACCACGTAATACTCCACGAGATAGCGCCACCAATTAACCGACGCCACAACACCGGATCGTGTTGAATCAGTCGTTCAGCAGATGCAGACTGCAATACGTCAAGCCAGATTTTTTCATATTGTTGCCGCATTTCAAGCAGTTCCGCCTGCCGTTGCTTAGGCAGTAATGTCCACTCATGTACCAATACCGCCATCGCAGCACCAGTATCTCCATTAATCGACTGTAACTCCGCGATAATCAAACCTCGCAATTGGTCATAGGTGCTCTCTGCTTGATCCACCGCATGGCGCATTTGTGCCAAATTGTAGACAATTGCTTCGGTCATCACCGCACATAAAATATCCTCTTTACTCCTAAAATGATGAAACAAACTGCCCGATTGAATACCGACCACCTGCGCAATTTCACGCACAGTGGTTCGACTATAACCTTTTAAATGAAACAGATAGGCAGCAGCGCGTAGTACGCGACCACGTGGGCTGTCGTTAAGTCCACCAACTTGTGGTAGATCGTCTAGTTTGGCCAGTTGCTGTTGCAACGTTACATCCCCATCAGTAGTTATACAAAAAACTTGCCCAGTATAGCGAGGCAGTCTTGTTTTAGCAGTACAGGCGTTGGCTAAACAATAGCTGGGCAGATTGGCCTAGACTGACACTTTACATACCAAGCGCTTGCTTGGTATGTTTGTGGCATGATATGGCCTATTGAGTCAAGGCAATGACGACTGAATCTGCAACAACATCTTCTTCACAATCATCAACTGTTCGGATTGGCTGCGCCTCTGGGTTTTGGGGCGATACCAATACCGCCGCCTTTCAATTGGTACACATGGCACCGATTGATTATTTGGTCTTTGACTACCTCTCCGAAGTCACCATGTCGATCATGGCAAAGGCCAAACAAAAAGATCCAAAAATGGGCTACGCGCATGATTTTGTCACACGAGTGATGAGCCCACTGATCCAAAAAATCGCTGCCAAAAAAATTAAAGTGATCAGCAATGCAGGCGGAATCAATCCACTCGCCTGCCGTGATGCGATTGTTAAACTGGTTGCAGATGCTGGACTTGATCTTAAAGTCGTCGCCGTCGTCGGCGATGATCTCACGGATCGACATGCAGAGTTTTATCAAGCGGGTCATACCGAAATGTTTAGCGGTGAGCCAATGCCAACTCAAGTGGCCAGTATGAATGCCTATCTCGGTGCTGTACCGATTCAAGCGGCATTGGCAGCGGGTGCTGATATTGTGATTACTGGACGTTGTGTCGATTCTGCGGTCACCATTGGTGCGCTCCTGCATGAGTTTGGCTGGGCGAATGATGATTACGATCATTTGGCACAAGCCGCCTTGGCTGGTCATATTATCGAATGTGGCGCGCAATGCACGGGGGGGAACTTTACCGATTGGCAACTGGTCAAAGACGGTTACTCGAATATGGGGTTTCCTATCGTTGAAGTCAGTGCCGATGGCAGCTTCGTGGTGAGTAAACCAGAAGGCACTGGTGGCTTAATCAGTATTGGCACAATTTCAGAGCAAATTGTGTATGAGATCAATGACCCACAGTCCTATATTTTGCCAGATGTCGTGGTAGATTTTACCAATATCCAGCTTGAGCAAGTTGCTGATAATTTAGTGCGGGTAACAGGCGCTAAAGGCCGCGCACCCAGCGATCAATACAAAGTGAGCGCGACTTATCCCGATGGCCATCGAGTGGTGATTAGCTTTTTGATCGGTGGGCGGGATGCCAAACGCAAAGGCGAAGCAGTGGCACATGCCATCATCGAAAAATGTGAGCGTGTGCTGGCCTTGCGCGGTGTACCAGCCTATACCGCCAAATCAGTCGAGATCTTAGGCACCGAAACCACCTACGGCGCACAGGCCAGCACCGCCGATAATCGTGAAGTGGTGGTCAAAATTGCCGTCAGCCACCTCTTTAGCGACGCTTGTTTATTTTTTGCCTCAGAAATTGCCCAAGCGGCCACAGGCATGGCACCGGGTATGACGGGGATCGTCGGTGGACGACCTAAACCATCACCCGTGGTGAAGTTATTTTCGATGCTGGTCAATAAAGCAGATGTGACGGTTGCGCTCGACATTGCGGGTGAGCAGCAGCCCGTGCAGATTGCACGTGGTCAGCCACTACAATTGCCCCCACCCGTGATCTCTGGTGATACCGCAACACTGACTGGAACAGAAATCGAGGTTGCCTTGATTGAACTGGCCTACGCCCGTAGTGGTGATAAAGGCAATCATAGCAACATCGGCGTGATTGCACGTCGCCCGGAGTATTTACCATGGATTCGTGCGGCCTTGACTGAATCTAGCGTCGCTCACTATATGCAGCATGTGCTGGATCAACCGAACAGTCGAGTGAAACGCTACGAGTTGCCAGGTTTACATGCGCTGAATTTCATGCTGGAACATGCGCTTGGCGGCGGTGGCATGGCCAGTTTACGCATTGACCCTCAAGGCAAGGCATTCGGACAGCAGCTACTCGATATGCCGATTAAAGTCCCTGCTGATTTACTGGTGCAGTAGGTCATATCTGGTCTTTGCCATCATCTCACCTTGTTTTGGAAGATATTATGTCTGGATATGCTTCAGTTTTTCACCCGAATGCCTTTGCGGGTAAAGTCATTATCATTACCGGTGGTGGCTCAGGCATTGGCCGTTGTACCGCACACGAACTGGCAGCACTTGGCGCACAAGTGGTGATTACCGGCCGTAAAATCGAAAAGCTGGATACAGTAGTCGCTGAAATCACCGAGGATGGTGGACAAGCAGTCGGTAAGGTGTGTGACATTCGGGATGAAGCACAGGTTAAACACACCATTGCCGCAGTGATTGAGCAGTTTGGCAAAATTGATGGTTTGGTCAATAACGCGGGTGGTCAATTCCCCTCCAGCTTAGACAGCATTTCGCTGAATGGCTTCGATGCCGTGGTTAAAAACAACTTGCACGGCACATTTTTAATGATGCGTGAAACCTACACCCAATGGATGGCCAAACATGGCGGCAGTATTGTCAATATGGCGGCCGACATGTGGGGTGGTATGCCGGGTATGGGACATTCTGGAGCAGCACGGGCAGGTGTCGATAACCTGACCAAAACCGCTGCGGTCGAATGGGGTAAATCTGGTGTACGCATCAACTGTGTCGCGCCAGGGTGGATCATGTCTTCAGGGATGGATACCTATCAAGGTGATTTTGCCAAATTCATTATCCCTTCTTTGTCTGGCAATGTCCCCATCAAACGCATGGGCACCGAATCTGAGGTGTCATCAGTCACTTGCTTCTTGTTGTCCGAAGCATCGGCGTTTGTGTCTGGAGTAACCATTCGCATTGATGGCGCGGCCTCGCAAGGCACACGCATGTATCCACTGGCGGATGCCGAAAATAACCAGCCGTTTAATGGTTTTCACCGTGCCTTTATTCCAGATGTACTGAAGCAACAAGATCAGAAGGACTCGACATCATGAGTGTGATTCACAGCGATATTGATGCAAACAGTGCCGAATTTGCCAGCAACCGCGACGCCATGCAGGTATTTATTGAAAACTTTCGGGCGATTCAACAAAAAGTGATTGATAAGTCCTACGCGGCCAAGCCTAAATTCGACAAAAGAGGCAAAATCCTTCCGCATGAACGAGTCAGGCTGATGCTTGATGCCGACTCGCCATTTATCGAATTGATGGGCTTAGCAGGCTATCAGATGTTCGATGACAAAGATGGCTCAGATGCGGGCGGTTGTGTCATCTCTGGTTTGGGTTTTGTCAATGGTGTGCGCTGCCTCATCAACGCCAGTAATAGCGCAATTAAAGGCGGCACCATGCAGCCGATGGGGGTGCAAAAAACCCTGCGCTTGCAAGAAATCGCCATGGAAAATAAGCTACCGGTGATCACCATGACCGAAAGTGGTGGCGCGAATCTGAACTATGCGGCTGAAGTATTTATCCCCGGTGGTCAAACTTTTGCCAACCAAGCACGGCTATCAGCCGCAGGTATTCCACAGATTTCAGTGATTCATGGCAATGCTACGGCGGGTGGCGCATACCAGCCTGGTTTATCAGATTATGTGATTGCCATCCGTAAACAAACTGAGATGTTCTTAGCCGGCCCACCGCTGCTCAAAGCAGCAACGGGAGAAGTGGCGCTTAGTGAGGATTTGGGGGGTGCAGAAATGCACGCGCAGATTGCCGGAACAGCCGAATTTCTTGCCGAAAATGACCGCGATGGCATTCGCATGGCGCGTGACGTGGTCAATATGTTGGGCTGGAAGCCGGTGCAAGATTTGCCATCTGCGTTTGCTGAGCCGCGCTATCCGATTGATGACGTGCTGGGGATTATTCCTGCCGATCCTAAAACCCCACTCGACATGAAACAGATCATTGCCCGCTTGGTCGATGATTCTGATTTTATGGAATTCAAAAACGAATATGACGAATTTACGGTATGTGGCTGGTCAAAAATTGCGGGCTTTACGGTCGGGATCATCACCAACAATGGCCCAATCACGCCGCATGGCGCAACTAAAATGGCGCAATTTATTCAGCTATGCGAACAAACCCAGCGCCCGTTGATCTTCCTGCACAACACCACCGGCTTCTTGGTCGGTACAGACGCTGAGCAAAATGGGATTGTCAAACACGGCTCGAAAGTAATCCAAGCAGTGGCCAATACCAGTGTGCCAAAAATTTCGATTGTCGTGGGTGGCTCGTATGGCGCGGGCAACTATGCCATGTGTGGTCGGGGTCTATCGCCGCGCTTTATTTTTGCATGGCCGAACTCACGTACAGCAGTCATGGGTGGTGCGCAAGCCGGTAAAGTGCTGCGCATTGTGGCGGAAGAAAAACAGCGCCAATCCGGTGCGGAGCCCAATGAACAGATGTTGGATTTTCTGGAACAAAGTACCGCGCTGCGTTTAGACCAACAAACCAATGCGCTGTTTAACAGTGCGCGTCTGCATGATGATGGGGTGATTGATCCACGCGATACGCGCCGCTTGTTGGTCTTTTTATTACAAACCGTGTTTGAAGCTGAACAACGAAAAATTACACCGATTCGCTTTGGTGTAGCTCGTTTGTAATTTGTTCGTCATCACGTGCTGCACCATACCGACTCACCTGATCACAGGCGCAGCTCAACCCCAAACACACTGGAGTGTGACCATGAATTTTACTGCTGAGCATGACGCTTTACGCAAAACAGCCTTACAGTTTGTTGAAAAAGAACTGAATCCGTATATCCCTGAGTGGGAGAAACAAGGCTTTTTTCCGCAGCATGACGTCTTTAAGAAGATGGGGGATCTAGGGCTGCTTGGGATCTGTAAGCCTGAAGAAAATGGCGGTTTAAACCTTGATTATTCCTATAATCTAGTGGTCGCTGAAGCACTTGGTATGGCAAATTGTGGCGGCGTGCCGTTAGCAATCGGGGTACAGACCGATATGGCCACCCCTGCACTGGCACGCTTTGGCAGTAAAGAACTGCGCGATGAGTTTTTGACCCCTGCCATCTCCGGTGAGTATGTGGCATCTATTGCCGTGTCTGAGCCACATGCAGGTTCAGATGTTGCAGCAATCAAAACCACTGCGGTCAAAAGTGGTGATGACTATGTCATTAATGGCACCAAAATGTGGATCACCAACTCGCTGCAAGCAGACTTCTTATGCCTACTGGCCAACACCTCAGAGGGCAAGCCACACTTTAACAAGTCATTGATTATTATTCCAACCAAAACCAAAGGCATCTCGTTTTCTGAGCCATTGGAGAAGCTGGGTATGCGCTCAACACAAACGGCACAGGTCTTCTTAGACGATGTACGCGTGCCACAACGCTACTTGATCGGTCAAGAAAACATGGGCTTCATGATGCAAATGATGCAATTCCAAGAAGAGCGTCTGTGGGCATCAGCCAATGCGGTCGGTGGTCTGGACAAATGCATTAACGAAACGATTGCGTATTGTCGTGACCGTCAGACCTTTGGGCAGCCATTGATTAACAATCAATCGATCCATTTCCGTATGGCTGAGCTACAAACCGAAGTCGAAGCCCTGCGTGCACTGACCTATCAAGCCTGTAGCCTGCATATTCAAGGCGAAGATGTCACCAAGCTGGCCTCAATGGCGAAGCTCAAAGCAGGCCGTCTGACTCGTGAAGTGGCGGATAGCTGCCTGCAATACTGGGGGGGTATGGGCTTCATGTGGGACAATCCAGCGGGGCAACTGTATCGGGATGGTCGCCTCGGCTCAATTGGGGGGGGTGCTGATGAAATCATGCTTGGCATCATCTGTAAACTGATGGACATCTTGCCAAGCAAGAAAAAATAATTGGAGTCGACCATGTCAACGCTACCCACTTTTGAAACACTCAGCCTACGCCAAGATGGCGCGGTGCTACATCTGACCTTAAATCGGCCAGAACAGCGCAACGCCATGAGCGCACAAATGGTCACTGAACTGATTCAGACCTTCACGCGGATCAAAGACGATCTGAATGTTCGTGCCGTCGTGTTACGCGGTGCAGGCGGGCATTTCTGTGCGGGTGGTGATATTAAAGACATGGCTGGACTCCGCATGAAAGCCAGCCAAGCCGAATCGAAACAGCCGTATATCGATTTTAATCGACTGTTTGGGGCGATGATTGAAACAGTAAATCATGCACCGCAAGTGGTGATTGCTGTTTTAGAAGGCGCCGTCCTCGGTGGTGGTTTTGGTTTGGCTTGTGTGTCTGATCTAGCGATTAGCTTTGAGGATGCGCAGTTTGGTTTGCCCGAAACTGGTTTGGGCATTATTCCAGCACAGATCGCACCATTCGTCGTGCAACGCATTGGTATCACCCAAGCACGGCGTGTGGCGCTGTTGGGCTTGCGCTTTAATGGCATAGAAGCACAACGCTTGGGTATCGCGCACCAACTGGTCAATGATGAGCAGCAATTACAAGCCGAATTGGATAGTGCACTTCAGCAGATTCGGCGGGCTGCACCACAGGCCAATCGTGTGACTAAAGCGCTATTGCATCAAGTCAACAATGCTGATTTATCCAACCTACTCGATCAAGCAGCCGTACAGTTTGCAGATGCTGTCGGTGGGGCGGAAGGGCTGGAAGGAACCATGGCGTTTATTCAAAAACGCTTACCGAATTGGTCTGAATAAATATATATTTATATATATTGGAGTGAAATATTATGTTTTCTAAAGTCTTAGTCGCCAATCGTGGCGAAATTGCAGTCCGCGTAATGCAGTCTGCTAAAGCATTAGGCTATCAAACCGTAGCGGTATACTCTGATGCCGATGCAACTGCACGCCATGTACAGTACGCTGATCAAGCGGTATGTTTGGGGGATCCTAAAGTATCGGAATCATACCTACGCATCGACAAAATCCTCGATGCCGCAGAAAAAACTGGGGCAGATGCCATTCACCCTGGTTATGGATTTTTGTCCGAAAACGCCGAGTTTGCCACAGCCTGTCAGGCACGCGGCATTACCTTTATTGGACCAACCGCACATGCCATTGAATTGATGGGCAGTAAGCGCCTGTCTAAAATTGCGATGCTGGCTGCGGGTGTGCCATGCATTGCAGGTTACGAAGGCAGTGATCAACGTATCAGCACTTTGCTAGCAGAAGGCCAACGCATCGGTTTTCCACTGATGGTTAAAGCCTCCGCTGGTGGTGGTGGGCGTGGCATGCGACTGGTGCATCAAGCGGATGAATTGGAATCTGCGCTAAACACTGCACGCTCAGAAGCAGAAAACGCATTTGGTTCGGGTGAGCTCATTTTAGAACGCGCCGTGATTGCACCGCGCCATGTTGAAGTACAAGTATTTGGCGACACCCACGGTAACTGCGTGTATTTATTTGAGCGGGATTGCTCAATTCAACGCCGCCATCAAAAAGTGGTCGAAGAAGCTCCCTGCCCTGTCATGACTCCCGAACTACGCCAGCGCATGGGGGAAGCGGCCGTCGCGGCAGCGAAATCCTGCGATTATGTCGGCGCAGGTACGGTCGAGTTTTTGCTCGATAGCGCAGGGGATTTTTATTTTCTCGAAATGAATACCCGCTTGCAAGTTGAGCATCCCGTCACCGAAATGATCACGGGACTCGATCTGGTCGAATGGCAGCTACGGGTCGCCAATGGTGAAGCATTACCGTTAGCCCAAGCGCAATTGCAATTAAATGGCCATGCGGTTGAAGTACGCTTATACGCCGAAGATCCGAGCCAAGACTTTTTACCACAAACAGGGAAAATTCTGCTGTGGCAACCCGCTGATCTACCCAATGTACGGATTGATCACGGCATGACCACGCAAGGTGAGGTCAGTCCATACTATGATTCAATGATTGCCAAAATTATCGCATATGGTAAGACGCGTACTGATGCGGTGCGTTTGTTGGCACGTGCTGTAGAAGATAGCGTACTACTGGGTGTGAACAGTAATAAGCAGTTTTTGGTCAACCTACTGCGCCACCCTGAACTGGTCGCTGGTCGCACCAATACCGCGTTTATTGCTGAACATTTCAGCCAAGACATTAGTATGTTGCCGCCAGTGGTATCCGCCGAAGCCTTGGTGCTGGCGGCTTATTTGACCTCACAGCAGATGAGACAAACCAGCATGCAAAACAGCTGGACAACCAGCTTAAGTACCAGCCTACCGATTCAATTGTGTGTCGGTGAGCAGCCGCATATCGTACAATTACTCGAGAGCAAAAATGGCTTTCATGCGCACGCACTTGAGCAAAATGCAGCGTTTAGCGTAGTGCAGCGTGACAGTAACCATCTGGTGTATGTATGGCAGGGTATACGACGCGCCGTAAGCTATGTACTAGACGCTCAAACAGTCTATCTGGATTTGGGTAATGGCAACCTGACCATTGAAAATACTAGCTATGCCGCACCAGTGATGGCTGAACAGATCGGTGATGGCCAAATCCGCGCACCGATGGATGGCGCCGTGGTTCATGTATTGGTCAACATCGGCGATCAGGTCAAAAAAGATCAGCCCGTACTGGTACTTGAGGCCATGAAAATCCAGCAACAGATCCGTGCCAATTGTGAGGGTACGGTCAGCGAACAACTGGCTCATGTTGGGCAACAAGTGAAAAAGCGGCAGGTACTCTTGCACATCCAACCGTTGCTCGAATAACGATTCATCAATGACTCACCAGAAGCATCCAACAGGGTGCTTATATACATATATATAAATATAAAATAAACCTAAATCCCAGCGCTACTGATTGCTATACTCCTGCCGTGTAAATCAACACTCTGGATAGCTCGGTATGATGCAGCGTCAATTTTTCACTCAATCTCGTCCTCACCAGTATCGCTGGCTGCTTATGCTACCCTTGTCACTATCATCAGTGTTTAGCAGTTCTTACGTCATCGCTAGCACCACATCTACGACGATAGAAGCCTCACAGATCGACAGCACCGCCGCAGATGTTCAGCCTGAAAAAGTCATGACGCCCGCCACACCACAAGCGTGCTTAGCACTCGACGGCAGTGCTGAGCGGCTCAGTTGTTATGATACCGCCTTAGGTCGCCAAGCATTGCAGGCCAGCGACACTAAACCCGCTGCTACTGAGCCAGAAATCAGCACAATCGACACGCTTAAAGCAGCGACCGCTGCTCCTGACCTAGAAAGCGCCGCAGATTTACTCAGCAGCCTGAATCCCTTTAATGCGAAAAATAGCCCACCGATTCATCCTGACTTATCTTTATTAGACCGTCGCTGGGAGTTATCGGAGCAGTCGAAACTGGGTAGATTTAACATCCGCGCAAATCGACCTGTTTATCTACTGCCCGCCATGTACACCTCCAGAACTAACGATCTACCGACCAGCCCAAATCCCCTGAACCAATCACAGACTGCTCAAGAATTACAACATGTCGAAACAAAATTCCAACTCAGTCTGAAAACCAAGGCCGTCGAGGGTGTGTTTGGTCAGCATGGTGATCTTTGGATTGGCTATACCCAAGTCTCACGCTGGCAGGTCTATAACGATGCTGCATCACGGCCATTTCGGGAAACCAACTACGAACCTGAAGCTAGCCTCATTTTTAATACCAACTACCAACTATTCGGCTGGCAGGGGCGTTTACTGGGACTCAGCATTAACCATCAATCTAATGGCCGTGCCCTACCACTATCGCGCAGTTGGAACAGAGCCATCTTGAATGTCGGCCTAGAGAAAAACAACTGGGTGGTCATGCTGCGACCTTGGTATCATTTTTCGGAAGAGACTGACAGAGATGATAACGCCGATATCGAAGACTTTACGGGTAAGGGTGAAGTCCAAATCGTGCATAAGCGCAATCAACATGAATACGCTTTGTTATTACGGCATAATCTCGAATCAGGCAACAAATCCAAAGGTGCGCTACAGTTTGATTGGACGTTCCCCGTTAAAGGGAGCTTGCGTGGCCACGTACAGGTATTTGATGGCTATGGTGAAAGTCTAATCGACTATAATCACCGTGCGACCTATGTCGGTTTAGGTATTTCACTCAACAACTGGTACTAAGCCTCATCTACAAAATCACTTATACATCAGGCCGATACGAAGAATGCCAATCCTCGTATTGGCATCGATGTTTGGCGCTGTGTAAAATCGTATTTTTAGGCCAACATCGGTGCACAACAACGTTTAAATTTTGCCCTTGAGCCGCAGACACACAACTGATTTCGCTCTGTTTTTAGCGAAACATTCGGATCAATAAAGCGCCATGACGCGCCATCCCGTACAAAAGCAGACCGCTCATGATGCGTATATAACCGTCCATTTTCGCGGCAGGTCACCACGAACACCACCCAAGCATGTTGCTCAGAATGCGTGGCCAACTGATGACTAATCACCTGCAAACCAAGCCATTCGGTCTGCTGGCTCCATTGCGTTATTTGTGCAATATCCAGTGCAGATTGTTGAATCGGCAATGTTGTTATCCGCAAAAAATCAATATTACCCTGAACATAGGCTGTATAACGTGCCCGCATGACTCGCTCTGCTGATACGGTATCGCCACCCTGCTGCCA
>JBBKWW010000062.1:0-4434 GCA_037969155.1 Moraxellaceae bacterium
AATGGGTTGGTTGGACTCACCGCTACCCGAGAATCATCAATGAACAAATGATAGGTGCGATCAGTATTCTGCTGCATCATCGGTGAATTGATCCGTGATGACAAGTAGGATTGGCGGACTGATCGTTCAGGGACGTTTTTCACCGCTGACAATCTCCACCAGTCGGTCTTGATTGGATGGAATGCAGCCGTGCTATATTGGCAAGCTGCGTAAAAAATGGACAGTGCTGGTCAGTCAGCATCCATGCAGCACGGCATCATAATAGTCGACAGATGTGTAACGACACAGGGAGCAAAACAGTCATGAGTAAGCCGTCTCACCCGCAACATCCACCTGCCTTACCGTGGCATGCGGCTTATCAACGAGCGGGCATCTCGCCCGAACTTCCCCCGAAGCGATTTCGTAATTTGGCCGACTTGGTTAGTCAGTCGAGTCAGACTTACGCGGAGCAGCAAGCATTTACCTGCGTTGTGCCGAATGGCATGAATGGTTCTCTCAGCTATACACAGATTGATCAGTTGTCGGATGCATTTGCGGGTTATCTGCGCGAAACACTGGGTTTGGCCAAGGGTAGCAGTATTGCGATTCAGTTACCGAACAGCTTGAGTTACGCGGTTGCTGCATTTGGCATTATTAAAGCCTGTTGTGTGCTGGTGAATACCAACCCACTGTATACCACTAGCGAGATGATTCATCAGTTTAAAGATGCCAATGTCAAAGCGTTGGTGATTGTCGATATGTTCGCCGACAAGCTGCCAGAGGTGATGGAGGCGACCGGTTTAGAACATGTGATTGTGGCCGGTGTGCCTGAGTTTTTCCCCAAAATCCCCAAAGCCATCGTGCGTGGGGTGCAGAAAATCTGGAGTAAGGTGCTACCACCGATTACCGTCCCGCATGTTCGACTACAAGCCGCGTTGTTTCAAGGTCGACAAGCACTGGGTACTGGCGACGCTAAAATCTACTGGGAGCATATTAGTGGTGAGCAGGTCGCGGTGTTGCAATATACCGGTGGCACAACCGGCGTCAGCAAAGGCGCAATGCTGACCCACGACAACATTCTGATCAATATTCAGCAGATGTTCGCGATGACCGGCAGCCATATGGAAGAAGGTACGGAGTGCGTGCTGACCGCTTTGCCGCTGTACCATATTTTTGCCTTTATGGTGAATTTGTTGGCTTTTTACAGTATCGGTGCACACAATATCTTAATTCCAAGTCCACGTCCGATCCAGAATTTACAACGTGCCATCGAGAATTATCCGATCACATTGTTTACCGGCGTGAACACCTTGTACAACGCATTGCTAAACGAAGAATGGTTTGTGGCTTATCCACCCAGAACCCTCAAGGCCTCGGTTGCAGGCGGTACAGCCTTGCATCAAGCCGTCGCTGAACGTTGGCAAGCCGTGACCAATACGCCGATTGCTGAAGGTTATGGACTGACCGAAACTTCGCCGGTGGTGAGCTTTAATCCGTTAGGTACTGCGGCCAAAGCAGGCACGATCGGCATCCCTGCACCACAGACGCAGATTCGCTTAATCCTCGAAAATGGACAACCCGCCGCCATCGGTGAGCCCGGTGAAATGCTGGTTAAAGGACCACAGGTCATGAAAGGCTACTGGCAGCGGCCAGATGAAACTGCCTTGGTGATTCAGGATGGTTGGCTAGCGACCGGTGATATTGCGGTGATGGATGAGCAGGGTTACTTCAAAATCGTCGACCGTAAAAAAGACATGATTTTGGTGTCTGGTTTTAACGTCTACCCGAATGAAGTCGAAGATGCGATTGGCATGCTGGACAGTGTGCTCGAGGTCGCTGTAGTTGGCCTGCCGGATGCAAAAGCTGGCGAAGCGGTGCGTGCGTATGTGGTCAAAAACCCTGAATTTGAGGGTGAACTTAATCCACAAGCAATCATCGAACACTGTCGAACAGTGCTGACCGGCTACAAAATTCCAAAAGAAATTGTGTTCCGCGATGATTTGCCCAAGTCGCCGATTGGCAAGATTTTGCGCAAGGATCTTAAAGCAGAAATCAAGGCCGAATTTTCGGCAAAAGCATCTTGACTTAATCGGAGACGAACATGCTGACAGATGTTGAAACCAAACTGTTAGGCCTGATGATGATGGTCATCATGCTGGGAATGGGTGCATCATTGACCTATCGCGATTTTTTAATTGCGTTTCGCAAGCCAAAAGGCGTGCTGGTCGGACTGCTGTGCCAATACGGTATCATGCCATTTTTGGCATTTAGCTTGGCGTTGATTTTGGGGTTTTCACCAGCTTTGGCCATGGGCTTGCTGCTGATGGGTTGTATGCCCGGTGGCACGACCTCAAACATTTTTGCCTATTTTAGTAAAGGTGTACTGGCACTGTCGATCATGATGACCAGTATCTCCTCCTTGGTTGCGTTGCTGGCCGTCCCCTTGTTATTGGAGTTTTATGCAGGGCTGTCGGGTATTTCAGGCGACTTTAAGATTCCAGCCTCGAATGTCGCGCAAGTGCTGGTGGTGCTGCTGGTGCCGACCATTATTGGCATGATCTTGCGTAAGGTCAATCCAAATATCGGGGCAAGTATTGAGCTGATCGGTAGTATGCTGGGCATTGTGGTGATTTTATTCTTGGTGGTGACTTGGGTGCCGCGCAACTATGAGTTATTGGGTCAAACCTCGCTGTCGGTGTATTTGGCAGTGATTGGGTTGGGTCTGATTGGCATGTTGCTGGGCTATGGATTGTCTCGGCTGTTTAAACAAGACAGCAGTCGCAGCCGCACGATTGCACTGGAAACCGGTATTCAAAATGGGCCACTGGGTGTGTTGATTGTGACCCTAACGTTCAGTGGTGATATGCAACAGCAGGTGTTGCTGGTGCCGGTGTTATACTCGTTATTTATTGTGTTGACCAGTTCGGCAGTGACGGTATGGTTCCGTCGTTTGGCGGCGCGTGAGGCACAACAACGTGACAATGCTAAAGTCGGTGTGTTGAAACCGATGAGCTGAGTCACCCAAGAGCTGATTTTTTGCAATTCATGAGGAACAGGAGCGCGACTCCTGTTTTTTTTATCAGTTTCACCGTAAAACCTCGTCCCACTTCGTCTTGCGCTGCCGCCAAAGCAGTGCTTTGTCGTTGCTCAGGTCGAGGATGTAAGGCGGAACTGATAAAAAAATCAACGTCACCTCACGCGGTGAAGCAGTGTTTGAAGCGCAAAAACGCCATTTGCTGTAACTGGACAACTGCTTTAAATCGCCACCTGCCACCACTTTTCCTCTAAAATGCGCGAGTCTGTCTAAGGTCGCGCATCATGTCACTAAACATCGTTTTTGCGGGAACGCCAGAGTTTGCCGCCACCGCGCTGCAAGCCTTGCTGGATGCACAAACCACACATAACTTTAAGATTGTCGCAGTGTATAGTCAGCCCGACCGTCCCGCAGGACGTGGCCAAAAACTCACAGCCTCTGCGGTTAAACAACTCGCCCTCACACATGAACTGCCGATCTATCAGCCACTCAATTTTAAAGCCAGTACGCCTGACGGCTTAGCTGCGCAAGCCGAGTTGGCTGCACTACAACCTGATCTGCTGATCGTAGCCGCCTATGGCTTGATCTTACCGCAAACCGTGCTAGACATCCCACGCTTGGGCTGTCTGAATATCCACGCCTCAATTCTACCGCGTTGGCGCGGTGCTGCGCCGATTCATCGCGCCTTACTGGCGGGCGATACCGAAACAGGTATTACCATCATGCAAATGAATGCAGGCTTAGACACTGGCGATATGCTGCGGATCATGCGTACGCCGATTTTAGCCACCGACACCTCTGGCACACTGCATGATCGTTTGGCCATACTTGGCGGTGAAGCAATAATCGCCAATCTGCTGCATTTGGCTGCCGATCAAGCAGGCGCGATAGTACAAGATGAATTCCAAGTGACCTACGCGCACAAGCTGACCAAAGCCGAAGGCCAAATCAACTGGTCAGACGCTGCCGCCGATATCGACCGCCAAATTCGTGGACTACAACCATGGCCAGTCGCCTTTTGTCAGCATGCTGGACAAACCTTACGCGTTTGGTCTGCTATATTGACTAAAGGCTGTTCTGATCAAACCGCAGGTACAGTGACCGCAATCGATAAGCACGGCGTGACCGTAGTCTGTGGCGACCGCCAATTATTACGATTGACCTCACTACAATGGGCAGGCGGCAAACCCTTGAACAACATCCAGATGTTCCAAGCTAACAAAATCCAACATGGGGACATACTCGCATGAGCCAAGCAGCAGCGCATAAAACAGAACAACCTCACGGCAATCTACGTGCCCAAGTGATCCGTATTTTGGTCATGGTTAAACAAGGTAAATCGCTCAGCAGCAGCCCATTTAGCAAAGCCTTAAACAACACCACTGAGCGCGACCGTGGCCTATTTAACCAGTTGGTGATGG
>JBBKWW010000063.1:0-5864 GCA_037969155.1 Moraxellaceae bacterium
AATGGGTTGGTTGGACTCACCGCTACCCGAGAATCATCAATGAACAAATGATAGGTGCGATCAGTATTCTGCTGCATCATCGGTGAATTGATCCGTGATGACAAGTAGGATTGGCGGACGCAGGGTTCAAGGTGACACAGTACGCTGTTTGATCAGACGCTTTCACCCACGCTGAATCTGTCCAATTCACCCCAGCAGAAAACTATGTTCTAATAGTCGGCCTATCTATCCGCCAATCCTCGCTAGTCTTGCCATTCTTTTGATGGTGTTTTCGTGTTGTTTCACTGTTTTGCTGCAATTTTTACGCGGTGATCGTCGTTCAGGATATCTCATGTCAACTGTAAAACACCCATCGACCGACCAGAATCGTTTGGCCACGACAACCGGTGCAGTCATGGCGCGTGATCGCCACCGCTTGTCTCGACTTCAATCAGGCAAGCAAGCTGATACCGAGAAATACGCCGCACTGCTCGAGAAATCCAGTGCTGAAGTGGCGGCGCGGCGTAGTCGTTTACCAAAAATTCAGCTCAATTTGGATTTGCCAGTCAGTCAGTCAGCGGAGCAACTGACCCAAGCGATTATTGATCACCAAGTGGTGATTATCGCGGGCGAAACGGGTTCGGGTAAGACCACGCAACTACCGAAAATCGCCATGCTGGCGGGTCGGGGCGTGACGGGCATTATCGGACACACGCAGCCACGGCGTTTGGCGGCACGTAGTGTGTCGCAACGCATCGCTGAGGAATTGGGCGAGCCACTCGGTCAATCGGTCGGTTTTAAAGTGCGCTTTAACGAAACGGGCGACCATAACGCGATTATCCGCTTGATGACTGACGGGATCTTGCTGGCCGAGTTGGGGCATGATCGGTTTTTGACCAAATACGATACGATTATTATCGATGAGGCACATGAGCGCAGCCTGAATATCGATTTTATTTTGGGTTATGTGCGGCAATTGCTGCCTAAGCGTCCAGATCTTAAAGTCATTATTACCTCGGCGACCTTAGATGTAGAGCGCTTTAGTGAGTATTTTAACGGTGCGCCGATTTTTCAAGTCGAAGGACGCAGCTTTCCCGTTGAGCTGCGCTATCGACCGATTTCGGAGTTGCCAGTCGGCGGTAGTGATGACGATGAGTTTGACAACGTGGAGGAAAACCTACCGCGTGCTGTCGTCGCAGCCGTGGAAGAGTGCTATCAGGATGCAGATCGTAAAGGCCAAGGACAACATGCCGACATTTTGATTTTTGCCAGTACTGAACGAGAAATCCGTGAGTTACAAGATACGCTGCAAAAACACGGCCCACGGCATACCGAAATTTTGCCGCTGTATGCACGTTTGGCACTGGCCGAGCAGCAGCGGATTTTTAATCCATCGGGCAAAGGTCGACGGATTATTATTGCCACCAACGTGGCCGAAACCGCGCTGACCGTGCCGAATATCCGCTATGTGATTGATGCGGGTTTTGCTCGTATGTCGCGTTATTCATATCGCTCACGGGTGCAACGGCTACCGATTGAGGCGATTAGCCAAGCGGCGGCCAATCAGCGCAAAGGCCGTTGTGGTCGGATCGCGGCGGGCGTGTGTATTCGCCTATATAGCGAAGAGGATTTTCTCGGACGTTCTGAGTTTACTGAACCCGAAATCCGCCGTACCAATCTGGCCTCGGTGATTTTGCAGATGGAGAATCTGCGTTTGGGTGATATTGATCAGTTTGACTTTATTCAGCCGCCTGATCACCGTCTGGTCAATGATGGACGTAAGCTGTTGGTCGAGCTGGGGGCATTGCAAGATGGCCATGCGGGTCTGACCAAAACGGGCCAGCAGATGGCAAAAATGCCGATTGACCCCCGCTTGTCACGGATGATTTTGGGTGGGGCGCATTTTGGGGTACTCAAAGAAGCCTTGATTATTGTCAGTGCCTTAGCGGTGCAAGATCCACGCGAACGCCCCGCTGATAAGCAAACGCAAGCTGACCAAAAGCATGCACTATTTAAAGAAGCTGATTCAGACTTTTTGTTTTATCTCAAGCTGTGGAGTACGCTAGAGGAGCAGCGTAACGACTTGACTGAACGACAGCGGCGTGAATTTGCCCGTCAGCATTTTTTGAGTTGGTTACGGGTGCGTGAGTGGCGGCAGACCTACCAACAACTGTCCGACATGGCCAATCAGCTCAAGCTGTCGTGGAATGAACAGCCCGCCAGTTATGAAAATTTACATCAAGCTTTACTGACGGGTTTACTCTCGTTTGTGGCGCAAAAAACTGACCAACGTGGCGAGTATTTGGCCGTGCGGCAGCAAAAAACCAAGGTTTTCCCTGCCAGTGGTCTACATAAGCAACCCACGCCGTGGGTGATGGCGTTTGAAGTGGTCGAAACCTCGCAAGTGTATATGCGCACGCTGGCCAAAATCGAACCCGAATGGATTATCGCGGCAGCGCGTGGCCTGTTGAAATATCATTATTTTGAGCCGCATTGGTCAAAAAAAGCCGGTAAGGTTAAAGCCTACGCGCAGATTTCACTGTTTGGTTTAATCATTCAATCCAAACAACTGTGTGATTATGAAAAAATAGATCTGGCCGAAGCGCATGAGATTTTCTTACGCGATGCATTAGCGACGGGCGTGCTGGGTATTGAGCCGCCGTTTATTCAGCATAACCGCGCGATGATCGAAAACGTACAGCGCATTGAAGACAAGCTGCGGCGGCGTGACTTATTGGTCGATGAAGAGGCGTTGTACCAGTTTTATAAAGCGCGTGTACCTGCATCAGTTGCCAGTCGCCGTGCGTTTGAGGATTGGCGTGGTGAAATCGAAAAAGGCAATCCACAGGCATTGTTTCTGACCGAAGCGGATGTTCTAAACGATGATTTGCCGGATACCGATGCTTTTCCAGAGCTATGGCAAATCGGTAGTTTGAAGCTGCCGACCCGCTACGTATTTAACCCAAATGGTGATGATGACGGCGCAATGGTCAGTGTGCCTGTGCAAGCGTTAGCACAACTCGATGGTAAAGCCTTGGCGTGGGGTGTGGCGGGTTGGCGCGCTGAATTGGTTGAAGCCTTACTGAAATCCTTGCCCAAAGAGCATCGGCGCAAACTGGTTCCGATTCCTGACACGGCCGATAAGCTTTTACCGAAGCTCAATCCTGCTGCATCATCGAGTCTATTGGCACAGGTCGTGCAGGCGTTGGCGGGTTATGGCATCAGCGAAAAAGACTTTCAATGGTCACAAGTGCCGTCATATTTACGGCCACTGGTACAGGTGGTTGATGAGAAAAAACGCCTGATTGCTGAAGGCCGTGATTTGGAGGAGCTTAAGGCACGCTGTCGAGTACAGACCAGCGCACCCTTGCAGCAACATGCGGGTGAGTATCGAGAGTTTCCGCCGCAATTTTGCTTCGAGATCGAAAAAGTGGTTGCAGGGCTGGCCATGCGCCAGTTTCAGGCGTTGGTCGCGCTCGAGTCACCGGAGGCGGGTGTGGTGGTGCAAAGCTTTAGTGATGAACCGACCACACGGCTAGTACACCGACAGGGTGTGCTACGTCTTTTTGCCTTGCAGCTGGGTGATTTATCACGTCAGCTGAAAAAACAACTGCCGAAAAACCTCATTCTGACTTTTTCGCCACTCGGTGATAAAGCGCAGCTTGAGGCGTTATTGGCGCAGGCCAGTGTCGATGCAGCGTTTGCCGATACGCCGTATACCGCCGCAGCATTTACTGCACAATTACAAGTAGATAAGCCACGTTTCTTATCGGTCGGGCAAACTGTTTTGGCGGAACTGACCGAGATTTTTGTGCAGTGGCAAACCATTCGCCGCCAGATGCTGGGTTTTGATTTGGATGTGTTTGGCGAGAGTATTCATGATATTGAAGATCAATTGGACGCGCTGCATCTGAATGATTTTGTCTATCGAATTGATGTGCAGCATTGGCGGCAATACCCGCGCTACTTGAAGGCGTTGGCGATGCGGCTAGAGCGACTACCCAATAATCTGAGCAAAGACCTGCAAGCGGTGCGGCAGCTTGATCCGCACATGACGCGTTTAAGTGGCCGTGAAAACGAGTCTACACTTGCTGAATATCGTTGGGCGGTCGAGGAGTTGCGGATTTCGTTGTTTGCGCAGCCGATGAAAACCCTCGGGGCAGTATCGGCCAAGCGGTTGGACAAGTTATGGGCGGATGTGAGTGCTTGAGGGGTAGGCCATTGGTGGCGTGATTGATGTGCTATAGCGTAGTGACAATCTGTATCTGAATTGTTAGTGTGGTCGCATCAAAATGCAGCAAAATTGCATGATCTTTGAAGAGTAAAACAACAATGGCTCGTCCATACCAAATCAACGTTAAAGGCATCCGATGAACAAGAAGCGCTGGTTTAAACGCATCATCCTGCTCTCATGTGCAGGTTTTTTAGCCTACGACGCGGTGCAAGGTACCTACACAGGGGTGATGATGCATCGGTATTGTGCGGCTGAGGCACGTTATGAGTTATACCCAAATGTGGAATTGGATGAAAATCGAGAGGGTTATTGCCGTGCTTTGCCATATCCAAATCACCATCATTCTCCATGCGAGTCTACCGTACAAGAACAGATTGAGTTTATTCCGATTACTGGTGTGATGAATAGTGAGCAGTGGATTTATATTGTCAGCAAGAAGCAAGAAATAGAGCCGGAAGATCCCAAATATCCCCATGAAGGTCAAGCGGGTTTTTTTCGGCGTACCAATCATTACTTTGACCTTCAAGGTCGCCCACTGGCCAAGTATGTGTATTTTGAACCGAATGGTGAGACTTTTACCCCATTAGGCACAATACTATACGAAAAATTTGCCAAGACAGAGGGACTTCATTTGTCTCTGTACGGGTGTAGGGTTTCGAGATTTGAGAGTGCAATAACATCCAATTTTTTTATCAAGGGATCTTAATATGAACACATTGTATGCTTATGAAATGGCCAATTTGGCACGTCTATCCAATCTGACATTAACGATTACTGATAAACAAAATTTATTAGTTCAAGATTCCAAAAATACCAATCTCACCGCCGTGCGTGTAGCGTATCATGGTGGAGATGCAGAAGGAGAGGTCTTGTCCACAGTACAACATGATCAGTTGCATCAGTTGGGTGGGACTCTTAATCTTTCTGGCACGGCTGAATGCGCCTGTTTCAAACGCGAGTTGTTCAAAACCTGCTGGAAGGGCTTGCATGAAGTGCTGGTTTGTTGCCATGATTCACCTGTGGTGTTTTTGGTGTGTTTGCAAACTAAGCTTGAAACACCACACTCTATTTTTCAAGCCCTTTCATGTGCTTGCAGCTTAAGTTGGCGCGTATGGGTAGTTCCCTCCTTTTTCAAAGGAGGGCTAGCGAGGATTCAGTTAGGTTTATTAAATGGATTGGTATTACTTCAAACACCCCAAAACCGCCGACTGATCTAAACCAGTCGGCGCGTTTGGTTAGCCGGTAATATAACTCTGCAACTGCTCAATCATTTTTTGCTGCTCATGAATCATGGTCTTGACCAGATCACCAATCGACAGCATCCCGATCAGCTTGCCATCCTGCATCAGTGGCAAATGCCGAATATGCTTATCCGTCATCAAGCTCAAACAATCCTCAATCGGTGTGGTCGGCACGACTGTGGTCAGCGTGGTGGACATAATATCTGACACTGGTGTGGTACGTGACGAACGATCCATCAAGGCAATCTTACGCGTGTAGTCCCGCTCACTAAACATCCCTACCAATTCATCGCTTTGCATCACCATTAATGCGCCAATACCTTTGTCCGACATCAGGCGAATCGCGTCGTAAACACTGGTGTCAGGGGTCACTTGGTATGTTTCGTTTGAATTTTTAGCTCTGAGGACAT
>JBBKWW010000064.1:0-4262 GCA_037969155.1 Moraxellaceae bacterium
TTAGACTGTCTTTGATACCAGCATACGATACAAACATGGAAAATTCGAACCCAACTCTGGGCTTCATTAAAGAATTTAGAGGTGTTTCAGTTATTCAGGACGTTGACAAACACTCTAGAATTCATCTGAGGCTGGATATCGTTTTGGGAGACAATCAGCCTTGGTATGGTGATATCTCCGTCTTTGTTTCGACTTCTTGATGCCAACGAAATTGCTGGAATGGAACCAGACAACTATTACATACGCTATTAAGCGGTTATCCGACCAAATGGAATCACGTTGCTATCGGTGCGCAGCCCCTCCAAATAATCCGCCCATGCCTGCATCATTGTGCGCCGCTGCTCTAAAAACTTAGTGCGGTTATATGCTGTCCCCAGTGCATCGCCGACGCTGTGGGCAAGCTGATGTTCAATCACGTCACGTTCAAAGCCTAAACGCTCATGCAGGATCGTGCGTGCGGTGGCTCTAAAGCCATGCCCAGTGATCTCTGTTTTAGTGTCATACCCCATACGACGTAACGATGCGTTGATGGCCGCGTCACTCATGGGCTTTCGACGATCACGCGCCCCATAAAACACATACTCAAAACTGCCTGTCAGCTGCTGTAGATCGCGCAGTATCGCTACGGCTTGCGTTGGTAGGGTCACAATGTGGTCTTGTTTGGTTTTGGTGATGTAAAACCGCCATTCAGCCGCGTCTAGATCGATGTCCGCCCATCTCGCTGTTCTGAGCTCACCAATGCGGGTAAAGAACATCGGGGCAAGCTGTAAGGCACATTTCACAACAAACGTCCCGTTGAAGCTCTCAATCGCCTTCAGCAGCTTGGCCAGCTCATGCGGCTCCGTGATTGCCGCAAAATGTCTTTCAGGGCGTGGTGACAATGCACCCTTTAAGGCCGTGCTGGGGTCGTGGATATTGCGCCCTGTCGCCATGCCGTAACGGAAAATTTGCCCACACTCCTGCAAGGCTCGATAGGCGGTATCGATTGAGCGGCTTTCGATACGCTGAATCACCCGCAACAAATCAGGCGCAGTGACGGCTGCAATCGGTTGTTTGCCGATGTACGGAAAAATATCCATCTCTAGTCGCCGTAATAATTTCACCACGGTACTACTTGCCCACTGGGTCGATTTTTTGGTGTGCCACTCACGCGCCACGTACTCGAAGGTATCAGCACCCTCTAGTTCACGCTTGGCCTGCTGTTTGGCTTGGTTGGGGTCTATGCCCTGCTCGACCTGTTGGCGGGCTTCATCACGCCGCTTGCGTGCCTCTGCCAGCGTGATGGCTGGGTATGTGCCGATACTGTAGCGATTCTCCTTACCGCCGATCCGATACTTCATACGCCAATACATACCGCCTTTTGGGGTCACCTCTAAGTACATGCCCTTTTCGTCGGTGTAACGCTTGGTGGTCAATTCTGGTTTGATTTTACGGATCTTGGCATCGGTCAACATGGGGCATTCTCCACCGTTGGGGGCACAAGAAATGCCCCCTTTTGCATATGCCCCCAATTATGCCCCCACACTCACGCGGCTTGCCATAGTATGCGGTGAACAACCGTAGACAACAAAAAACCCTAGGAGCTTGTGGCTACTAGGGTTTGTGTACTGTGATGCACAGTGGTGTACTCGTATATGGTGGCGCGACCCGGGATCGAACCAGGGACACACGGATTTTCAATCCGTTGCTCTACCGACTGAGCTATCGCGCCATAGGGTCGAGATTAAATAGAAAAAGCCGCTTCGAGTCAAGTAAAGCGCGCTATTTTTCTAAAAAAAATCCCAAGTGGCGTTTTTTTAGGCAAGTCGCTCCAAATGCGCCAACATCCGATGAATCGCTCCGCAACCCGGTTTAAATTGGATCACACCTTTATCGGCCTCTGTGTTACAGACATGCTCGACCAGTTGTTCGGCGACGCCACGACCACGATTGGCCGGATGCACCACAATAAACTGCAACAAACGGGTATTACCCATACCACGACTCCAAATCGCTGCAATCACTTTGTCATTAAACTCAGCCGTATACAGCAAGTCACCTTCAGCCAGTGCAATATCGAGTTTTGCCACGGCATCTTGACCATCCGCAAACTCTGGGCTGGTTTCATATACATGCGCCACTTGATCGCGTAAATCAGATAGTGGCTGATCAGACAAAGCCGTATAAGCATGGATGGTAATCGGCATAATCAAGCGCTCCTCATTTGCACACCCAAGATTCCAACAGCGACTTTAACAAGTCGACAGCGACGATACTAGCGACTGTTGGCATTTCGTTTTGCAACGCAGTTCGCATGTGAAACGCCAACAGTCCCGACAAGATAGGGTATAATCAGTTTTTACTCTGTGGTTTTTACAGGAAAATGTCGATGTCTGAAACTGTCCAATCTGCGCGGATCGCCGAAGTAATCCGCAATACCAACGAAACTCAGATTCGCGCCCGCGTCAATCTCGATGGGACAGGACAAGGCACCCTGAATACTGGCATCGCGTTTTTGGATCACATGATTGATCAAATCAAACGCCATGGTTTATTTGACATTGATATTCACTGTGATGGCGATCTAGACATCGACGACCACCACACAGTCGAAGACTGTGGTATCACGCTCGGCCAAGCGTTTGCTCAAGCCCTTGGTGACAAAAAAGGCATCAAGCGCTACGGGCATTTTTATGCGCCACTCGATGAAGCATTGTCACGCGTGGTGGTCGATATCTCTGGGCGGCCGGGGCTGTTTATGGATATTCCGTTTACCCGCGCTCGGGTCGGCAGTTTTGACGTTGATTTATTTAGCGAATTCTTTCAAGGCTTTGTCAATCATGCATTGATGACCCTGCATCTGGACAACTTAAAAGGCAAAAATAGCCACCATCAAATTGAAAGTATCTTTAAAGCGTTTGCGCGTGCCTTACGTATGGCCTGCGAAATGGATCCGCGTGCGGCGGGTACGATTGCTTCGACCAAAGGTAGCCTATAAATGACTCGTGTGGCACTGCTCGACTACGGCATGGGTAATCTGCACTCTGCTGCCAAAGCGCTTGAGCATGTCGGTGCGAGGGTCGATATTACCCACGACCCGAAGCTGATTGCGCAAGCCGATAAAATCGTCTTCCCAGGTGTCGGCGCGATGCGCGACTGTATGGCGGGGATGCAGGATGCTGGCGTGGATGAAGCGGTTAAACATGCGGTGTTTAATAAACCAGTATTGGCCATTTGCGTCGGCATGCAAGCCTTGCTGCAATCCTCTGAAGAAAATGACGGTGTGGATTGTCTAGGGATTTTTGACGGTGCGGTGCGGCGTTTCCCTGATCACGCAGGCTTAAAAGTGCCGCACATGGGTTGGAATCAGGTGCATCAAACCGATAGCCGTCATCCCATGTGGCGTGACATCCCACAAGCCAGTCGCTTTTATTTTGTGCATAGTTATTATGTACAGCCGAACGATCCCGCTTTAATCGCGGCGACTTGTGATTATGGGCTGGATTTTGCCGCCGCACTGACGCGCGACAATCTGTTTGCCACCCAGTTTCACCCTGAAAAAAGCCATACTGCTGGCTTACAGTTACTCAAGAATTTTGTGGAATGGCGCATCTAGCCAACGAACTGCTTTAGGAAACTATCATGCTGATTATCCCTGCAATCGACCTTAAAGATGGCCAATGTGTCCGCCTCAAACAAGGCCGCATGGAAGACGATACCGTGTTCTCCGATGATCCGGTCGCCACCGCCACGCATTGGGTCAACGAAGGCGCACGGCGGTTGCATTTGGTGGATTTAAACGGTGCATTTGCAGGCACACCCATCCACAAAAACGTGGTCGAAGCGATTGCGCGCGCACATCCTGAGCTACCGATTCAAATCGGCGGCGGCATTCGCTCACTCGACACCATTCGGCACTATCTGGAAGCTGGCGTGTCATTTGTCATTATTGGCACCAAAGCCGTGCAAGATCCTGAGTTTGTTGAGCAGGCGTGCCGTGAGTTTGCGGGTCATATCATCGTCGGCATAGATGCCAAAGAAGGTCTGGTCGCGACTGATGGCTGGGCGAATGTCACCAACGTCAAAGCCACCGATTTGGCGACTCGCTTCGCACATGCGGGCGTATCGTCGATTGTGTATACCGATATCGCACGAGATGGCATGATGCAGGGTGTGAATATTGACCAGACCGTGCATCTGGCACGCGCCTGTGGCCTACCCGTGATTGCATCGGGTGGGGTCACCAATCTGGATGATATCCGTGGTCTTAAAGGCAAGCCGGG
>JBBKWW010000065.1:0-6765 GCA_037969155.1 Moraxellaceae bacterium
TTCGACAGCGTGGCAAAATCTTTCAGACCTAGATCAATGCCTACGGGTGCTTTGCCTTCGGTATTTTGGCTTGCTTCTGGTGTGTCCACGACCAAACAGACGTACCAGCGACCACGTGAGTCTTGCACAAACGAACCTGTTTTAACCTTGTGGTTTTTGATTCCGTAGCTGTCCCACAGACTGAAAAAATGCCCTGCGTATTTGACTTGGCCGCTTTGATATTGGATGCCCGATGCTTTAAACGGTATCCAGCCTAGCGATTTTTTAGGTGATTTTGGATGGGATACGCGCCAGCGCAGTTTGGCTTTTTTGAATTGCTTGCGCCTTAAAACCAGTTCTTCAGTAATCGCTTGAATGCTTTGGCTGTGTAGATTTAAGCCTGATTTACTCGCGCCTTTGGTGTAGCTCGCCATATCAAAGGCTGAGAAGAATTTACCCGTGCGTTGCAGGTGTTTGTAGCCCAAATCATTCACGTAATTCCAGACGAAATTAGCCTCGGATGCTAACTGAATCAGCACCTTAGCATGTTTATCTTTGATACGTAGCTTGAGGGTTTTCATGATTGTATTTTAAACAATTTTCATCCTAAAATCACGCCTTTTTAGCGATACCATATTGAAGGTATCGCCGCCTGACATCCTCGACCTGAGCAACGACAAAGCACTGCTTTACAGGCAGCGCAAGATGAAGTGGAACGAGGTTTTACGGCGGGACTGGTAACTGAGCCATGCCGTTGCAACACCTGTTGGTGATTATTGCCAGATCATGGCAGAATCAGGACAAAAATCGGATGTCCCGCGATGCAAGGCTTTTCATTTAATACCGTAAACCAAATCATCTGTGCCACCGGCAGTCGGCACCAGCTCGGTGAACAGTGCCAAAAACTTGGCATCCGCCATGTGTTATTCGTCACTGACGCTGGCATTCTCCAGCATAACCTGCATCAAGATGCCTTGCACAGTCTTACAGCCGCACAGATTCAAGTCACACTGTGCGCCGATGTGCAAGCTGATCCACCCGAACAGGTGGTACTCGCTGCCACGCAGCAGGCGATTACCGCAGGTGTGGATGGTGTGATCGGCTATGGCGGCGGCAGTTCGATGGATGTTGCCAAGCTGATTGCGTTGCTGGCGAGTCCCCAGCAGCAACAGTCATTGGCCGAGATTTATGGCGTCGATAACGTGCGCGGGCAGCGCCTACCACTGATTCAAGTGCCCACCACCGCAGGCACGGGCTCAGAAGTCACTGCCGTGGCGATTGTGACCACGGGTGCGACCAGCAAAATGGGTGTGGTCTCACATAAGCTACTGGCTGATCTAGCGATTTTGGATGCTGAACTGACCCTCGGTCTACCGCCGATGGTGACTGCGGCGACCGGGATTGATGCAATGGTACATGCGATTGAAGCATTTACCAGTCGGCATAAAAAAAATCCATACTCGGATCTGCTGGCGATTGCTGCCCTACAAACGCTTGATCGACACTTACAAACAGCAATTCATCACGGCACAGACTTAGTGGCGCGTGAACAGATGCTGTTTGGCGCGATGCTGGCGGGTCAAGCATTTGCCAATGCACCCGTTGCAGCGGTACATGCACTGGCCTACCCACTTGGTGGACATTTTCATGTGTCACATGGCCTATCGAATGCCTTAGTGCTGATTGCGGTGATGCGCTTTAACCTGCCACAAGCCACGCCGTTATATGCACAGCTATATCGCGCCTTAGAGCCACGAGCAGAAGGTGATGAGCCGACACGGGCCAATCAACTGATCCAGCGACTAGAACAACATATTATTGACAGTGGTTTACCGCGTCGCTTATCCGAGGTTGGTGTGTTGCCGCAACATCTGCCGCAACTCGCCCACGATGCGATGCTGCAAACTCGCCTGTTGGTGAATAATCCACGTGAGGTCACTACGGCCGACGTGCTGGCGATTTATCACTCTGTTTTGCTGTGAGCCTGTCTGATGACCCGTCCAACACCATTTTGTATTGATGATTTTAGCTATGTGATTGCACTCGGCACGCGCTGGGCAGATAACGACCTGTATGGCCATGTGAATAACGTGGTGTATTACAGCTATTTTGACACGGTGGCCAATCGCTTTTTAATGGAGCAAGCGGGGCTGGATATTCATCAGGGCCGTATGATCGGACTGGTGGTCGATTCCGGTTGTAGCTATTTTGCACCCGTGGCCTTCCCTGAGCAATTACGCGGCGCCCTGCGGATTGCACACTTGGGTCGCTCCTCCGTCCGCTATGAGATTGCGATTTTTCGGCAAGATGATCCGATTGCGGTGGCGCAAGGGCATTTTGTGCATGTGTTCGTCGACCGCGAGTCGCGCGAATCCCTGCCGATTATGGATCCCATGCGCTCAGCACTGTCTCGCTTACTCACTACAGGATAATCAGCATGCCCACTTTTACCAAACGCGCGTCTTTTGGCTCACGGCTTGGGTTTATTTTTGCGGCCGTCGGTTCGGCAGTCGGCCTCGGCGCGATTTGGAAATTTCCCTATGTGATGGGGCAAAATGGCGGCGGTGCGTTTTTGTTGCTGTATTTTGGCTGTGTGATGACCATTGGCATCGCGCTGTTACTGGCCGAAATGCTACTCGGACGCATGAGTCAGCGCACGGCGACCTCGGCGTTTCGGGTGCTAAAAGGCGGTGCTTGGCCTGTGGTGGGCATGTTTCAGGTGGTGGCGCTGTACATCATCGTATCGTTCTATGTGGTGGTTGGCGGCTGGACGTTGGCGTATTTGGTCAGTGCGCTCAGTGGCTCAGTGATTCCTACCAGCAGTGATCAGGCCGCCAATAGCTTTACTGCGGTGATCAGCAATCCAACGCAAGCGATTGCATACACGCTAGGATTTTTGGTGCTGACTGCAAGCGTGGTGATCGGTGGCGTGGAAAAAGGCATTGAGCGCTTTAGTAAATTTCTACTGCCAGCACTGTTCACCCTCATGCTGATCTTAATGGCACGGGTGCTCACTTTGCCAAATGCTATCGATGGTCTGATGTATTACATCACGCCAGATTTTAGCAAAATCACCGGCCAAGTGCTCATCGACGCACTGGGGCTGACGTTCTTTTCGCTGTCGTTGGGCTGTGGCATGATCGTCGCGTATGGCTCGTATCTCACCCAATCACACCGTTTGGTCAGTACCAGTTTATGGGTTGCGCTGCTGGCCAGTCTGTCTGGCTTGATGGCGGCGATGATTATTTTACCCGCAGTGTTTGCATTTGGGATGAACCCCAATGAAGGGCCGGGGCTGACCTTTATCACCATGCCAGTGATTTTCGGCCAAATGCCATTTGGGGACGTATTTGCGGTGGTGTTTTTTGCCCTGCTGTTGTTTGCGGCGCTCACCTCCTCCGTGTCGCTGCTCGAAGGTATCGTCGGTTATTTTATGGATGATTGGCAGTGGAGTCGCACCAAAGCATCTTGGCTGATTTGTGCAGCGGTGTTTTTGCTGAGCATTCCGAATGCGCTGTCATTTGGGGTGTGGAGTACGCCACTGCTGGGCGATAAAACGTTTTTTGACCTGATGGATTATATGGCGGTCAATATCTTGATGCCTGCCGGTGGTTTTGCCGTGGCGGTGTTTATCGGTTGGGTGATTTGGCCACGAGTGCAACAAGAGTTAGTGGCCGAATGCACGCCACTCTGGCAGCAAGTGTTTCGCTGGATTTGTGCGATTGTCGCACCGCTGGTGATTGCAGTCGTTTGGTATACCAATTTGTAGTCTATCTGTTTTAGGCGATATCTCTGCAATCAAGCTCTGCCTAGGCTTAGCTTGATTACTCATCGCGTGGTGCGACTGCTGCAATTGCCTTACATCTCTGAATCTGCGATAACAACAGCAGCGCATTGCTGATGATCGGAGGACTGCTCGCATGAATAGTATGATAGACAATAGCCCGCTGGCACAGATGCAGCACTGCCTCGCCCAACAGCAAGCCGCCTACCGACAACAGCCGATGCCCAGTGCCGCCATTCGTATTGATCGTTTGGAGCGCTTGCTGAAAATGAGCGAGGAGGCAACCGAGCAATTGGTCACTGCGATTTCGGCTGATTTTGGCCATCGCTCACGCCATGAAACCCTATTGGCTGAACTCAGCATGAGTCAGGCGGCGATTCGCAATGCCAAACGCCATCTGAAATCATGGATGAAACCGCGTCGTGTCAGTACCCCACTGGCCTATCAACCCAGCAAAAACATGCTACTGCGACAGCCTTTAGGGGTGATTGGTGTGGTTGCGCCATGGAATTATCCGTATCAACTGGCGATTGGGCCGACCATCTGTGCGATTGCGGCGGGTAATCGAGTGATGATTAAACCCTCAGAACTGACACCCAAATTTTCGCTACTGCTACAAGAGCTGATTGCCAAATACTTTAGCCCCGATGAGATCAGTGTGATTATTGGCGATGTCGATGTTGCACAGCAGTTTGTCAGCTTACCGTTTGATCATTTGGTGTTTACGGGATCGACTGCGGTGGGTCGTAAAGTCGCTGAAGCAGCGGCGCGTAACCTGACCCCCGTCACCCTAGAACTGGGTGGTAAGTCACCCGCGATCCTTGATCCGAGTGCTCACTTAGACCTGATCATGCCGCGTTTGGCCTTTGCTAAACTGATCAACGCGGGTCAAACCTGTATCGCGCCCGACTATCTGATGGTGCCCGCTGGCCAAAGCCAAGCGATTCTTGCCGCGCTGCAACAGGCCGCCAAAGCGCTGTATCCGACCACTGCAACTAATCCTGACTACACCAGTATCATTAATACGCGGCATTACCAACGCCTACAACACTTACTCACTGATGCCGCACAACAGGGCGCCAGCGTACATACGCTGACGGGTGAGCCCAGTGACAGCGACAGCCGCAAGATTCCACCGACTGTGGTATTGGGTGTCACAGCAGACATGCAGATCATGCAAGACGAGATCTTTGGTCCAATTCTGCCGATCATGGAATACCGTGATTTAGACGAGGCGATTGCCTATATCAATGCCCGCGAACGGCCATTGGCCTTGTATTGGTTCGGGCAAGACAGCGCCCGTCAACAGCGTATTTTGACCGAAACCATCTCAGGTGGCGTGACGATTAACGATTGTGTCTGGCATTTTGCACAAGAGTCGCAGCCGTTTGGCGGTGTGGGGGCAAGTGGTCAAGGGGCGTATCATGGCGAGTATGGCTTTCGGGCATTTAGCAAAGAAAAACCCGTATTTAGCCAAAGCCGTCTGAGCGCGATTAAACTACTCTACCCGCCGTATGGTGCGATGTTTGCCCGCATGTTGGCGTTATTGCGGATCATCACTTAAGCCATTATACGCCACCCCATACCCACTCGACAATTTGAGAACAACATGCGCACAGAAACGGATTTCATTATTATCGGCGGCGGCTCGGCAGGTTGCGTGTTGGCTGGACGGCTTAGCGAGGACTCGAACTGCCAAGTGACCTTGCTCGAAGCAGGCAATCGCGGCGATGGCTTGGTGGTTCGCATTCCAGCGGCGGTTGTGGCAATGGCACCGCGCAAGCTCAATAACTGGGCATTTGATACCGTGCCGCAAACGGGCTTAAATGGTCGGCTTGGCTACCAACCACGAGGTAAAGCCCTCGGTGGCTCTTCAGCGATGAATGCCATGGTCTATATTCGTGGCCAGCGTGAGGACTATGATGAGTGGGCAGCCTTGGGCAATACAGGCTGGTCGTATGATGACGTACTGCCCTACTTTAAAAAATCCGAACATAACGAAGAATTTAACGATGAATTCCATGGTCAGGGTGGCCCACTGAATGTCGCTGCACTGCGCACCGACAACCCGTTTCAGCAGATCTATGTCAATGCTGCCAAAGAAGCGGGATTTAGCATCAATCGCGATTTTAATGGTGCGACCCAAGAAGGTTTAGGCCCATACCAAGTCACTCAGATTAACGGTGAACGCTGTAGCGCGGCGCGTGGCTATCTACATCCATATATGGATAAACGCCCGAATCTCAAAGTTGAAACCGGCGCGATGGTGCTGAAAATCCTATTCGAGGGTAAACGAGCGATTGGGGTGCGCTATCAGCAAAATGGGCAAACCCACGAGATCTACTGTCGCCGTGAAGTGCTGCTCAGTGCAGGCGCATTGCAAAGCCCACAGATCTTAATGAACTCTGGCATCGGTGATGCTGCGCAGTTACAGCAGCACGGGATTGAGGTCATCCATCACTTGCCGGGTGTCGGCCAAAACCTACAAGATCACCCTGATTTTATTTTTTGCTATCAAGCAGACAGCACAGACTTGATCGGTATTTCGGCGGGTGGCACGATACAAATGATCAAAGCCGCATCGCGCTTTTACAAGGGACGACGTGGCATGCTGACCAGTAATTTTGCCGAGTGCGGTGGATTTTTAAAGAGTCGGCCAGAGCTGGATCGACCCGATGTGCAGTTACATTTTGTGATTGCGATTGTGGAAGATCATGCGCGTAAGCTGAATTTTGCGCATGGGTTCTCCTGTCATACTTGCCTACTCCGCCCAAAAAGTCGCGGCTCAGTCAAACTGAAAGACGCTAATCCACTCAGCACGCCATTGATTGATCCAGCGTTTTTGACCCATCCTGACGACATCGAAGATATGGTCAATGCCTACAAGCAAACCAAACGCTTGATGGATGCACCCAGCTTGAAACAGTGGCAAAAACGCGATACGGCTACCGCGCATGTGCAGACCGATGATGATATTCGGGCGGTACTGCGATTGCGGGTCG
>JBBKWW010000066.1:0-3535 GCA_037969155.1 Moraxellaceae bacterium
GAACGGTAATAATATCTTCAGCTTGGGCGACAGTTGCAGTTACAGCCAGCGCAAGGGTCAGAGCAGTCAATTTTAATGCGTTCATGATGAACTCCTGAGGGTCGATAAAATGTTTAAAACCAGTGATATGCGTTTCGTAAATCTGCTGCTTTAAACGGCTTCACGCAGCACCTACTAACGACATGAGCAGCCACCACAATACGGATTTTTTTGGATGTATCAAGATGTTTCGGATGATTCACTTACTCAACCATCATAAAAATGTCATAATTAACTGATCTTTTAATGGTTTTTATTGAAAATATTTTTTGTTAAATTTCAGTTAAATGAAACTTAACAACTGACCCTTTGTTTTATCGCACCAAAACGGAGCAAACCCTCACCATGATCGAGCAACTGATCCACAGCGTCTTACAGCAACTCGAAGCACCGCGTGCTGATTTAGAAAAAAATCTGCATGCAGCTTTCTCAGAAATGGTTACAAAACTGGAACTTGTCAGTAAACAAGAGCTAGATCGGCAAGAGCAACAACTGGCCGAAGCCAGACGCACTATTTTGGAGCTATCGAAGCGATTGGATCAGCTTGAGCAGCAACAGCGACGCTCAGGCGACTAATTCGGCACTATTTCCGTGCAAAAAATAAGTTTCCCAATACAGTATTTTTAAATCCAAGTCTGATTAAAACACCACTGGAGTGTTGCACATGTCATTTGCCATTATTCATACCCGTGCCGCGATGGGACTACACGCCCCTGAGGTGCAAGTCGAAGTCCATCTGAGCCAAGGTTTACCGGCACTGACCATCGTCGGGCTGCCCGAAGCAGCGGTGCGCGAAAGTAAAGACCGTGTGCGCTCAGCCATTTTGAACTCCGGCTTTCAGTTTCCGAATCGCCGACTCACCATTAATCTAGCACCCGCCGATATTCCCAAAGATGGCTCACGCTTAGACCTGCCGATTGCCTTGGGGATCTTGGCTGCCAGTGGCCAGCTTGCAGCGGAAGCCTTACAAGACTGCGAATGCGTGGGCGAATTAGCCCTCAACGGTCGGTTGCGACCAATACAAGGCGTACTGTCCGTCGCGCGCGCGACTAAACAGGCCAAACGCAGCTTACTACTGCCGACGGCCAATGCCGAAGAAGCAGCACGGATTAGCGGCCTGACCATCTATGCTGCTGACGATCTGGCCAGCCTATGTGCCCACTTACAAGGCGAGCAGCGCCTTACCGCGGTGAGTGCTAGCCCACGCCCGAAATCTAGCGTCAGCCGACCAGATCTAGCGGATGTACGCGGCCAGCATCGGGCACGACGGGCGCTAGAAATCGCTGCTGCTGGTGGACACTCGATGCTGCTATCAGGGCCACCGGGCACGGGTAAAACCATGTTGGCCTCACGACTGGCGGGGATTTTGCCAGACTTATCTGATGAAGAAAGCCTAGAGGTTGCCAGTATCTACTCGATTGCCAATCAGTCGTATGATTACGGCGCTCGGCCATTTCGTGCGCCACATCATACGGCTTCACCTGCGGCCTTGGTCGGTGGTGGCTCTAACCCAAAACCCGGCGAAATCACCCTTGCCCATCATGGCGTGCTATTTTTAGACGAGCTACCCGAGTTTGATCGTAAAGCGCTTGAAGTGCTGCGGCAGCCACTGGAATCGCATGAAGTGGTGATTTCTCGTGCGGCACGTCAGGTGACTTTTCCAGCACGCTTTCAGTTAATCGCCGCGATGAATCCCTGTCCATGTGGCGGCTGTGGTGATGGCATCAATGCCTGTAAATGCACGCCAGACATGGTCAGTCGCTATCGGGCGCGACTCTCTGGCCCATTACTGGATCGAATTGATTTGCATATTGATGTGCCTGCCCTACCAGCCAGTGACCTACAGCAGCGCAATGCAGCCGAAGATTCGGCGACGGTACGAGCACGGGTGATTGCCGCCCGACAGCGACAAGTTCAGCGGCAAGGCAGTGGTAATCATCGCTTGTCACCACAACAGCTCGATCAATACGCGGCGCTCTCTCCAACAGAACAACAGATCATGCAGATGGCACAGCAGCGGCTGGGTCTATCAGCACGCGGTTATCATCGAGTGCTACGGGTGGCGCGTACGATTGCGGATTTGGCTGGTGCCAGCACCATCGCGGCAGCACATTTGACCGAAGCACTCGGCTATCGCGGCAACATGGACCCCCGCTAACAGCAGCAGTAGATCAAGGAGACGCTCAACATGCGAATGTTATGGATAGCAGTATTCATCGGCGCGTGCTACTGGAGTTGGTTGACGTGGTTTAAGCCTGTACCGACCGCAATCAATCTACCCGACGGCTACCAAATCACTGAGCTTGAAGCTTACCGCAATCAGTTTCGGATTTTAGCGCGGCGGGACTACACACATGATGAAGGTGCAAATTTTTCACCTGTGGATTTTGCAGTCGGTATGGGAGTCATGACCGACCCCAAAATCTACCAACAGTTTCGGATCGAGCAACGCAATCGCTGGTATTACTGGCAGGTCGATCAATACCCGATCCCACGCCGCCAGATCGAAATCAACAGCGCAAATATGCACATTGTGCCCGCCACGCCTGCGATTGCGGAGCAACTCAATCGGGTCAAGCCTGATGATCTGGTCGTCCTTTCAGGTGCATTAATCGAAATTAACCACCCGAATGGCTGGCGCTGGCGTAGCTCTTTAAGCCGTGAAGACACTGGCGATGGTGCTTGTGAACTGATGCGGGTCGACTCGGTGACATGGCTCCAGCACTGAGCAAAATAGGAAAACTGACCCGCATTATATTTTTTCATCTAGATTTATAACGACACGACCTGTCCAAAGCCAACACTATACTGACACGATCTTATCGGCTCAATCAGGGCAATCAAATGGAAAAATTGGCATGGAACGCAACACTGGTCGGCGCGGTGTTAGGTGTGTTGACGGTATTGGGTGGTTTATTTGGCTCAAACAGCGCGATACAAGAATCAGCCGCCTTTGCACTGGCAGTGGCGTTTGCGGTGCTTCCCTATTGCTTTGCACGCGCATGGTCAGAAATTGAACGCATGAAAAAAGAAGGCCATTAGGGTCTGTTGACGTTTCGCACGCGAACCGCGTTGCAAGGTAAAATGCTGACAGACCCTAGAGCAGTTGCGGCGCTGTTCAACACTGATTGTTAAGCTTGAATGTTATTACTATGTATCTATAACTTATAAGAATATGCGTTACAAAAATTTTGACAATATACATGACGGCGTTGCAATTCTATTTTAGGATCGCAAGTACGCCTTCTGTTGATTTTTTGAGCCATTATGACGGCACAATTTTTGTTCTAACGCAACACAGAGCATTTTGCTGCGTGATACACAGCGAGTGACCGATGGCATGGAGTAGGTGCGTAACAGCTAGATATCCGAGCAAGGGATAAGGTACGGCACCGCCACCATGTACAACAATTCGTGGCCAATATCAGTACACAACACAGGAAACAATCGATGCGCAATATCTTATGCACCTCAATCATGGTGACGGGTTTGGCTC
>JBBKWW010000067.1:0-3994 GCA_037969155.1 Moraxellaceae bacterium
CTGGTGTTAGATTGGCACATGTTTGTCGCGGCGGGTCTGAGCTGGTTGGCGGTGTTTGCGGTCACACGGATTTCAGCGGTGGCCAGTCTGATGGCGATGGTGTTGGCTGCACCGGTGGCGAGCTATTATTACGCGCCGCAGTTTTTTTTAGGCGTGAGTTTAATAGGCCTACTGATCTTGTGGCGGCATAAACAAAATATTCGCGACCTGGTGATTGGGATGGAGCGCGAGTTTTGACCGTGCAGCAAGCTCTGACAGTCTAGTGTTTAATGAGACCTTAAAGTTCAAATGGATCTTGACCCACAAAAGCACCGACGTACAACACTCGGTTACCGCGAACAATCCACTCCATTCCATGTTCTTGCTCCCATGAGCAATTCATTTCAAGGTGGATAATTGGCTCAATTAAGGCTTCAGAACAAGCAGGCACGATCATGATTGCTGGCGAAATATCCATTAAAATATCACGGGCTACTTTAACTCTCCTGAGCGGTTGCCCATTCGCTTTAAGTACCGCGTTGCAGTATTCAAGCGATGCTTCACACAACCTATTGATCAGCGTTTCTGACAAATCATTTAAATGTGCAGCGCATTTTTTTGCATAGTCTGGGTTTGAATCCTCAATCGCGAGTAAGATATATCTATTAAAAAGCCTAAAAAAAACCTCGCCCGTGATTCCATTTTCGTCTGTTCGTAAATCTCTGACTAAGTCCATATTGCAATCTCAATCCTAAAAAATCAGTCGTTGACTATTCAATCGTTAAGCCACCCATCACAAAAAAGCGGCCAACATCAGCCGCTTTCCCTCACAAAGTCCAAGCCGCCTGAGTCAGTCGCGTTCAATCAACTCGATTTTATAGCCATCGGGATCTTCCACGAAAGCAATCACTGTCGAGCCATGCTTCATCGGCCCTGCCTCACGCACCACCCGACCACCGCGCCGCTTAATCTCAGCACAGGCCGCCGCCGCATCTGGCACAGCCAGCGCAATATGCCCATAGCCCGTACCCAGATCATACGCTGACGTGTCCCAATTGTGCGTCAACTCCAGCACGGTATGACTGGCCTCATCACCATAACCGAGGAACGCCAAGGTAAAGCGCCCCTCAGGATAATCGTGCTGCCGTAGCAGTTGCATGCCCAGCACCTCGGTATAAAACCCAATCGACTGCGCCAAATCACCGACCCGCAGCATAGTATGTAACATTCGCATAAATCTTTACTCCTGTGACTATTTCGTGGACGCAGCGTGCTCATGCGTCTTTAACGCCGACTGCACCAACACAATCAACACCAAAATCGGCAAGCCAACCAAAGCGGTCATGATAAAAAACTGTGGATAACCCACCGCCGCCACAATTGAACCCGAGTAGCCACCCAACAATTTAGGCGTGAGCGTCATTAATGAACTAAACAGCGCATATTGCACTGCTGTAAACGACATACTGGTCAGACTAGAGAGAAATGCAATAAACGCTGCACCCGCCAAACCAGAGGCAAGGTTATCCATGATAATCGCAAAATATAACCAGCCATTGCTATATGGCACGATCACTTTTCCCGAAATTTCGGTTTGGCCTTGCAGTTGCTGCTGCTCAATAATCGGCAACGTATCGACTTCAATTGAGTGAACGCTGCGCTCGCTATCGGCATGATCAAAACGCTTCGGCGTTGTAAAAGACAACTCACCCTGTGGCTGCTGAATCGTGGTCAGTACCGACAATTCATAGCGTGGCTGAGCCGTCAACACTTGCGCGGGAACCACCGTACTCCATGCGCCATCATCCTGTAGCTTGGCCACAAAATCCTGCTGATTCACCTGTACCAGCACCTGCGCCACGCTTTGCTGTGGGTTCAAGTTATACACCCGCCCCGCCAGCACAATATCGCCGTCTTCATTGCTAGAGAGAATATTATCGGTGGTAACATCCTCAACATAATTGGCCACTTGAGCGCCGACCGAAGCAACCGCCAAGGTCTTTTCACGCTGTAGCAGTTGTGCTGATACACCTGCGCCAATCGTGCTAGAGACCTGAATCTGCTCAGCCGCCAGTAACGCCTGATTTGGTACACTGACCCGCCACTCGCCCACGTCATTGGGCGCAGCACTAAACGACTGGCCATTGGCCTGTAGCGTGATCGTACCAATCGGATCACCTGACTTGAGCAAGCCAATAAAGATTAAATTGGTGCTACTGGCCAACACCGCACCGAGAAACATGATTTTAATCACGTTAAAGCGCTGCGCCAACAAGCCGCCTAAGAAGCCACCCACCAAGGTAAACAGCACCCCATAGACTTTCACTGCGGTAGCAATTTGCTCTTTGGTAAAGTTTAAGTCTTGATAATAAATATTAGAAATTACACCGGATAAAATATCCGAAATCCGAAAAAACCCAATCAGTAACAGTAAGGTGAGCGCCAATCGAACCCCATAGCGCTTAAAGAAGTCGACTAAGGGCGCGACCCACGTCTCATAAGCCATCTGTCGATTGACTGCGCCGCCTTTAACCAAGCTATAACCGACCAAGCCTGCTAGCAACGTTGCACTTAAAAAGCGCAGTGCTTCTAACAAAAACATCTGTAATGGCGCGTCTTTTAGCTCTGGCAGCCACGCACCAAACTGAATAAAACCCAACACAAAAGTGACTACACCGATCAGAAAAACCATGACCAATCTAAAATAATCTAATGATTTATAGTAAGTCAGCTTACGCTCGACCACGGGTTCGCGTATCAGCAAGGTGGTGACCACCCCAATCAGCATCACCGCTGCCATGATCAAATAGGTGCTTTGCCATGCTTGATAAATATAGTTGCCTTTGGCCGTGCCAAAGCCAGAGGCCAAAAACAACGCACCCGCACCGGCTACAATCATGCCGATTCGATAACCTGCATTATAGGTCGCGGCCAGAGCTGACTGGATCTCTGCGGGTGCCAGCTCAATACGGTAGGCATCAATCACGATATCTTGAGTGGCTGCCGAAAACCCCAGTAACACCGCGCCAGCCGCCATCATCAGTAGGCCGCTTTCGCCTTGTGATGGGTCGGACATCGCCATCATACAAATGGCCGTCATGATCAGCAGTTGCGCTACCAACAGCCATGCCCGTCGCCGCCCCAGCGTACGCGTTAAGAACGGAATCGGTAATGCGTCAACCAAGGGTGCCCAGACAAATTTAAATGAATAGCCAAGTGCTGCCCAACTAAAAAAAGTCACCGCTTTTTTATCAATTCCAGCTTCGCCCAGCCACAAGGACAGGCTAGAAAAAATCAATAAAATTGGAATCCCTGCCGAAAACCCCAAAAACAACATGATCAACGCCCGTCGATCATAAAACACCGCCAGCGATTCTCGCCAGCGCGACGCCGATGTACTACTCATAAATAGCGACCTACACAACATTTTGCAAAGCAGCAGGGTAGCTTGAAGTGTTAGTCTTTGCCACAATCACCGTGTTGGATTTTCTGGAGCTGCTATGAACACCAACGCACTGGCCGTGCACGCGCTGCTATCTTGCAGACAAGCGGTACTCGCCACACAATCCGGCAGTATTCCCGGCTTTCCCCTGACCTCAGTCGTGCCGCTTGGCGTGGCCATCGATGGCCGCATTATTTTTCTACTCAGTGATCTGGCGCAACACAGTCGCAATATTGAGCTCGACTCACGAGTGTCACTGATGCTGCACGACGACCAAGAGCAAAACTGGCAAGCCGCGACCCGACTGTCGGTGCTTGGTCATATGCAAGCGCTAGACTGCGCTGTCGGCAGCGCCGAATATCGCGCCATAAAAGACAGCTACTATCACAGCCACCCCGAATCTATTGATCTAGACCAGCGTGAGGACTTTCGCTTTTGGCAGCTTGTCCCCTTACGCTTTCGCATGATTTATGGATTTGCCAAAATCTGCTGGTTAGAGAATGTCTGGCCCGAACTGTATGTGTTAGATGATCAAGATCGCCAACACATTGAGCAACACTTACCCAATCGCGG
>JBBKWW010000068.1:0-17800 GCA_037969155.1 Moraxellaceae bacterium
GATGGCGATTGTGCCAGCAGACCCACCGAACCGCCCAAGAAATTTACATCGTTGCGCTCAGCGGCTTTGCTGTTCGATGGCAATACACCCAGACTCATCCACAGCATGCCGTGTTGACTGGCCAGTGTGACCAAATACTGTAAGGTTGAACCTTTATCGCCGTTCATCGAGGCCGAGTTGGTAAAGCCTGCGGCCAGCTTGTCCTGCCATTCACGGCTATACCACGGCTTACTCGAGGCATCGGCAAATTTCTTAAACTGCCACGCTGCACCGCCCATATAAGTGGGTGAGCCAAAGATGATGCCATCCGCCGCCGCAAGCGTCTGCCACTGCGCATCCGTCAGGTCGCCCTCAGCGTCGATTTTGATCAACTCAGCGGTAGTACCTGCCACGGCTTGTGCGCCAGCTTGTACTGCTTCGGCTTGCTTTTGGGTATGCCCATAACCACTAAAATAAACGATTGCGACCTGTGACATTTTGCTGACTCCATATCGTAGAAAGACCTGATGGACTGATTATCTGCTACGGATACGCGATGCAACAGCGTCATTCAGTGAATTCACTGTCTATCAAAGGTTAACAATCTGCCTGTTTGAACGGCAAAGCCTGTAAGGTGGATTGATAATACCCCTCAACAGCGACTTGCTCACGCTGCACAAAATCGGCAATCGCCGCCATAAACGCAGGCTCGCGCAACCAATGCAATGACTGTGTGTACACAGGTGCAAAGCCGCGAATCAGCTTATGTTCGCCTTGTGTGCCTGGATCAAAGTAACGTAAGCCACGCTGCAACGCATACTCGATGCCTTGGTAATAGCACAGCTCAAAATGCAAACAATCGGCTTCAACCAATGCGCCCCAATACCGCCCATATAAAGTCTGCTCGTCTTGCACAAACAAAGCCGCCGCAATCGGCTGACCCGCTGCATCCATCGCTTGTGCCAGCACCAGCGAATCTGGCATGTCACGACCAATCTGCTTAAAAAAACTCGGCTGTAAGTACGGCTGCTGTCCACGCACCTGATAAGTCATCGCGTAACACTGATAAAAACAGTCCCAGTCTGCATCGGTTAACGCCGCGCCTTGCGTCCAACGACAAGTAATGCCTTGTGCCGCGACCTTTGCTCGCTCGACCTTAATACTTTTGCGGCGCTTCGCGGTCAATGCCGCGAGGAAACCCGCAAAATCACCATAGCCCTGATCACGCCACAGAAACTGACAATTCAAACGCCGCGCCACGGGGAAACCGTCAACAGCCGTACGACTCGCCAGTTCAGACAAGGCTAAATCGACAAACAATCCATGCCAAGAAGAAGCCTGTAAACGCTTGGCCAGCGCAACAATCGCCTGCGTCAGTAACGGCCAAACCTCAGACAGCTCAACCTGATCCGCCAGCAGCACCCGTTGCCCTGTCACCGGTGTAAACGGCACACTGGTGACCAAACGTGGCAAATAATTCAGACCATGGCGTTGATACGCCGCCGCCCAAGCATGATCAAACACATACTCACCGCGATTATGCTGCTTCACAAACAACGGCAACGCAGCCAGCGGCTGACCCGCAGCACTCCGCAATACAATATGCTGACCAAGCCAGCTTGAGCCCGCACCAATCGCTGCACTATCCTCCAGCGCCTGCCAAAATACACGGTACAAAAACGGCTGGGTCGACGACCATAACTCAGCTGGAATCTGCTCGACACAAGCAACGTAATCAATCACAACATCATTATTCTGTGGCATATTCGGTTTCAACCATGGCAATACATGCATTGGGCAGCATGTCTGGAACTTAGGCATATCTCAACGGCATAGATGAGTTAATCCGCACGCAATACCTGCCAGTCACGCCCACTCGGCTGCTGAAAAATACTCAGACCAAACTCAGGCAAAATCGCCAGCAAGTGATCGAAAATATCCGATTGAATCATCTCATAGTCGACCCAAATGGTCGTATTGGTAAAGCAATAAATCTCTAACGGCAAACCTGTCGGGCTTGGTGGCAACTGCCGTACCATCATCGCCAAATCCTGTCGCAACTTTGGATGACTGCGTAAATACTGCAACACATACGCCCGAAACACGCCCAGATTGGTCATCCGCCGACTGTTAACCGCAGATGCGGCCTGATCACTGGGTAACATGACCCGATTCCAATCGGTGATTTCCGCTTGTTTATCCTCCAGATAATCCCGAATCAAGAAAAAGCGCTGAAACTCCTGTTGTTCTTGCGCGGTCAAAAAACGGACAGTATTTTGGTCTAAATCAAGCGCCCGCTTAATCCGGCGGCCACCACACTCATGCATGCTGCGCCAGTTTTTAAACGCATCGGTCAGAAAGCGTTTGGTCGGAATGGTCGAGATGGTTTTATCAAAATTCTGCACGCGTACATTGTGTAATGCGATATCAATCACATCGCCATCGGCATTTTGGTTCGGCATCTCAATCCAATCGCCAACCCGCAACAGATCATTAGACCGAATCTGAATACTCGCCACCAATGATAATAACGTGTCCTGAAATACCAAAATCAGTACCGCTGCAATCGCCCCTAAACCTGATAATAAAATCAGCGGCTAACGATCCATCAGGGACGCAATCATTAATAGCGCGGTGATCACGTAGACGATGATTTTAACCAGCTGGATATAGCTTTTGATCGGGCGATCAACCCGATCTGCACGACTTTCGTACAGGCCATTGACCACATCGAGTATCGCACCCACCGCCAAAGCCAGACTCAGCACAATAAACGAATTGGCGACATTCTGGACTAAATTCACCAGCGCAACTGGCAAACTCTCGATTTGCGCGACCCCAAACCCCAAGACTAAAGCCGGCAACACATTGGAAAAACGCGGCACCAGCTTGGACTGATAAATCTGCAATCCTAAGACCCAGTCACCTGTTTGCAGCACCTTTTGGATACTGCGTACGATGACTCTTTTGGCAATCCAATTGCTCAGCCACGCTAACACCAACAAGCCAACCAGCAACAGCAACGGTACAATCCAAGGAAAATCCAAGACAAACGCCTGCCAAACCTTCCAAACCTCAGTCATCGCACTCACCTCTCCATCCGATTCACACCAGCTTATACCACTCAATCATCCCGAGATGACACTGAGGCGGTTAGACACAGCCTGAACTATCGAACAGTCATGCCAAACACTCGCGTCAACTCATGACGCAATATCACAGACAAAGCCTAGCCAAACCGCTAAATCAGCGCCTAAAATCAAAACCACTTTTACAGCACTCAAGGAATGAATCAGATGACTGCCATTCAATACGCCCTTCGCGCTAACTTCTTTGGCTACAATGACGAAACGTTCTATGTCGCAGGCAACCGACTGCAAAACGTGTATGCCGACGTGGCAACAGCCAAGGCCGCATTATGTTCGCTAGAACTTGAAAGCGCACGCCAGTTTGAACTGCATGAAATCAACAGCTTCTTTAATGCGGATGATGGCTTTATTGAAAAAATGGATGCGTTTGTGTTTGAGCGCTGTGGTGAGCATATTGTCGAAGACGGCGAAGTGATCGAGGATACCATTCCCGAAGCCCTCAGCGATGCGGATACGGTCGAGTTTGTGCAAATGATTGGTATGAATAGCTATCAAATCATTGAGGTTACTGCCGATCAAAAATTCTATACGCTATGGCTCACGGGTGAACAACAATATGCCTTAAATCACGATGAAAGTGGCTCATTCCTGATCTATGCGGATAGCCCGCAACAACTGCTCGATCAGCAACTCGAAGATGTCATGTATGCGTTAGATGAGCGGCTGACCATGAATGGCTCATTGGAGCACCTCAGCGACAGTCCTGTACTACTGCAAGCCGCCATCGATAGCCAAAAAAACATCAAATACAACAGCAGCAAACAACAACTCAAGATTACCAAGCAAGACCCAACAGCCTTGCGTGCGGTGCATGACCTGCTCAAAACGCCACTCTACGAAATCCGTGAGCACAACTTGGCGGAACTGATGCAACTTGAAAAAAAACACGCAACAAATCATGACGAGTGGGACGAAGAATAATCCTAAAGGGTAGTGCTACGGCTGGATCGCGCCTTTAATACAGCTCCAGCCGATCACCTTGCTTCATACAGCGTTGGTAGCGGTCATTCACGCGATTGGCAAACCATGCCGTATTATAGTCGCGACTGAGTTTCGGACCTGAGATCACCACTTCCGGCATGATGGCATACGCGGGTGGCTGCTCAAACCGAATCTGGTATAGGCGTTGAATTTCCAGATAGGTATCGGTCTTTTCAAACTTCTCAGCTTTTTCTTTTTTTAAGTCACGGCGGATTTGGCTAGCACTGATCGATACCGTATGTTTTCTAAACAACGCCTGAATCGCCAGCTCAGTACTACTCTGCTGACTGAGCACATCCTTATCGCGCCCGTACAATAACAGGTCACCATCGAGCGCAAGCGCTTGCCCATTTGATGTCTCAGTCATTCGATTCACGGCGGCTTGCACAGCGGCGTTGCGACTGGAGTACACGCCTGAATTATAGTCCGCAAAGCGATACACGGGCTTGTCATAAGCCGCCGAATAGGTCATTAAGCGGTGAATACCATAATATAAACCACCCTCTCGGCTATACAAATGATCGCGTAAATCAGCCAAATTGGTCGCATGGGTTTTGTGTTGATCCGCATAATTGATATGCACTTGCATTGAGCCTAGTGTACTGATCGGATTAAAATACTCGGATAGCGGCTGCCCAGCAAATAAACCCGCGACACCCGTGAGTAGTCCGACATGATAACTCTCTTCAAAAAAAGCAAACATTTCACGATACAGTTGATCAAGCTGCTTTTCGGTTTTGACCCGTTGTAAACGATGAGCAAAATTATCTGCTGGTGTCGGCTTTTCGCGCAGCATGTTTTGGAACTGACCCGCGACAAACTTTCCCAGCTTATCCTCCAAACGCCTGTTCATTTCGGTCATGGCGGTTTGACCTAATCCCGCAACTGCTGGATCAGCGTGAAAATTCGACTCTTGATCGACCACAGCGATAATGCTGCAACTGTTGGTTAGATTGCGACGAATCTTCAATTGCTGCATGGTGGTCAGGATTTGCTCTGCCCATTCAGTACGTTCAGAGACACGTGCCGGAATCAGCTTTCGCATTTGCTCAGGAGTCACATCGGGTGCAGTGGCTTGCTTAATGCGATCACAACTCGACAGCCCAAACACACACAGCGCACACAGCAAGGTGATCGACGTTTTCGATTTCATGGCATTCTATTGAGTTCGGCAGATGAAGGATTGGCTGATCAGGACGTCAGCGGCGCGTAGTATGCCCTAATTGACCGTTGAGCGGCAGCTACGGCGAGATCAAGGTTTGCCGCCAAGTCAGCACCCTTGCGGCCACTTGACTGACTGGCAAACCCAGCACATCACTGACCACAGCATACAGATCCACCCCCAAGTCGACACAAGGCGGTACGTTTTCGGCACTCAGCCCACCGATCACACAGATGGGCACAGATAAACGCGCCTTGGCGTGTTGCAAGGTCGTCAGACTGACAGTCTGGGCATGTGGCTTGGTTGCGGATGGATACACTGCCCCAAATGCCACATAGCTTGCACCATCTCGCACCGCCTGCTCAGCCAATGCCAGTGAGTCATGACAAGTACGACCAATGATCGCAGTTGCACCGAGGCGTTGCCGTGCTGCCATCACACTACCGTCCGACTGCCCTAAATGCACACCGCAGCCCAACCGTTCAGCCAGCGACAGATTGTCATTAATGATGAGTGGTACGGCATGATGTTGGCACAGATCCAACAACTGCCGCGCTTCGAACTCACACGCATTCAGTGGGGTTTGTTTGCGCCGATACTGCACCAGCGCCACAGTTTTATGTGATAAAGCCACGTCTAGCTTGGCCAGCAATCGCGGTAACGGGTCGTCGTTGGTGATCAGGTATAGACCAGCCGCAGACAGCATTTATTCCACATCCACACCGTCTAACCGTTTGATATGCACACGGTCTTTACTGGAGTCGGTCAAGCTCAACTGGCCACGCACAATATCGCCAAACATGCGAAAATCTGACATAAAGCTTTGCAACGGCTGCTTAAAACTGGCGGGCTTATTATGCTCAAAGAAAAAATGACCGACCCAAGCACAGGCATAACCCGCGACTAAACCTTTGATCAAAGGCTTGACCGAACGTTTACGTACCGCCTGCGCTGCACCGAGTAGGCCTAAGCTACTGCCTAAAAAATGCAGTTGGCGACAGGTTGGATTTTGATGTTCACCCAAATAAAACCGATAAAATTCGTCGCGTAACGCCACACGAGAAGATGTATTCTGCGCAATGCTTGATGTGGTCATGGCTCACCTAAAGTACAAAGTCAAAGAAAGTTTAGCGCTTGACTTTAACACGTTTGAGCCGACCCAACACCACATGCAACGGCACTACCAATGCCACCGCAAGCCCCAGCCAAAAATGCAGCCCATGCAGCACCTCTCGAATCTCATAGCTGGCATAGTACAAGCCAACTCCTGAGCCACAGAGCAATGCCATCAGCAGCAGCGCAAACAGACCAGAGCCGATATTACGGCGGCGTTGCCATGCCACGCGCACATGTGTAGATAACAAACCACCTAACCACAGCAAGCCAATCGCAGCGACAATTCCATGCAGCTTTATCAGCAAGATCGCCACGCCAGTCGGGTCATTCAGCAATAAATCCTGATCGATCCACCACCAGACTCCCGTCACCAGCAACACAAGACCGGTCAAAAACCCGCCCCAACGCTGCCAAACTGCCATACGAATACTGGTTAATCCAACAATCATAATCCGCCACGCATTATTGCAGGTGCGAGTAATATACCGTGCGCACCAAACTGAGCCAATAAAACTGAATCCACCTGTTGCATACTGGCAGTTACTTTGGTTAAACCATCTGCCATGATTGCTGTCGGTGCCAGCACCGTATAACTATGTGGCTGTAATACAGCTTGTCGCTGCTGTGTCTCGACCAAGGCACAGCGCAGCTGGCCAGTCGTATCATGCTGTTGTGAATAGTAGCTCGCGGACGTCGCACAAGCCCCCGCCGCTAATTCGCCGAGTACCATAACTTGCTGCGGATCATGCGGATGTCGTACTTGGATCAGTTGCGCCTGTGCGCCCAGCACCCGCAGATCACCACCTGCATTCACGACCGCCTGCCGCACGCCTAATCGGTGTAACGCCAAGATCACCATATCCACCGCAAAACCTTTAGCGATACCACCGAGATCTAGATACAACGGCTGACTAAACCATACTTTGTGCTCAGGCAAACAATGCAAGGCTTGCAACGTCGGCGATTGCGTCTCAGCACGCAACGCGGGATGTCGATGATCTGGCATCAGACCCCATGCACACAGTTCGGCGCCCGCCACTGCGCAATCAAAATGACCTGATGAAGCATGATATAACCGCAAGGCTCGCAGCAATACGCACCACAACCACGGATGCACGGAGACAGGCTGTTGGTGTGCGGTCTGGTTCAGTTGTGACAGCGCACTGTGACGATCATGCACACTCATCAGCGTCTGCACCAGTTGCAACACTGCCGCACAGACACGTAAAGCACGCTGCTGCTGCACGTGATCCCAACTGGCTAATGGCTCAAAGCTCAGCTCAACCCAAGTACCCAGTATCGCCCAACGCCGCTGTATCACAAGGCTTTAAGCTGCAATTGATACCAGTGTAGAATCCGCTTCACCCCATCGGTGAGATGACGTGACGATAGTGTCGCACCACTGATATTACGGATGTCTTGATTTAGCTTTAGCGCATCACTTGCCGTCTTACCAACAAACTGATTACGCCAACTCTCATCACGCACCTGTCCGCCGTAAGTCTCACGATACTCTAACACCTCGACTTGCTTGACCGAGCCATCAGCATTTAGACCGACTGCATAGGTGATCATCTCATGCTTACCCAGCACTTGATCGACCACAAACCAGCCGCCGCCCGCCACTTTATAGACTTGATCAGCCTTGAGTGGATGATAAATCCCTGTGCTACGTTTTAGGGTTTTTTGCTGTGCTTCACTCAGACTGACCACCACCCGCTGTAAGCCAGCTGTGCCGAACATCTGCTGTTGTGCCTGCTGTACCGATAGATATACGGTGCAATGCGCCACGACGGGTAACGCGCTCAGTGCTGCAATTGTCAGGGGTTTCCACTGCATTTTAATCGCCTTCTGAGAAGTTTAAACAGGTCATGACTCATCGCAAATACAATCAGTCATCACCTCCCTATCATCGATTTAGTCGATCAAAAATTATAACCCAGCTTGAAACGAACCTCTTGCTTGGTCTTTTCGATCAAATGCAGATCAAAATCGCCCTGCGCATCAAACTGCTCTTTACCACCACGGATTTGTGGCAACCAGGTCGCAGTCATCCACCAATCCTTTGCCCCGTAGTGCAAGCTCGGCCCAGCAAACACTGACCAGCGTTCCTGCCCCACTTCGGTCTCAAACTCTGTTTCATACAACAGCTCAGCACCCGCATACCAGTTGGGTGCGAATCGATAACTCAACCCTGTACCGAGTTTAACTTCTAGCTCCATCTCTGGATCAGTTGGCCACTCAAAGCCATCGGGTAAGTTGGCAATCTCGGCTCGCTTGGCATACGTGCCCTCAATCCCCATATTGCCGACCCAAATCAAACGCGCATCCATCAGATACTTCTGTCCAATCAACGTGCCTTCAAGCGATAGCGTGTCTTTGTCCTGCCCTGAGTGTGGATCAACGGTCAAATAAGCAAACTCAACATGACTGGATAAACCAAAATCATCGGCAGCAGGGCTGAGATAATTGTATTTTCCACCCAGCTCAAGCCCAGAAAACTTAAGATTAAACTGACGATCAGCAGGTAAATAGCCATCAATCAGAATGCCTGAGGTATCTAACGATAGAAAACGCAGGGCTGCTGAAGCGGTAAAGCGATCCGTGATGCCTTTTTCATACTCGGTTTTAAAATCAATCGCTTGATATTTACCCGTGCCTTTATCATTGCGCAGTGTCACCCACTGATACAGCTCTTGGCCGCCTGCGGGAAGGGTTTCTGCGCCTTTCACATAACCGAGTAAGTTTTCATCGGCCTGTACAACGCCAGCACATCCGAGCGCCGCGATCAAAACCAGAGGGCTTAGCTTCATAAGAGTACAACCGGAAAGATTAATAAGAAGCATTATTATTTATATTCATCTTTCATGCAACTGTAGCTTGAGCGAACCGCATGCAACAGCACTGTAGTGCCGCAGAATCGGTTACACTGCGGCCTATCCTGACTGTTGTTGCCGGAATTTTTTTGCATGACCACCCACACCCGCTTAAATACCTATTGGATCACTTGTGCAGATGGACTTGAGTCCTTGCTGACGGACGAACTGACCGAACTCGGTGCGCAAATCGAACAACGGGTACAAGGCCGGATCGTGGTCAAAGGCACGCTCGAACTCGCCTATCGAATTTGTCTATGGTCACGTTTGGCATCACGAGTACTACTGCCAATTCATAGCCATGACATCGAAGAACAGCGTACCGGAGACGTGCGCGATGTGGCCGAAGAAATCTACGAAGGCGCGGTGAACTTTGATTGGTCACTGGTCTTTAATGCTGGTTGTACCTTTGCGATTCGACTACAAACCGAACGGGGGGTGAAGGTCAATCCACAGTTTGCCACTTTACGCGCTAAAGACGGCGTGGTCGATGCATTTATGGACAGTCAAGGCCGCCGTCCAAGTATTGATACTAAACAGCCTGAAATCACCTTGACCGTATTAGTCGGCGTTAAAACTCACACCTATAGTCTTGATTTATCAGGTGATAGCTTACACCGACGTGGCTATCGCCAGATCATGACCGACGCACCACTCAAAGAAAATCTTGCCGCCGCCATTCTACGCTTGGCCGGCTGGCACAATACTGCATTTGACACCTTGATCGACCCAATGTGTGGCTCGGGGACCTTCATGATCGAAGCCTTGCTGATGCGTACTGATCGGGCAGCGGGTCTCAACCGTCGCTTTGGATTTTTGGGCTGGGCTGGACATGATGCGGCGCTATGGCAACAGCTCAAACAAGACGCTGAGCAACGCCATCAAGTCGGCTTAAATCAGCCTTTGCCACGTATCTATGCATACGATGCCGATTGGAACGCGGTCAAAGCCACGCGCCATAACCTCATCGCTGCCGGTCTAGAGTCTGCCCTACCGCAGATTCAAATCGAAGAGCGTACTCTTGCCGACTGGCCAGATTTTGCGTTACAGCCGGATCAACAGGTGTTACTCATTGCTAACCCACCCTATGGCGAACGCTTGGGCGAAAAAATCCAAAATCGGGCTTTATATCAAGGTCTTGGCTTGCGTATGCAGCAAGCATTGGCAGGCCAACAAGCTGCGGTCATTGCCTCGCATATCGAACAAGCAGACGTACTGCCGATTGAAGCCAACAGCACCACCCGTTTAATGAACGGCAACTTGCCGATTTATGTGCGGACGGGCAAAATTTTACCCCCAAACAAATCCACGCATTTTCTGAAAGATTGGCAAGTACAGCCTATCGAAATCGAAGGTGCACAGGATTTTGCCAATCGCTTGCAAAAAAACCTCAGTAACTTCAAAAAAATGGCTGGCCGCGAAGGCGTGACCAATCTGCGTATTTATGATGCCGATCTACCCGACTTTAATGTCGTGGTGGATTTATACGGTGATCTGGTGCATGTGCAAGAATATGCCCCACCGAAGACCATCGATCCCGAAAAAGCCAAAAGCCGCTTTAATCTGGCCCTGCTCGCAATTCGGCAAGTGCTTGGCGTACAGCGTGAGCAAGTGTTTATTAAAACTCGCGCCCGCCAAAAAGGCACCAACCAATACGAGAAAAAAAGCGAAGGGGGCAAACGCTATATCGTGCAAGAAGGCAAGGCGCGGTTTTACCTCAACATGACCGACTATCTCGATACAGGGCTGTTCTTGGATCATCGTCCGATGCGTGCGCGACTCGCCGCTGAAGCACGTGGGCGACACATGCTGAATCTGTACGCCTATACCTGCACCGCCAGCGTACAAGCGGCATTAGGTGGTGCGGCCAGTACCACTAGCGTTGATTTGTCCAACAACTATCTGGACTGGGGCAAAGACAATTTTGTGCTAAACGGACTGACTGTCGATCATGCCGACCAACAGCATCAATTCTTTGCGGCTGATGTATTTGAGTGGATTAAAGAAGGCAGCGAACAGTACGATCTGATTTTTATTGATCCGCCGACCTTTTCTAACTCCAAAAAATTCTTTGGTACCTTTGATGTGCAGCGCGATCATGCCTCACTGATTCGACGCGCCATGAATCGGCTTTCCACCGATGGCGTGTTGTATTTTTCCAACAACTTCCGCAAATTTGACCTTGATCCCGAATTGATCGAGCGCTTTCAAGTACAAGAAATCAGCGCAAGTACGATTGGTTTTGATTTTAAGCGCAATACCGGTGTGCATCGGGCGTGGCGAATTCGACATTTAACCGCGCAATAGAACAGCCGATCCACCTCAAAAAAGCCACTCAACATTGAGTGGCTTCTTGATTCAAGGCGGCAATCATCCGACTAAAACGTCTGAATATTAATCCGAACACCACCCGAAATATTATACAACTCGACATCAACACCATACAGTGTAAAGCCTGAAATCCGTGACACCTCAATAATCTGATCAAGGTTCCCCCCCCAACGAGAGCTAAACGGCTCAGAGCCAAGATTTGCAATCGGTTGTGCCGCCAGCACTTGTCGACTGGTGTCTTGCAAGCCTAAGTTTGCGCCCACGGCTAAACTCTGTAGATCCTGCCACAGCAACAGATTATCGGTATTTTCACGGTCAATCAGCCGTAAGGTACGCGGTAACAGCTGTAGACCGCGAGATGCAGGCACACTCTGCTTGACGACAATCACCTTATTATCTTCAGCACTGTAGGCCAAATAACGATACTTCAGTTCTTGGTCGGACAAAGGCTGCGCAGCGTGCGCGGCCGCACAACTGGTAATATCAGCAGCAATCCATAAACGACGCGACCCTCCCCCGAATAGGGTCGGATCGATGCAGTGTGCTTTAACATGATCGTATCTGGACATCTTATGGCTCCTGCCACATATGCTTATTGTTGGTCACCATCAAACCTATCAAGAAACTGCGGCGGCTGCAATCACAGACCGATGCTTGGTCAGTGATTCGGCAGCATTCAGGCTAAAAACATTTAATCAACGCGCTAAATCCTGCAAGACTTGTGGCAGATCGGACGCACAGCGCAATGCGATAAACGCCCCATTCAACACCGTCGAACGTTGATTGTAGACAAAAGGCCGGCCTTGTAAATCAAACAACCCACCACCAAGTGCTTCGAGCAAGGCTTGACCTGCTGCGGTGTCCCATTCAGAAGTGGGGTGCAAGCGCGGATAAATGTCGATGTTGCCTGCCGCCATTAAACAAAACTTATAGGCACTGCCCGCTTTGACCGGCGTATAGGCTTGACCTCGTGCCGTCAAACGCTGTAAAAAATCTGCATATGCAGGCTGCTGAGCGCGGCGTGACAGTGCAATCTGCCAAACCTCTGTCGAAGCAGGTTGTGCCGTTAAGCTGTGCCAGCTCGAATCGGCATCAATCCGCCATGCTCGGTCTTGTGCCACGGCATAAACTTGTTGCTGCATCGGAATAGCAAGTACCGCCAGCACAGCACGACCCTGCTCAATCAAGGCAATATTCACGGTAAACTCGCCAGTACGATTGATAAATTCTTTGGTACCATCCAGTGGATCTACCAACCAGAAGCGGGTCCACTCCCGCCTGGCGCTCATATCGGTAGACTCTTCGGATAACACAGGCACATCTGGTGTCAGTTGCATTAACGCGGCTTCAATCATCTGATGGGCAGCCAGATCAGCAGCCGTCACTGGCGACTCATCTGCCTTATGCTGAATATCCAACGCCGTCGGATCAGCGTAGAATACCCGCAATTGCGCACTGACACGCTGTGCCAAGTGAACCAGCTCAACCAGTAACGCTGGTCGCAATGAAGTCGGTGTTACTAGGTTCATCAACATATCCTTTTGTGATTAGAGTGATCTATGAGTATTGCATGGAACCAAATTGAAACGGTGATGTTCGACATGGACGGTACGCTGCTAGACTTGGCATTTGATAATTTTTTTTGGCGAGAGGCCGTGCCACAAGCATGGGCCAGCCAAAACAATCATCCCACTGAGCATGCCGAACAGATCCTAAAACCGCAGTTTCAACAACAAGAAGGTTCACTGAACTGGTATTGCTTATCATTTTGGAGCCAAACACTCGGTATAGACCTAGAGCGCCTGAAACACCGTCATAAAGATCGCATCGCGCTGCGTGCAGGCGTGCATGACACCTTAGATGCACTCAAAGCCGCCGGTAAAACCCTGTGGCTGGTCACCAATGCCCACCCCTTGGTACTGGATATCAAGCTAGAAAAAACCAATTTGGCGAATTATTTTAGCAAGGTGATCTGTAGTCACGAGATTGGCTTTGCTAAAGAACAAGCTGAATTCTGGACAGCCATGCAGGAACAATATGATTTTACGCCAGAATCTAGCTTACTGATTGATGACAGTGAAGCTGTGTTGCACGCCGCCAAAGCCTTTGGCCTACAGGTGCGTGGTATTCGCCAACCAGACAGCCAGCTACCGCCACGTCCTAATCTCCACTATGTAGCACTTGACCACTTGACCGATCTGCTGAAAAACTTATGATTACTGGTCAATCAGTACGACTCAATCGAAAGACCTGAGGAGCAACCAGATGACAGGATCAACCAAACAGCAGCATTCTACGCCTCGCAATGGGTCAGCCGACAGCATGCGGATTGATAAGTGGCTATGGTTCGCACGGTTTTTTCGGACGCGTAGTCTGGCTAAGCAAGCCATCGAAGGTGGCAAAGTACATCACCAAGGCGAGCGGGTTAAAGTCAGCAAAGAGATTCGGGTGGGCATGGAGCTGGCGATTCGGCAGGGCTTCGATGAAAAAACAGTCATGATACACCAACTCAATGAGGTACGCGGCGGCGCACCAGCAGCTCAAGCCTTATATGAGGAAACCCCTGCCAGTATCGCCAAGCGTGAATTGATTACAGCACATCGTAAACTCTCTAATCTGGCACGGCCTGATCATCGACCAAGCAAGCGGGATCGGCGTCAGATCCATCGCTTCCAGCACGACAATACCCAGCAAGCCAATTCGGCTTATAACAGTCAAGATGAGGGGTTCTAGTTGCGTCCCAGACGGATAGGACGGCCAAAAAATAACGACAATCTATGTCGCAACGATGATGCTCGCCCCTATCTAATCGACGCCGTTTTTGCCACTATAGCCCCATCACGCAGCATTGCCTGCATCCATGTTTTTCCCCAAGCGATGACACACAGAGGTTGATGATGAACGAAAACAAAAGTAAAGCACTCGCGGCGGCACTCGGTCAAATCGAAAAACAATTCGGCAAAAATACCGTCATGCGGCTCGGTGATCCCATGTCGATCCAAGCCATCGAAGCAGTCTCCACAGGCTCACTCGGGTTAGATATTGCACTCGGCATTGGTGGCTTGCCAAAAGGTCGGATTATCGAAATCTACGGGCCTGAATCCTCAGGTAAAACCACCCTGACCTTGCAAGCGATTGCTGAATGTCAAAAAAGCGGTGGCACGGCAGCATTTATTGACGCGGAGCATGCACTTGATCCTGCGTATGCTCGTAAGCTTGGTGTCGATATCGACAACCTATTGATTTCACAGCCTGACCATGGTGAACAAGCCCTAGAAATTGCGGACATGCTGGTGCGCTCTGGTGCAATTGACATGATCGTGATCGACTCGGTAGCCGCACTGACCCCAAAAGCCGAAATCGAAGGGGAAATGGGCGATTCACATATGGGTCTACAAGCTCGTCTGATGAGCCAAGCGCTGCGCAAAATCACCGGTAACGCCAAACGCTCCAACTGTATGGTCATTTTCATCAACCAAATTCGGATGAAGATTGGCGTGATGTTTGGTAGCCCAGAAACCACCACCGGCGGGAATGCACTGAAATTTTATGCCTCGGTGCGACTGGACATTCGCCGTATCGGTCAGATTAAAGATGGTGACAGCATTATTGGCTCTGAAACCAAAGTCAAAGTGGTCAAAAACAAAGTCGCGCCGCCGTTCCGTGAGGCACTGTTCCAAATTCTGTATGGTCAAGGCACCAATCGTCTCGGCGAGTTGGTCGATCTGGCCGCAGGTGAAGACATCATTCAGAAATCTGGCGCGTGGTATGCCTACCAAGGCAATAAGATCGGGCAAGGCAAAGCCAATGCCTGTCGCCATCTGGAAGAGCATCCCGCGATGGCAGCAGAGATTGAAGCCGAAATTCGCCGTCGACTACTGACCAATGTCGGCGCAGCCCCCGTCACTCACGATGCCGAAGAAGAAGCCGCTTTTGATGTCGCTGAGTAAGCTGACGCGGTGTTGCTAAAACCACCCAAAGTCCCTCGCATCCCAACTGGCGCACGTTTGCGTCAGTTGGCATTTGCTTATCTGGGACGGCGCGAATACTCCAAGCAAATGCTGATCGATAAGCTGACCGAAACTGGGGCAGATGTAGAGGATATCCAGCACTTGGTCAATGAGTTGGCCGATAGCTGCTATCAGAGCGATGCCCGCATGGCTAGCATGACGGTACGCAGTAATCTGCGACGTGGGCGTGGTCAAGCCAGAATTCGGCAAGACCTGCAAAAATACAGTATTAATCCTGAACTCGCCGCTGATGAGCTGGCGGCAACCGATTGGCTGCAACAAGCCGTACAGCTTAGGATCAAAAAATTTGGCGTAGACTTACCCACCGAGGCCAAAGAAAAAGCCCGACAGTTTCGATTTTTACAATATCGCGGATTTGAGCTAGATGTTTGTCGCCAAGCAATTGCTTGGCAAGATGATGAATAATCATCAAAATTTTCGCATAAAAAAAGGAACAGGTTTTGGGGCCTGTTCCAAACTGGAGCGGGAAAAGGGATTCGAACCCTCGACCCCGACCTTGGCAAGGTCGTGCTCTACCAACTGAGCTATTCCCGCTTAAACTGTTTTGATTCAGTGCCTAAGCATTACAACATTGAACCAGTGACGTGCATTCTAGACATTTTTAAAGCCATGTCAACAGTTTTTTATTTCAACACCCATCAAATCGCGTTTTTTACTCATTCTGTCCGCCGCCATGTCGTGCCATCACGGCCATCTTCTAACACCACACCGGCCGCCAGCAGATCCTTACGAACTTGATCGGCTTGCGCAAAATCTCGTGACGCTTTAGCAGCTTGCCGTGCTGCAATCTGCACCAGAATATCAGACTCGCTCAAACCAGCATCTAACCCCTCCGCACCACTTTGTAAAAAAGCAACTGGATCTTGCACCAACAAGCCCAACATCGATGCCAACTGCTTGAGATGCTGTGCCAAGGCTTGTGCATTGCTCACGTGATTGGCATTCAGCTCACGATTGATTTCACGCGTCAATTCAAACAATACTGCCAGTGCCTCTGGGGTATTAAAATCATCATTCATTGCCGCCACAAAGCGCTGCTCGATCTGTTGCATCAGCTCAATCGTAGACACACTCAGCACATCCGCTTGTATTTCAGCATCTTTTTGCAGTGCTGGCACCCGCTTTAAGGTCTGATAAAAACGTGACAAGGCCTGCCGCGCATCTTTTAGTGCCACATCTGAAAAATTTAGCGGACTGCGATAATGACTGGCCACGATAAAATAACGAATCACTTCAGCTGCAAACTGCTGCATCACATCGCGAATCGTAAAAAAATTACCGAGAGATTTCGACATTTTTTCACCATCGACATTGACAAAACCGACATGCATCCAGTAATTGACGTATTTTTCACCAGTCGCCGCTTCGCTTTGCGCAATTTCATTTTCATGGTGCGGAAACATCAGATCACCACCGCCGCCATGAATATCAAAGTGATTACCCAAGCAACAGGTCGACATTGCAGAGCATTCAATATGCCAGCCTGGCCGGCCTGCGCCCCAAGGTGATGCCCATGATGGCTCTTCTGGTTTAGCCGCTTTCCACAGTACAAAATCGAACGGATGCTGCTTATCACGCGCCACCGCCATACGCTGACTTGCACCGGCTTGATTATCTTCTAACTTTCGACCTGATAACCGGCCATATTGTGGAAATGATTCAACTGCATAATACACATCACCGTCAGGCGATACGTAGGCATGCTGCTTTTCAAGCAAGCTGCCAATCATCTGTTGCATTTGATCAATATATTCGGTGGCACGTGGTGCTTCATCAGGAGGCAGGCAGCCGAGCCGCTCAGCATCTTGATTCATCGCACTGATAAAACGATCCGTCAAGGCGGTAATCGTTTCTTGATTTTCTTGTGCACGCTGAATGATTTTATCATCGATGTCGGTGATATTGCGCACGAACTTGACTTGCCAGCCTTGTGCCCGCAAGAACCGCAGCATAAAATCAAACGAGACCATAACCCGCGCATGACCAATATGACAATAGTCGTAGACCGTCATCCCACACGCATACAATCCAATTTGGCCTGCAACACGCGGCACAAACAACTCTTTACGACGAGCCTCAGTATTGTAAAGGGATAGCGAACCAACAGACTTAGTCATATACTTTCATCCCACTGCAAATGGCAGTAGCAAATTAGGAAGCCTGATCATACCGACT
>JBBKWW010000069.1:0-3102 GCA_037969155.1 Moraxellaceae bacterium
GGCACACCGAACGCATCAATCGAACAGCCACCGAGTAAGCCGTGTGACCAACTCAACTCAAGGCTGAATTTTTGATTGATGACCGCCAAGACCTGCTCTGCTGCGCCCATGATCTCAGGACCAATGCCATCACCGGCCAAGATTAAAATTTGTTTTGACATGTTTCAAACACTCTGAATACTGTTAAAGAAACTAACCGATCTAGGTCGGTAGTTTGGCCTCAATAAACTCACCCAAGCCAGTTTTTGGGTCAAACGGCCGACAGAAGCGTCGAATCACCCGTTGATTTTCGGCCAAATCCACACACAACGGATTAGGTGCAGCCATCGCCAATAAGCTACCCGCTTGGACTTGTCGATCACGAAACAAACGCAACTGATATTCACGACCCGCCTTAAACTGATGGATTAGCGTAAATTGCTCAGCTCGTTCCAAGGTGACCGGATAAAACTGCAAACGTAGCTCATGCAAGCCTTCCGTCACCGCCAAATGATACAGCGCGTAAGGCTGCTGACTCATCGACTCATACCGAAATACCGCAGCTTTTTGTGCAGCCTCAGTGGGTATGCCGGTCTTACCATCGAGTAAAACGATCTCGTTCAACCTTATAAAGCGGCACTGTAAACCACCCGAACAATGCACAGTGGCCAAATGGCGTTCCTCTGGACTACGCCAAAACGTCAGCGCCGCAGCATGCGCACGCTCACTTAGCGTCACAACGCGCTGTGACTGTGCTGGCGGTTGGCTACTACAACCCACCAACAATGCCATGCCTAGTGTCAAGGCCATGGCCAATGTTGACAGCAACCCTAACCTGATATGGCGCATACTCCCCTCCTTACTCTTACCACGACCACTGATCGCTAGAATCAGCATCACGATCAGGTTTAATCAGTCGCAGTATACGCGATATCAGACGGCTGTCATCTAGGTGGCTATAGCAGTCAGATATCAACCATGCAAGCGGTTATAGACCCAAGGTCGTGATGCTTGTGTTTTGGCTTCAAAGGCGCGAATCGCATCGCCGTCCTGCAAGGTCAGACCAATATCGTCCAAACCATTCAACAAGCAATGCTTGCGAAATGCATCAATACTAAAGCTAAATGTCTCACCATTGGGACGAATCACCTGCTGTGCCGCCAGATCAATGCTCAAGCGATACTCAGGCGTGGCAGCCGACTCTTGAAACAAGACATCGACCTCAGCTTCGGTTAAAATCACTGGCAACATGCCATTTTTAAAGCAGTTATTAAAGAAAATGTCCGCAAAACTCGGCGCAATCACCGTGCGAAAACCATACTCCTCTAACGCCCATGGCGCATGCTCACGGCTTGAACCACAGCCAAAATTTTCACGCGCCAGCAATACTGTCGCGCCCTGATACTCAGGCTGATTCAGGATAAAATCAGTATTCAGCGGACGTTTGCTATTGTCTAAGCCGAGATAACCTTCATCCAGATAACGCCACTCATCAAACAAATTCACCCCAAAGCCAGTACGCTTAATCGACTTTAAAAACTGCTTCGGAATGATCTGATCGGTATCGACATTGGCGCGGTCTAACGGCGCGACCAAGCCCACTTCACGGGTATACGGTGTCATGGCAAGCTCCTGTTAGCTTCTATTAGCGTCTATTAAAAGTTCCGTACATCGACAAAATGACCGGCTAAAGCTGCCGCCGCCGCCATCGCAGGACTGACCAAATGCGTGCGTCCGCCATTGCCCTGCCGACCTTCAAAATTACGATTTGAGGTCGATGCACAATGCTCACCCGATTGCAGTTTGTCAGCATTCATCGCCAGACACATCGAACAACCCGGCTCACGCCACTGAAAACCAGCGGCTAGAAAGATTTTATCCAAACCTTCGGCTTCAGCTTGCTGCTTGACCAAGCCAGAACCGGCCACCACCATCGCCTGCTTGATTGTGCTGGCGACGCTGCGGCCTTTGATCACCGCAGCGGCATCGCGCAAATCTTCAATCCGTGAATTGGTACATGAACCAATAAACACCCGATCTAACTGAATATCAGACAGCGCTTGGCCAGCCTGCAAGCCCATGTATTTATAGGCACGAGTCCATTCCTCACGCTGCAACTCATCTTTAGCATCGTCTAAAGTCGGGACAGCCGCAGTGACCGCAACCACCATTTCAGGTGATGTGCCCCATGACACTTGTGGCACGATCTGTGCGCCATCCAATTCGACCACCGCATCGAACACCGCATCTGCATCACTGTGCAAGCTGTGCCAATACTCAACCGCCGCCGCCCACTGCTCACCCGTCGGTGCAAATGGCCGACCTTGAACATAGTCGATGGTGGTCTGATCGACCGCGACCATACCGACCCGTGCGCCCGCTTCAATCGCCATGTTACAGACGGTCATACGGCCTTCCATCGACATGTCGCGGAACACCTGGCCGCTAAACTCAATCGCGTAGCCAGTACCACCTGCCGTGCCGATCTGACCAATAATCGCCATCACCACGTCTTTGGCGGTCACACCTGCGCTGAGTTGTCCTTCGACATTGATCTGCATGTTTTTGGATTTTTTCTGGATTAAACACTGCGTCGCCAAGACATGCTCGACTTCAGAAGTGCCGATGCCATGCGCCAGACAGCCGAGTGCGCCATGCGTTGCAGTATGTGAGTCACCACAGACCACCGTCATCCCAGGCAACACTAAGCCTTGCTCAGGGCCGACCACATGCACCACGCCTTGGCGCAGGTCATTGATATCAAACTGGGTGATATTAAAGGTCTTACAGTTATCATCTAGGGTTTGCACTTGGATGCGTGAGGTTGCATCGCTAATCCCTGCAATGCCCAGCGCACGTTCGGCTTTATCGGTCGGCACGTTATGGTCTGGGGTTGCGACGTTGGCGGATAAGCGCCACGGCGTGCGGCCTGCCAGTTGCAGCCCTTCGAACGCTTGTGGGCTGGTCACTTCGTGCAGTAAGTGCCGGTCGATATAGATTAGCGATGAGCCATCATCGCGCTGTTTGACCAAATGGTCATCCCAGAGTTTGTCGTAGAGCGTTTGAGCGGACATCAGCATCACCTTGCAAAAATACGCGGGGTAACCTGTATTCTAGTCAGCC
>JBBKWW010000070.1:0-7121 GCA_037969155.1 Moraxellaceae bacterium
GGTTTGGTATACATCGTAGATTGGATTGTGGCTTTCGGTTTCTTGTCCCAGCAACTCATCGGCAATCCGCTCTGCATCATCTAATGATTTGGGCAGTAGCGTGCTGTCGTGTTGTGCCGTCCAGACCATGACGGGTATTGGGTTCATCTGATGATTCCTTGCAGTGGCTGCTGATGTCACGTTTTTTGGTGAGTGATCGCAATATGATGATCTGCGGTCTATTTAACACGATCTGACCCTAGCAGATAGCCACAGCCCACAAATCCAACCACCTCACCGAAAACCCACCGAGTGCCTGACCCATCCATGGCTTTTTTGGTGTAAAATACCGCCCCAACCGACACGACTGACTCGTGTCCTTGTCCTATTTTGTATTGACCCGCTGATGCTGGAGCTACCATGCAACAAGACCAACTGTCGAGCCTGATCGAACAAGCCTTTGAAGACCGTTTGAAGTTTTCGCCCACCGATGCCCCACAAGACGTGCGCGATGCGGTCAATGACGTGCTGGCCGGTCTGGACAATGGCAGCCTGCGTGTCGCCGAAAAAATCGGCAATGATTGGCAAGTCAATCAATGGGTTAAAAAAGCCGTCCTACTGTCATTTCGCTTGAATGACAACGTCCAAATGTCTGGCGGCGATGCCCAACAATACTTTGATAAAGTCCCCACCAAGTTTGCTGACTGGAACGAAAGCCAGTTTCAAGAAGCAGGCATTCGCGTTGTACCGCCCGCCGTCGCGCGTAAAGGCAGCTTTATTGCCCGCAACGTGATCCTGATGCCATCCTACGTCAATATCGGCGCGTATGTCGATGAAGGCTCGATGGTCGATACATGGGCAACCGTTGGCTCATGTGCGCAAATCGGTAAAAACGTGCATCTGTCTGGCGGTGTCGGCATCGGTGGCGTGTTAGAGCCACTACAAGCCAACCCAACCATCATCGAAGACAACTGCTTTATCGGGGCGCGTTCTGAGATCGTCGAAGGCGTGATCGTCGAAGAAGGCTCAGTGATTTCGATGGGCGTGTATATCGGCCAATCGACCAAAATCTATGACCGCGAAACCGGCGAAGTCAGTTATGGCCGCGTGCCTGCTGGCTCAGTGGTGGTTGCTGGCAACCTGCCATCAGCCGATGGCAAATACAGCCTGTACGCAGCGATTATCGTCAAAAAAGTCGATGCCAAAACCCGCAGCAAAGTCGGCCTTAACGAACTACTACGCGTCGACTAAGCTCGCGTGTATTGGTATTTTTCAGGTCAAGTCAGCTGACTTTGACTGGTCACTGTCCCCTCTGCTTTAGAGGGGATCTTGTTTTTCGAGAAGCCCATGCGCACTCAGCAAATCCCCGTCACCGACCCCGCCGCAGGTCTACGCCTGACCGAGATGTTTTACTCGCTGCAAGGCGAAGCCAATCACGCGGGTTGGCCGACCGTGTTTGTACGACTGACGGGCTGCCCGTTGCGCTGTGTGTATTGCGATACCACCTATTCGTTTGAGGGTGGCACACGGCACAGCCTTGAGCACATCATGCAGCAGGTCGCCAGCTACGGCGCACGGCATGTCTGTGTGACGGGTGGTGAACCCTTGGCGCAGCCGAACTGTATTCCACTGCTCAAGCAACTGTGTGATGCGGGCTATCAGGTGTCGCTGGAGACCTCTGGCGCACTGGATATCAGCTTGGTCGATCAACGGGTGTCGCGGGTGGTCGATCTGAAAACGCCAAACTCGGGCGAAATGGCGCGAAACTTGCTCAGTAATCTGGATCACCTGACGCAGCATGATCAGCTGAAGTTTGTGATCATGAATCGACAGGATTATGAGTGGTCGCGCGAGATGCTCGCCCAATATGATCTCGCCACAAAAGTCAGTAGCGTGTGGTTTTCCCCTGCGTTTGCGGTCGATCATGCCAGCGCCGCCTTGCCCGCTCTTGCGCATGATCTGGCTGAGTGGATTCTGGCCGATCATTTGCCCGCTCGCTTTCAACTGCAACTGCATAAACTGCTGTGGCAAGATGCCGCAGGGCATTAACAAACCTTTTGATTTTTAGACATTTGAATAGGGATTGCCATGACGACTCCAGTAGCCAAAGCCATCGTACTGCTCTCGGGCGGCCTTGATTCCGCCACGTGTCTGGCATGGGCGATGCAGCGTTATCACTGTGAAGCGTTGAGCTTTTCGTATGGTCAAAGGCACTCTAGCGAGTTAGTCGCCGCCAAACGACTGGCCGCCACAGTCGGCGTGAAACTGCGAGTGATTGATATTGATCTGCGCAATGTCGGTGGTTCAGCCCTGACCGATGACAACATCGACGTGCCAGAAGACAGCCCAGAAGGCATTCCAGTCACTTATGTGCCTGCCCGCAATACGATTTTTTTGTCGTATGCGCTGGCAGTGGCCGAAGTCACCGACAGTCAAGCGATTGTGATCGGCGTCAATGCCGTGGATTATTCGGGCTACCCTGACTGCCGCCCAGAATACATGCAGGCGTTTACCCAAATGGCGAATCTCGCGACCAAATCCGCAGTCGAAGGCCAGCCACTCTGCATCGAAACACCATTATTACACCTAAGCAAAGCGCAAATCATACAGTTGGGCAGCACGCTTGGCGTAGACTACAGCCTGACCGTATCGTGTTATCAAGCCGATGTGGATGGTCTCGCGTGTGGCCGCTGTGACAGTTGCCGCCTACGCAAACAGGGTTTTTTGAATGCCAATTTACCCGATCCTACCCGCTATCAGCACCCTGAATCAGCACCCTGAATCAACACGACTGAATTTGGATTTTTTTATGAGCTTATTTCGTACGCCTTTAACTGCCGCATGTTCTGCACTGTTGGCCTTTGGTCTAGCCAGTAGCGTTTCAGCAGCACCAGCGACTGGCAGAGCTGCCGCACCGAGCCAGCCCGTCGATGTGCAGACCATGATGATTCAACGCTGTGCTAGTGAGATGACCGCACTCAAAATCACCGATGCCACCAGCGCACAAAAAGTCTGTAAATGTACCATCGGTGTCCAAGCCACGAACCTTAAAGTAGGCGAGTTCTGGAAAATTCAAAGCATGGCCATGAATGGCCAAAATCCAGAGACGCTACCTGCATTTACTCGTGTGAAACCACAACTTGAGCAATGTCGCGCAGGGGTAAAACTTAATCCACCGTCTTAAGCTCAGCTTAGCCCTGACAGAGACCGCCGTTGAGCGGTCTTTTTTGTGCTATTGTCACCCGCATATGATCGGGCAAGCACCCACACCTGCAAGGAGCGCATTCACGATGTCCATTGACACCTCAGCAACACCCACCACAGCACCAACCGCTGATATTCAGCGACTACCTGAACTCGATGTCCACACCACACAAGGCGTTTTTCGTCTGTCTAATCTGGTCGGCCAACCGCTGATTTTGTACTTTTATCCTAAAGATGCGACCCCTGGCTGCACCACGCAAGCACAAGATTTTCGCGATCTGCTGCCTGAGTTTGCTGCACTGGGTGTGCGGGTTTTGGGTATTTCACGTGATTCCATGAAGTCACACGAAAAATTTACCGCCAATGAATGCCTACCATTTCCACTGGCCAGTGATGAAAGCGAACAAGTCTGTCGGCATTACGGTGTGATTCAGATGAAGAACATGTACGGTAAAATGGTCGAAGGCATTGTGCGCAGTACGTTTTTATATAATTCACACGGTGAACTGGCGGAACAATGGCGCAATGTCAAACCCGCTGGACATGCACAAATACTACTGGACTATGTGCGCAAAGCTTCTGGCCAATAGTCATCGCCACACGACACACAAACCACACACCAAAAAGACTGGTGAATGCCAGTCTTTTTGGTGTCAGCACTTACTGCGGTGCTTTCACCACAGGCGTTAATTCTGCATCAATTCGTACTGGGATATCCTCCCCGATTGCAGGTACATAGGTGGTCATGCCCCAATCACTGCGCTTGATCGTGGTGGTTGCGGTAATCCCTGCGGTTTGCAGCTTGGTGATTGGGTTGATGGCCACTTTATTCAGGGTAACGTCTAGCATCACTGGTTTAGTGACGCCGAGTAACGTCAGATTACCGGTGACTTGACTGCGATGATCATCCAGTATTTTTACCGCAGTGCTGGTGAATGTCATTTTGGGAAATTTTTCGACATTAAAAAAATCAGCCTTGCGCAAATGCTCATCCCGCGCCGCCCAACCCGAATCAATGCTCTGGGTGTCGATTTCAAAATGGACTGTCAAGGCTTTCGGCTGCTCTGGATCATATTGCACACGGCCATCGAACTGCCGAAAATCACCCACCACAGTTGAAAAGCCCAAATGATCCACCGTGAAACCAACCCGTGTATGTGACGGATCAAACTGCCATGCTTGGGCAGAGACGATACCCGAACACAACACACCACTCATTGCGATGATCAAACTGATCTTTTTCATACAGTTACTCCTTAAACATACGGGATTTGCGCAGTCGAAACCTTGCAACCACAGCACAACCAGTCCGATCAAATAGATTAACCTACGTTTTCTTAACATACTGTTGAAAAAAGTTAGCGTTTTTTACGCTCAGATATTGTAAAATCGCGCATTTCCAATTCGGAGTGTACTGCTATGAGAACTGGCATCCATCCAGACTATCGCCCTGTGTTGTTTCATGACACCAATGCTGACGTGTTTTTCTTGATCGGTTCAACCGTGAAAACCAAACACACCCGCGCCCATGAAGGCCAAGACTATCCTTATGTGAGTTTGGATATTTCTAGCGCGTCGCATCCGTTCTACACTGGCGAAGTTCGTCAAGTGGGTACCGAAGGCCGCGTGGCAAGCTTCAACAAACGCTTCGCGCGTTTCGGCAAAAAAGCAGACTAATCACTGCGTTTTGAGCCAAAAAATCAGCCGTCATTTTTTAAAATTGGCGGCTTTTTTGTGCCTGCTGTTGCAAACCCTAACCGATCAACCGCGCCTTTAATTGTGTCACCTCGTCACGCAAGCGGGCAGCCTCTTCAAACTTCAACTCACGCGCTTTAGCAGTCATCGTGATTTCAAGCTGCTTAATATGCTTGGCCAGCAGGTTTGGATCGCGCAACAGATGCTCATCAATGCCAGCTGGCGCAGCGTTAAACACAGTGCTATCGATAGCGGGCTCTGTCACCGCGACATGGCCTTCGATCTCCCGAACCACTTGTCGTACCGCACTGCGCGGGGTGATGCCATGCAACAGGTTAAACTCGATCTGCTTGTTACGGCGGCGCTCCGTCTCATCCATCGCCCGCTGCATCGAAGGCGTAATGCGATCCGCATATAAAATCGCCTTGCCGTTTAAGTGCCGTGCTGCACGACCAATCGTTTGAATCAACGCCCGATCTGAGCGCAAAAAGCCTTCTTTATCGGCATCTAAAATCGCCACCAGCGATACCTCCGGCATGTCCAAGCCTTCGCGCAGCAGGTTAATACCGACCAACACATCATGCACCCCTGTGCGCAATTCGTGGATGATTTTGACCCGCTCTACGGTATCGATATCTGAGTGTAGATAAGCGACTTTGATCTGATATTCTTTCAAGTAAGTGGTCAGGTCTTCTGCCATGCGCTTGGTCAGCACTGTGACCAAAATGCGCTCATCGACCGCTTTACGCAGATTGATCTCGGACAGTAAGTCATCGACCTGCGTCAACACCGGTCGAATCTCCAGCGCTGGATCAATCAAGCCAGTCGGCCGCACCACTTGTTCGACGATTTGCTGGCTGCGGTCTTTTTCGTACTGTGATGGTGTGGCACTCACAAAGATCGTGGTCGGTGCAATCCGCTCCCACTCCTCGAACTTCATCGGCCGATTGTCCAACGCACTTGGCAAGCGAAACCCATAATCCACCAGCGTCTCTTTGCGCGAACGGTCGCCTTTATACATCGCACCGATCTGCGGCACAGAGACATGCGACTCATCAATAAACAACAGCGCATCGGCTGGGATATAATCAAACAAGGTCGGCGGGGCTTCGCCTTCAGTACGTCCCGATAAATGCCTAGAGTAGTTTTCGATACCGTTACAGTAGCCAAGCTGCTGCATCATTTCTAGATCATAGCGAGTGCGCTGCTCAATTCGCTGCGCCTCAAGCAGCTTGTCATGCTCCCGAAAAAACGTCAGCCGCGTGTCCAGCTCACTGCGAATCGTGCCAATCGCCTGTTCGAGTTTTTCACGAGGCGTCACATAGTGCGACTTCGGATAAATAGTGATGCGTGGCGTTTTACGTACGGTTTTGCCCGTCAGTGGATCAAACCAACTGATTTGCTCGATTTCATCATCAAACAACTGTACCCGTACCGCCAACTGCTCCGATTCAGCCGGATAAATATCCAAGGTCTCACCGCGCACCCGATAGGTGCCACGGCCAAAATCCAATTCATTGCGGATATATTGCATCTCGACCAAACGCCGAATAATTGCCGCCCGATCAACACGATCACCGACCACCAGATGCAGCAGCATTTTTAGATACGCTTCGGGATCGCCCAAACCGTAAATCGCCGACACCGACGCGACGATAATCGCATCACGCCGCTCCAATAACGAGCGTGTCGCCGACAGTCGCATTTGGTCAATATGATCATTAATCGCCGAGTCTTTTTCGATAAAAGTATCTGAGGACGGCACATAGGCTTCTGGCTGATAATAATCGTAATAACTAACAAAATACTCGACCGCATTATTCGGAAAAAACGCCTTAAACTCGCCATACAGCTGTGCGGCCAAGGTCTTGTTGTGCGCCATAATGATGGTCGGGCGCTGGGTCTGAGCGATGACATTGGCCATGGTGTAGGTTTTGCCTGAGCCCGTCACCCCCAGCAATAACTGCTTGGTCATGCCTTGCTCGACACCACTCACCAGCTTTTCGATGGCTTGTGGTTGATCACCCGCTGGCGCAAAATCAGTCACCAGCTCAAACGCTGCATTGCTCACTTGAGTACCAGATAGATTGACCCCGCGCTGTTGTGCTGCCGCTTGTAGCTGCACCGGAAGCTGATGTAAGTCATCACCGCGATGAGATGGAGTAGGTTCACGCATAACAAGCCTCTGGGTAATCGGTGTATCACCGCTGTTGATGGTGGCGGATGTCGAAATTAAAACGCAA
>JBBKWW010000071.1:0-18295 GCA_037969155.1 Moraxellaceae bacterium
ACCAGCAATGGGTAAATTCAATTCATACAGTGCAGCAGAAATCACCAGTTTAAGGTCTGGTCGTTGCTGTTGTAATTGGTCAATGAGTGCAGGTTGTGCATTCAGCGCGAGTGTTGGGAGGCGTACATATAGCCACGCGTCTGGCACGACGGTTTGTACATGGTAGGCCAGCCAAGTTTCAAGTGTGTCAAAGGCACTCACGTCATGGCTAATCACATACAGGTCGGGCAGTTGAGCCGCGCGAAGAATCGGGCGATTGGCATCGGGAAACTGATAATCCCACAAGTCTGACGGCGTGACCCATTTGATCGGTTGGCCTTCTGCACCGTGCGGCTCACCGCTAAACTGATCGACCCGATAGACATGTAAACACACGGTTTTTTCGGGGTAACGATAGGTCAGCCGCCGCACGAAACGCGACTTGGTCACTTGTATCGACAACTCTTCAGCCAGTTCACGCGCTAAGGCAGTGGGCACGGATTCGCCTGCATCGACCTTACCGCCGGAAAACTCATAACGGCTACCTTGATGCTGGCTGCTGTCACGCCATGCGATCAGCACTTGTCCAGCGCGGACGATGAGGCCGACGGCGACGTTGATTTGGGATGTTTGCTGGTGTAAATCCTGCACAAAACCACTCCTGTCATAACCAATTTTGACAGTATAATAAGCCTGTGCTGATCAAATGTAGGATCAAATAAATGCAGTTAAGCCAAAGAAATACACGCTAAAGATATTTTTTACTGGTACTTTTTTGATAAAAATCAGTTGATTTCTCTGCTTTTTTTGTGCGTCTTCAATAAGAAATTCATAAAAAATGAACATAGGATTATCGAAAAAATTAGTGTAATAATTTCTATGTCTGGATTCTCAAAAAAACGTTTAAGACCATTAAACTCGATGGATAAAGCAGAAAGTGAGAGCGTAAAAAACAAAAAAACTTGTGATTTCTGCCCTGAAAAAGCGGAAGTCACTAAATTATGAAAGCATAACAGTGAAAGCGACAGCCAAAAGGGAGTTGATAGTAAAAAAACTATCGCAATCATTGTAAGAAAGGCAAACATTTGATGTAAATTAATTTTATTGTTCATTTAAGTATCCCTTTGATATAACTCAAGACAGCGTTTAATAGTGATCAAATTTGACGTGTCTACATCATCGTTAGTCCTGTGCTCAGGAGAACTTCAGCAGGCTAACACATCTAGTTTTAACACGACCAACATGGAAAACTGCTCATCGCGCGACTGATCTACTGCAACAAAAATTAACGCAGCGATGTGTTGACAGATCAAAATGATAATGATTATCATTAATAAATCTGATGATACCTCAGTCCACGGAGAACACCACATGAATGCGCCATTTCAGTTTTTTAGCCAAAGCCAAGCCCACGCCCTACCCGTGCTGCACTCACAGCATCTATTTGCGCTGGGCAACGAGATTCGCATCCTGCACGAAGGTGAAGAATACCGCCTACGGCTGACCCGTAACAATCGCTTGATTCTGACCAAATAAAAATGCTTTTGCAGGGATGTCGGAGTGCAATTGTTTGAGCCATGGATGGCGAGTTTTGCACGAAAAAGGACTTTTTCTTACTTTTGGTGCATCAAAAGTAAGAAAATCTGCTATCCAAGCTTAAGAAGAAAGTTCCACAGCAGTCTGTGCCGTTAAGCTTTTTTCTTAACTGACTGGTATTACACCCTGCAACGTACTTTTTAGGATTAACGCGCCAAATAACGCGTCATGTCCTCGACCCCTTTTAAGGTCATCGGGTACATTTTTTCCTCGAACATCTGCTTAATCGCCGCCACGGTCTGGGTATGATTCCAGTAGCGATCATCCTCGGGATTCAGCCATGCGGTCTTGCTAAAGTGCTGCCGCATCCGTTGCAACCACACCACGCCTGATTCGTCGTTGGTGTATTCGACTGAGCCACCCTCACTAAACAACTCATACGGTGCCATGCTGGCATCACCAACAAAGATCACCCGATAATCACGACCATAGGTATTCAGTAAGTCCCACGTGTCCATGCGACTGCTGGTTTTACGCAGGTTGTCTTTCCAGACATGATCATACAGACAGTTGTGAAAATAAAAAAACTCGAGGGTCTTAAACTCACTTTTGGCCGCGCTAAACAGCTTTTCACACAGCTCAATATACGGATCCATCGAGCCACCGATATCAAACAGCATCAGCACTTTAACTCGATTACGCCGTTCAGGCCGTAACTGAATATCCAACATGCCCTGCCGTGCAGTCGAATCAATCGTGTGATCAATATCCAGCTCTTCCGCCGCGCCTTGGCGAGCGAAGCGACGCAGACGACGCAATGCGATTTGCATCTGCCGCGTGCCGAGCACCTGACTGTCATCGAGGTTTTGGAATTGGCGTTTTTCCCAGACCTTGACCGCCGATTTTTTGCGCGATGGACCACCGATGCGCACGCCTTCGGGATGATCACCAAACGCCCCGAACGGCGACGTGCCGCCCGTACCGACCATTTTATTGCCACCCTGATGTTTTTTATGCTGTTCGCGTAAGCGCTCTTCCAGCATTTTCATCAGTTCTTCCAGCGAACCGGCTTTTTCAAGCGCTGCCCGCTGTTCGGCTGTCAGGTTTTTTTCGAGTAATTCCAGATCCAGCCATTCTTTGGGGATTTGGTCGAGTTGGCCTAACACCGCTTCAGGATCTAAGCTGTCTATTCCATCAAAATACGCGGTCATGGCACGGTCGAACTTATCGAAATAGCGCTCGTCTTTGACCAAGCACAAGCGAATCAATCGGTACAAATCCTCACGATCAGCAAACACCAAGCCCTGTGCAATGGCTGCATTCAGGTCGAGTAATTCCGTGGTGCTGACCGGAACGCCATATTTTTTCAGCGTATAAAACAGATGGACAAACATATCAGCGACGACTCATAAAGGCCAAGCGCTCAAGCAACTGTACATCTTGCTCATTTTTGATCAACGCACCGTACAGCGGAGGAATCGCTGATTTTGGGTCGCGGCGGCGCAGCACTTCTTCTGGCAGGTCATCGGCCATCAGTAACGTCAGCCAATCGATCAACTCACTGGTCGACGGTGGTTTTTTCAGGCCAGCCACGTTACGCAGTTTAAAGAACATCTGGAGTGCTTCACTGACCAGCGTTTCACGGATCTGCGGAAAATGCACGGCGATAATCTGCCGCATGGTGGCTTCATCAGGGAATTCGATGTAATGAAAGAAGCAACGACGCAAAAACGCATCAGGCAGCTCTTTTTCATTATTTGAGGTGATGATGATGACGGGACGCTGTTTGGCGGTCACGGTTTCGCCAGTTTCGTACACATAAAACGACATTTTGTCGAGTTCGTGCAGTAAATCATTCGGAAACTCAATATCCGCTTTGTCGATCTCATCAAGCAACAACACCACACGCTCATCGGATGCAAAGGCCTCCCACAGCTTGCCTTGCTTGATGTAGTTGGCGATGTCATAGACTTTTTCGTCACCTAACTGGCTGTCGCGTAGTCGTGACACCGCATCGTAGTCGTAGAGACCTTGCTGCGCCTTGGTGGTGGACTTGATATGCCATGTGATCAGGCGCATGCCCAGACTACTCGACACTTGCTCCGCCAATAAGGTTTTACCCGTACCCGGCTCACCTTTGATTAGCAAAGGTTTTTGCAGTGTCCGCGCCGCATTGACCGCCAGTTTTAGCGCGTCGGTTGCAATATAACGATCTGTACTTTCAAACGATTGCATCATCAGCCACACCTAAAATTATCGTGGGTTACTGCCTTCAGTCGCCCCACGCGATTGCTTTACTCATGCTGCTTGACTTGGGATACGGCGTAAACGCTCGTATAAAAAGCCCAACACAAAACCTAGACCGATCACCAATAAAATCGGCAATGCGCTTTTTAACACTAAGCTGTGATCTTTGGTAATGACCCCAAATATCAAACCGATGACCGCTGGGGCCAATTGTGCGTTATCGCCTTCAGTGATGGTGGGGGTCAGTAACACCGCAAACATCACCACCCAGCTCATCGCGCCCACCGGATGCGGCAATAGACGCACCACACGCAGCCAGATCAGCAGGGCTAACACACTGCCACCGACATACACCGTCACCGCAAGTGGATACTCTGGCACACCTTCAAACAAGGACACCCACCAATTCCAGATCGGCTCAGCCCGCTCTAAAAACTCTTCAATGCTCATGCGCCGCGTAGCCCTTCAGGTGGCAGTGCAGTCGCCGAAATCAGACCATCCGGCGGAAACTGTACAAAGTAGCCCAGCTCTGCAAATGCCGCCAACACCTGTTGCACCGAGACCCGTGCCAGTTTAAAACCGGCATGCAGCTCAAGATGCATGACAAAGCTAGGACGGCCGAGCGCCTTGCGCAAATCGACAGGCAGTCGCGCAAACGGATCTTGGTAGGTATTCGCATCGTCGGGATAATCTGGACGGGCAATATAAATGTACAGCTCATCACGGCTGCTCGCCTTATAAATATCACAATGCATGATCGACATCTGACCCAACAGAAACATAGTGCGTAAGCATAACATATTGCGCGAATCTGCAAAAAACCGTGCAGTCGCGCTTAGCGCACAAAATCCGGCCTGAATTAATCAGCCATCGGTGCCATCTCGACCATCAACATGCTGCGCTGCTGCTGCAAAATCTCCAAAATTGGGCGAGTCAGCAATTCATAGCGCCAACTGAGTAGCCAGCGCGGTAAATCACGCTCATCACCACCAAGCGCCACATGTGACAACAACGCATTCAGCCATTTTTTGCGCAGTAAGACCTCTTGCGGCACTTGAATTTCGGCACTTAACTGCGCCGTATACTGTTGCACTTGCTCCAGCATGTCATTATTTTTTGGTCGATAAGGTCTCGGCAGACGTGATGGCCATTGCGGCTCATCTGGCAAGTAATGCAATAAGTCTAAAATGGTTTTGCCGTGTTCGCGCAGCACATGTGGCCGCAAATCTTTGATTTTTTGCAACTGATAGGCGTTCATCGGCTGCTGATCGAGCAAGTCAACCAAGGTACTATTTTTTAAAATAAAACTACGCGGTTGATTGGTCGCACGAGCGATTTGCTCACGCCATACACACAACTGCCGCAACTGCGCCAACTGCTGACGACTATGCCGAAAGTTACCAATATCTTGATACAAATCGAGCAGTGGGGTTTCACTGCCCACCTCAAGCGCATACATCCGGCAGTCGTCGAGCGTCCACTCCCACAGGCCGCGTTGCTGCAACTGTTGCCGAATTTTATTGGCGAGTAACGGCAAATGGATCACATCATTGGCGGCATATTGCATCTGCTCTGGCCGTAACGGACGCGCCAACCAATCCGAGCGCGTTTCGCCTTTATCGACGTGAATCCCCAACTCTTGCTGTAATGCTTGCTGATAACTGACCTGCAAGCCATGCCCTAAAAACGCCAAACCGACTTGGGTGTCAAACAGATTATCCAGATCTTTTTGACCTGCATAATGATGAATTAAATCCAGATCCTCACCGCTAGCATGAAAGATATTTTGCCGTGCATTAAAAATCAGCAACCACAAATCAGTAAAATCGAGGCTTTGTCCATCTAGCAGATAGACGTGACCATCGACGTTGATTTGTAGCAAGCCAAGATATGGATGCAACGTATTGACTTTAATGAATTCAGTATCTAGCGCATAAGTATCTGTCGCAGCCATCTGAGCATACAATTCACTCAGCTCGTGCTGTGCAGACAGGTATCGAAATCCTTCCATGAGATTATAGCAACCTGTTGATCTGTAAATTGAATTTAGGCAGCTTGGTCACAGCATCGCCAGTCGGAAATCTCGTATTGCCTTGAGCATGTCCCAACCAACCGACACCGCTACGACCGCAGCGGATTGATGACCTTAACTGCCCATCTTTAAGCGGTATTGCAGGGCTTGGTTTAAAGTATGGCTATCGACATACTCCAGCTCACCACCTTGCGGTACGCCCTGCGCTATTCTACTTAATGTGAGCGGTAACTGCCGTGGCTGTTGTTTGACAACCTCCTGTAAATAATGCGCGGTCGCCTGTCCTTCAATCGTGGCATTGGTTGCCAAGATCATCTCCTCAATCGGCTCATCCTGTAAGCGTTTGAGTAACAGCGCAATGCCCAACTGATCCGGCCCGATACCATCCAAGGGCGACAAATGCCCACCCAATACAAAGTAACGGCCGCGATAGCTGCCACTGTGCTCAATCGCCATCACATCAGCGGCCGACTCGACCACACAAATCAAACGCTGATCACGCTGCGCTGCGCTGCAAATCTCACACACCGCATGATCGGAAAATGAACGGCACAACTCACACTGCTGAATATCCTGCATGGCCTGATCGAGCGCCAATGCCAACGCATGGCCACCCTGCCGATTACGTGATAGCAGATACAATGCCATGCGCTGCGCTGATTTAGGCCCGACACTCGGCAGCACCCGAAGGCGCTGCACCAGTTCGTCAAACTTGGCACTAAACATGCCGCCGACTCACATGCCACCGAACATATTGGCCATGCCGGCTGGCACACCGGCTGGCGTTTTGGCTTTGGCTAGTCGCTCTTCAGCAATCACTTCGGCTTGACGTACCGCGTCATTCACGGCGGCGGCAATCAAGTCTTCAATCATGTCGGCATCGTCTTTCAACAACTCTGGATCAATGGCAATCCGCTTCACCACAAAACGTGCGTTCATGGTGACTTTGACTAAACCACCACCTGCCTCAGCCTGTACCTCGATCTGGGCGAGTTCAGCCTTGGCTTTTTTAACTTGCTCCTCAATGCCTTTTTGCATTTGTTGGGCTTGTTGCATCAGCATGTTGATGTTCATTCATCGACTCCTTGAGTATGTCGTTGGTGGGCATAATCCTAGATTATGCCAGCCCACGCGCCAAATCGGCACGAATATCAGCAATATCTTCTAAGCCGACCGCCAGTCGAATCAAGCCTTCGGTAATCCCCGTCGCCGCTTTGGCTTCAGCTGATAAGCGACCATGCGTGGTGGTGGCGGGGTGGGTAATCGTGGTTTTGGTATCGCCCAGATTGCCAGTGATCGACAACATCCGTGTCGCATCAATCACGCGCCATGCCGCGTCACGCCCGCCTTTGACCTCAAATGACACAATGCCACCAAACGCGCGCTGCTGCCGTAGGGCAATCGCATGGCCAGCATGACTGGGTAGACCGGTATAGTGGACTTTTTCAACATTCGGGTGTGCTTCTAGCCAAGTCGCCAACAGCAACGCACTGGCCGAATGAGCCTCCATCCGCAGCCGTAAAGTTTCTAAACCCTTTAAAAACACCCACGCATTAAACGGACTCATCGACGGGCCACAGGTGCGTGTCACCGCAAATACCTCTTCGAGCAGTTTGGCATTGCCGACGACCGCCCCGCCCAATGCGCGACCTTGACCATCTAAATATTTGGTGGCCGAATGAATCACCAAATCTGCGCCAAGTTTCAATGGCTGCTGCAAGGCAGGCGTACAAAGGCAATTATCCACGGCTAATAAAATATCATGCGCATGTGCTAAATCAGCCAACACCTGAATATCCACCACTTCAGACAGCGGGTTACTCGGGGTTTCACAAAAAAATAATTTGGTTTTACCTGCTTGAATCGCAGCTTGCCACTGACTTAAATCCGATACATCGACAAATGTCACATCGACACCAAACTTACGCATGTATTTATCAAATAGCGACGTGGTCGTGCCAAACACCGCACGCGAACACACCACGTGATCACCCGCCGCCAAAAACGCCAGTGCCGTTGACAAAATCGCCGCCATGCCTGAAGCCGTCGCCACACAGCGCTCACCACCTTCAAGAACTGCCAATCGCTGCTCAAAAATACGCACCGTCGGATTGGTAAAGCGTGAATAAATATTGCAATTCGGGATCTGACCACCAAATGCCGCCGCCGCATCAGCCGCACTGGCATACACAAACGATGACGTCAAAAATATTGGCTCGCTGTGTTCACCTTCGGCAGTACGGTGATGACCCGTCCGAATCGCCAAACTGTCAAAACCGAGGCTAGCCACATCTAATGCTTGGGCTGCGGAATCCTGTTCTAGATCAAAATCATTCATAAAGGCCACTTCAATACGGTCAACAAGGCGGTTTGAGCACATACAACGCACGATGCAATCGAATGCGTTGCCAACATAGCGTTGGCATTGTGGAAGTATCAGCTAGACAGCGTCAAGCAGCAACAACTGTCGCACCACGAATCACCTGCAAAAATTGACTGTATGTCTCACGGAAACCACGTTGACTGCCAAATCATTTTGACGGGGATTTTGGTATATTACGCCTCGTCGTAGACTGACCTCTGGAAACTGCTGTTATGCCTTTGCCTCAATCGTTTGCCAAACTTCGCCATCTACAACAATCACCACAGTGGATCAATGCCCGCGATCGACTATTTCACACCAAGCAACTGGTACAGGCAGGTAAGACACCCTACGACGTGGTATATGATGATGGATTGGCGCAGTTACGCTACTATCCGCCACTCGCGGCCACAACGACCCGCCACCGTATTCCGCTGCTGATCATTGCCCCGCTAGCGGTCAATATGCTGGTGTATGACCTATTTCCTGAGCGTTCGCTCATCCGGCATCTGCTTGAGCAAGGCTTTTCGGTCTATTTAATCGACTGGGGCAAACCCACGCGCAAACATGCAAAGCGCAATTTTCACAGCTATATCTTGTCGTATATGCCCGCGATGCTGCGCGAGATGCGCCAACACAGTGGGCAGCAGCAGCTGTCACTACATGGCTGGAGCATGGCAGGCATCTTTACGTTACTGTATGCCGCACACAGCCAAGACACTGATATTAAAAATATCATTATTATGGGCAGTCCAATCGACAGCTATGCATCCGGCAATATTGGCCAATTTTATCGACGTGCCGGTGCCTTGTTTCGTTGGACAGAACAACGCTGGGGCTGGCATCCACGCACGCTGCCTGCGCAACTACTGCATTCGCATGGCTGGAGCAATGCGCTCGGCTTTAAACTGCTAGATCCTGTCGGCACAATGAAAGGCCATGTCAACATGATCAAGCAGTTGCACAATCGTGATGCGGTCGTCGCACATGCCACGCTTGGCGCATTCTTGAATCATATGGTCGATTACCCTGGTGGGGTGAATCGCGACATGATGCTAAAAATTTGGCTGGACAACCCCCTCAGTAAAGGCGAGTTTAAAATCGGCGGTAAAAACGTCTATCTCAAAGACATCCACGCATCCATGCTGGTCGGTGCTGGCCGCAATGACGGTATGGTATCGGTCGAGGCCGTGCGGCCACTGGTCGATTTGGTTGGCTCAACTGACGCGACATTTACGACGGTTGCGGGTGGACATGTGGGGATGATTGGCAGCGAAGCCGCCAGTCGTGAATTTTGGCCGATGATGAGCGCTTGGCTGGCAGAGCGTTCAGATTAAACGCCCCGTTCAATGACGACATTACGCAGGACTTCAAGGAACATCAGTATGATTCAGTCGATTGCGTTTTTAGGACTTGGTGCGATGGGTTGGCGGATGGCCGCGCATCTGCCCAAAACCTGTCAAGACGTGCGGGTGTGGAACCGTAGCTTTGACAAAGCCGAAGCACACGCGCTGCAATTTGCGACGACTGCAACACCGATTGAGCAGGCGGTACAAGCTGACGTGATTTTTTCGTGCTTACCGACCAGCCAAGACGTCGCAGCACTGATTACGGCACATCCGCCGAAAGCAGGTAGTATTTGGGTGGATTGCACCAGTGGTGAGCCAGCAATCGCACAGCAATTGGCAGCACAATTGCTAGCACATGGGGTGTACTTTCTGGATGCACCCGTGTCTGGCCAGACCATCGGCGCCGAAAAAGGCACCTTGACCGTGATGATCGGTGGTGATGCCGCCGCGTTAGATCGCGCTCGGCCAGCGATTGAGCCGTTCGCGGGTTTAATTCAACATGTCGGCGCAAGTGGCGCAGGTTTTGCAGTCAAAGCAGTCAATAACATGCTACTCGCAGTCAATCTGTGGGCGGCGGCTGAAGGGTTTACCACCCTAAAAGCACATGGCGTAGATCTTAAAGGCGCACTCACCTGCATTAATGCCTCTAGCGGCCGCAGCATGGCGACCGAAATGGTGCTGCCACAGCGTGTCCTCAATCGAGCCTTTCCCACCACATTTTCCTTAGATCTACTGGTCAAAGATGCGGGGATTGCGTTGGACTTGGTACATCAAGCCAAACTACCCGCCCCGATCTTGGCACTCACGCAAAGCCTATACCGTGCAGCTAGTGCCACTGCTGAACCCAATACAGACTTTTCGACCGTGGTCAAACTGCTCGAAACATGGAGCGATGTGGTTTTAGAGTAATCAGCAGTCCACACAGTCGACGGCACATTTGCTAAGCTGTCGGCTTAAATCTGCTCATGGAACTGCTGCGATGTATGACGACCAAAACGTATTTGCCAAAATTTTACGCGGTGAACTGCCGTGTCACAAAGTCTACGAGGATGAACACACGCTGGCGTTCATGGATATCATGCCGCAAGTTGATGGTCATACTTTAGTAATCCCCAAGTATCCTGCCGAAACCTTGTTTGATTTGCCCGCAGAATTGGCAGGACACTTACTCAACAGTGTGCAAAAAATCGGCCGCGCGGTCAAAATCGCCATGCAGCGCGAAGGCATCGTCATCATGCAACTGAATGACCAAAGCGCAGGACAAACCGTACCTCACCTGCATTTTCACATCATGCCAACCTCACTCGGCGCACTCAGCCGTCAATCACATGCACAGACCATGGGTGATCAGATGGTGATTCAGCAATGCGCCGAAACAATCAAAACAGCACTTGATACGCTGTAATGCTGAGTCGGATTCCACGTTGGGTACTGATTGGCAGTGTGGTACTGGCCTTTAGTGCCGGTTTTGTCAATTGTGTCGCCCTACTCGGCTTCGTCAATCACTCGGTCTCGCACGTCACCGGATCGGTATCCCTGTTTGCTGAAGGCATCGCCACGGGTAATCTCAGCCGTGCCGGTCAAACAGGTCTGATCGTGCTATTTTTCTTTTTAGGCTCGGTGCTGAGTGGCTTTGTGATTCGGCACGAATCCCTACAAATGGGTCGGCGTTATGGCGTGGCCTTGGCGATGGAGTCAGGGCTGTTATTTTTGGCGACCTATTTGTTTTATCAGCATAGTTTTGCTGGAGAACTGGCCGCATCGATGGCCTGCGGCCTGCAAAATGCACTGGTCGCAACCTATAGCGGCTCAGCGATTCGCACCACGCATTTGACGGGGATTGTGTCAGATTTAGGTGCAGAGATCGGCTATGCGCTGCGTGGCAGTCGCTTCAATAAAAAACAATTTCAACTGCAATCTTCTATTTTTTTAGGTTTTATGACGGGCGGCATTGTCGGCGCTTGGATGTTTAGTTGGATTTCGTATTCGGCATTTTTACTGCCTGCAACGATTGTACTGTTGGCCAGCGGAATCTATAGCCTGATGCAAAATCGCCAAATCAAAGTGGTCTGACGATTCGGCAGGCAACACAAATTACGGCGCGGTTAACTCACTCATCGGCCAGCGTGGCACGGTACTGACTGCCAAACCCTCCGACTGACCCGCCTTGAGCCGCTGCCATCCCGCAAACGCAATCATCGCCCCGTTGTCAGTACACAGTGCGGGTTCAGCATAATGCACGGTCGCCTTAATCTTAACCAAGTCACGCTCTAAGCGCAGCCGTAACGCTTGGTTGGCACTGACCCCACCCGCAATCACCAAGCGATTCATACGGGTTTGCTTCAGGGCTTTAATCGATTTTTTGACTAATACATCGACAATGGCATCTTGAAAACTCGCGGCCAAATCCGCCTCGCGGCCTTGTCCTTGCACTTTTTCATACTGTACTTTTACCGCAGTTTTTAGCCCACTGAATGAAAAATCTAAGCCTTTGTGCAAAATCGGCCGAGGAAAGTCGAACGCCAGTGGATCACCCGACAAGGCCAGCCGAGCGATATTCGGGCCACCAGGGTACGGCAAGCTCAGCATTTTAGCGACTTTATCAAACGCCTCACCCGCTGCATCGTCAATCGACTCACCCAATAACGCATACTGACCAATGCCCTGCACCGCCATCAACTGACTATGGCCGCCCGACACCAACAACGCGACAAATGGAAATTCAGGCGGCTGATCAGAGAGTAGCGGAGCCAACAAATGACCCTCCATATGATGCACCCCAATCGCTGGAATATTCAGCGCGTAGGCCAAGCTACGCCCAAACAGTGCGCCGGTCATCAGCGCACCCATCAGGCCAGGCCCTCGGGTGTACGCAACCGCATCAATCTGCTGTTTACTCGTTTGGGTCTGTGTCAGCAGTGTTTCGAGTAACGGAATCAACTTGCGCACATGATCACGCGACGCTAACTCTGGCACCACGCCACCGTACTCGGCATGTAGTTTCACCTGACTATAGAGCACCTGTCCCAGTAGCCCATACGTACTGTCATACAGTGCTAAGCCGGTTTCATCGCAGGAGGTTTCAAGACCCAGTACACGCATGGATTAAATCCCTCGAAAAAAACAGAAAAACCAACAACAAAACTTGCCCAGTGCAAGCAGACTGCGTAGAATGTCGCACTTTAGTCTGTCTGGCAAACACAGACTCCCTAATGTCATGAGGATTTTACATGCCACAAGTTAAACTGAAAGAAGGCGAACCAGTCGACGTCGCAATCCGTCGTTTCAAGCGTTCATGCGAAAAAGCAGGTGTCTTGGCCGATGTTCGTAAGCGCGAATTCTACGAAAAGCCAACCCAAGAACGCAAACGCAAAAAAGCTGCTGCTGTGAAGCGTCACCAGAAGAAACTGGCGCGTGAATCCGTACGCACCACTCGTCTGTACTAAGCTTTAACGATTTGCAAAAAAGGCCGCCTGTCATGTCTGATCTTAAAAGCCACATCGCCGAAACTCTAAAAACCGCCATGCGTGCGCGGCAGATGGATCAATTGGTGGTATTACGTGGCTTACAGGCTGCTATTAAACAAATCGAGATTGATGACCGCGTATCGCTTGACGATGCGCAGGTTCTCGCCGTAATCGAAAAGCAACTCAAGCAACGCCGTGAATCTATCGTTGCCTATCAAGCCGCAAATCGGCAAGATCTGGTCGACAAAGAACAATTTGAAGCCAATGTGCTCAGCGTATTTTTGCCCGCTGCCCTCAGTGAGGCAGAGATTGATCAACTGATCACTGACGAAATTCAAGCCCAAGCGGCCAGCTCAATCCGTGATATGGGTAAAGTCATGAACGCGCTACGCCCAAAAATCATGGGCAAAGCCGATGCGGCAGCCGTGTCTGTCAAGATCAAAGCCCGCCTGGCTTAGTGCTAAAACGCTCGTACTTCCAATATTGACATCAAGCAACACCTAATTGATTTTACGATCGCGATCTTCGCGCATTTGTCGAATGCGCTGATGAATCTGCGCCTGTAATGACTGACTCTGCTTGGCCAATACTTCCGCCCGCTCCAACTGCACAATCGCCGCATCGACCTGACCGCGCCAAAACAACTCCTCGGCTCGGTAACGCAACATCAATGCCGCTTTATGTGGCGATGATTCTGCTAGCTGACTGACCGCCTGATGCAAGCCCTGCCACACCAATACATCTTGTGCAAAACGTCGTGATAACGGTTGCAACAAATCTAACGCCAATTGTGGCTGACCTGCCGCAACATATGCCTCAGCCAAGCGCAAGTTTAAACTGCGGTTTTCTGGCATCACGCGCTGCTGTGGTAACAAAATCTCAATCGCAGCCATTGCTTGGCCTGCCGCCAGCTCCGTCTCAGCCGCCACCAGATGCGCAACCAACCAATCTGGATGCCGCTGCCGCACCTGCTGTGCCAACTGCCGCGCCTGCTCAAACTGCCGCTCGATCTGATGGCGCGTCGCTAAGGTCAAGCGGCTAGCATCGTCATCAATATCCGCCGCCAGCAGCGACGCCGCACTCACCGTGCCAGTTAATGCAGCAATTCGACCTTTAAGCAACTCGAATTGCGGCTGTGACTGACCTAAACTGACGGCTCGATATGGGTATTGGCGGGCACGCAGCCGCGCCTCACTCATCCGCTCCTGCCCCAAGGGATGGGTAAACAAAAAGTCTGGCAGCACACTGATTAAACCGCTCGTTTGTCGACGCTGCATCACATCAAAAAAATCTGACATCGCGCTCGGGGCAAATCCTGCGGTATACATGAGCTGCATCCCAATCCGATCTGCCTCACGCTCCTGATCGCGACTGTAAGACAACGCCTGACTGATCATCAATGCCTGCGCACCCGTTACGGCTGCCGATGCGGCATCACCATCGGTTTTGGACATTAAAATTCCAGCCAAAATCCCACCGAGTGGCAGCCACTTGCTGTATTTTAAATCTTCCTGACGGCGACTAAAATGCCGCTGACTGACATGCGCCACTTCATGTGCCATCACGCCTGCCACCTCATCCATATTATTGGCATTTAAAATCAGCCCCGTATGCATGGCGACCAAACCACCTGGCACCGCAAATGCATTAATCTGCGGATCACGCAACACCATAAACGCCACAGGAGCGGACAATCCCGCTTGCGCATTAATCTGCCGAAATAACGCCATCAGCTCATCTTGCACCCACGGATCATCAAACACGGGGGCATGCTGATTGATTTCACGCAAGATTGCCTCGCCGATTTTACGCTCCTGTTGTTGCTGAAATAAGTTGGGCATAGAACCAAGATCAGGCAGCTCAATCGGCTGATACACCGATGCCGCTCGCATCGACAATACAGGTGCTGCTTGACTAGCTGTCATGCTTGGCACTGTCACGGCTGCCACCTCAGTAGCATTCGCGCCCAGACTCAAGCCACTACCGAACAGAACACTCGTCCACAGTATGCGCAGCATCTGCTGTTGTATGACGTGACCCACGCTATAAGCGAGAGCGTAACAAGGTAGCAGGGCTGGCATTGGCATTTCTTCAAGCCTTCCTTTTTAAGACAGTCAGTATTGATTGTCGGCAAAAGACTTGACAAGTGCCAGACACTTTTTGAAACTAAGCGTTGAAACTATGCAGCACGCCAAGGTAACGCTGACCATGCCTCACTCACCATTCGCCACCACCATTGACCGACCAAACCACCCAATACCCGAGCGAATTGTCGATGCACGTGGGCTGAACTGCCCATTACCGCTACTACGGCTCAGACAAGCGCTGCATCAGATGACACTCGGCGCACACGTGCGGGTTTTAGCCAGTGATCCAAATAGCCAAACCGACATCCGTCGCTATTGCGAGCGGGCGGGACACTGTTTATTGAGCCAGTGGCAAGCCGAAGATCAAACTTATTTTGGTTTTGATATTGAAAAAACTGTGGCCTGACCCGATAGCGTACTCAGCCTGATCTAAACATTTCGCTACAGATTGCGGGATTGTTTCACAGCCACCATACAGAATACGGCACAGCGGCATGCGACAATAACAGTCTGCACGCTTTACGTGTCACATTGATCTCGCGTGAATGCTGGGCGACCATTCGCCCCTCGACGCGCTGATCCAATAGGAGTTTCCATGACTGACAGCCGTGCCATGATGCCGACTTCGCTGACTGCACCCGGTGTCAATATTGGTGCATATATTAGCACCGTCAATCAAATCCCCATCCTCACGCCAGACCAAGAAAAGGAACTGGCCGACCGCTATTATTACGATGGCGACGTAGAAGCCGCCCGCCAACTGGTGATGTCACACCTGCGTTTTGTGGTACATATTGCCCGCAGTTACTCTGGCTATGGCTTGCCGCAAGGGGATCTGATCCAAGAAGGCAACGTGGGGCTCATGAAAGCAGTCAAACGCTTTGATCCCAGCATGGGAGTGCGCTTGGTCTCCTTTGCAGTGCATTGGATTAAAGCTGAAATTCATGAATTTGTGATTCGCAACTGGCGCATCGTTAAGGTCGCCACCACCAAAGCACAACGTAAATTATTCTTTAATCTACGTTCCTTAAAAAAATCCAGCCGCAAACTGACCCTCGTCGAAGCACAAGCGATTGCCGATGATTTAAACGTCACTGCGCAACAAGTCCTCGAAATGGAAGGCCGCCTGACCGCCTATGATGCCTCGTTTGAAGCGCAAGCTGATGATGACGAAGAAGGTCGAGTTGCCCCTGTCATGTACCTCGAAGATCATCGCTATGATCCGGCGCGTGAAGTCGAAGATGCTGACTGGGAGGACAATAACAACCGTGCGCTACATCAAGCGATGAATCAACTTGATGATCGCTCGCGCACGATTTTACAGCGGCGTTGGCTGGATGACGAAAAATCCACCCTGCATGAACTCGCGGCAGAATATAAAGTTTCAGCTGAGCGCATTCGCCAGCTTGAAAAAAACGCCATGGATAAAATCAAAACCGCAATGATGGTCAGCTAAGGAGCGTTTACTGCATGTGGTTGTTTGTGGCTGCTGTTAATCTCGCTATCGCCGTGATGCTGGGTGCATTTGGGGCGCATGCGATTAAAGCGCGTGTCTCTGCTGAACAGTTGGGCTGGTGGCACACAGCGACTGAGTATTTTTTTTGGCATGCGCTAGGACTATTGGTCATTGGTGCTTTGTTGCGCATCCAACCAACGCTTAAACTTTCTGGCGCCGCAATTACGCTACAATTGGGAATCGTGGTGTTTTGTGGTTCACTCTACCTCATGGCAATCGGCGCACCGCGTTGGTTCGGCGCGATCACCCCGCTTGGTGGCTCAGCCCTGATCATTGGCTGGGTTTGGCTGGCTATTATCGCTTGGAAAACTGCGACATGATGATTGTATTAAACGGCGAATCGTATGACACTCCAGCACAATCCTTAGCGGAGTTGGTCGCTGAGCTACAACTGAGCGGTAAACGCATCGCGATTGAAGTGGATCAGCAACTCGTGCCCAAAAGTCAGCATACCGCCACGCCACTCACCCCGCAACTTCACATTGAAATTGTACACGCCGTTGGAGGTGGTTAATCATGGCGCATGACTGTTGCTCCCCAAAATCTAGCCTAGAGCTGCCTGAACCACTGCGTCTGGCACAGATTTTTGTCCCCGACAGCGTGGTTTATGCTGACCGTGTTTACTTTCAAGCCCCCTCTGTGGATGACTATGCCGATTGGTTTGAATTTACCGATGGTGACTTGACCTTGATTCAAGCACTCGCCAACCACCAGCATCTGCTAGATCTTTTTGGTGAGATTGATGTGAGTCGTGCAGCGTTAATTGAGTTTGGCTATCGCCTGCAAACCGCTTGGCAAGCCCTGATGCAGGCACGCTATCCTGATCGACAGATTGTGATCGCGTTTGATCCGCAAGATGAAGACACACTAGACGAGATTCAGATTAATTTATACGAGGAAACAGCGGCATGAATGCCAGTACAACGCTAGCGCAAGCATGGCAGGATCAACCGCTACAGATTGGCTCACGCAGCTTTCAATCGCGTCTATTGGTCGGTACAGGCAAGTATAAAGACCTCGCCGAAACAGGTTTAGCGATTGCCAATAGTGGTGCAGAAATCGTCACCGTGGCGATTCGACGCAGCAATATTGGCCAAGACCCAAGCCAACCGAACCTGCTCGATGTGCTACCGCCTGACCGCTACACGATTTTACCGAATACCGCAGGCTGCTTTGATGCAGATAGCGCAGTGCGAACCTGTATGTTGGCACGCGAACTGCTCGACGGACATAACTTGGTTAAACTCGAAGTATTGGGCGACACTAAGACCTTATATCCAAATGTCGTGGATACACTCAAAGCCGCCCGCACACTGATCGATGATGGTTTTGAAGTGATGGTCTACACGTCTGATGACCCGATTATTGCCAAAGAACTCGAATTGATGGGTTGTGTCGCCGTGATGCCGCTGGGTAGCCTCATTGGCTCAGGCTTAGGACTCACCAACCCACACAATATCCGACTGATTTTGGAAAACGCCACTGTACCGATTATTGTCGATGCAGGTGTCGGTACCGCCAGTGACGCTGCAATTGCAATGGAACTCGGCTGTGCAGGCGTGCTGATGAATACTGCGATTGCGGCGGCACAACAGCCGATTCTAATGGCCTCCGCCATGAAAAAAGCCGTCGAAGCGGGTCGTGAAGCCTATCTAGCAGGACGGATGCCGCGTAAAGCCTACGCCAATGCCAGCTCACCTGAGACCGGTTATTTTTTTAA
>JBBKWW010000072.1:0-7338 GCA_037969155.1 Moraxellaceae bacterium
TTTTGTGAAGCGTTTTGGCGGGGTATGCCAATAAAAAAAGCCCAACTTTAGCGCAAATCAACTTGATTCACTGGTAGGGCTTGGGCGATACGATCTGTTCATGGGAATCGTATCTTGCGAATGGCGCAGCGGACGGGACTCGAACCCGCGACCCCCGGCGTGACAGGCCGGTATTCTAACCGACTGAACTACCGCTGCGAAACAAACGTTACAACAACATGTTGAGGGGCATCAAACATGCTTTAAAGCTGTCGCTCAGGTTTAATTGAGTGTCATCGACATTATGCGAACCATTTTTTTGACAATGTGCCAAACATAAATGGCGCAGCGGACGGGACTCGAACCCGCGACCACCGGCGTGACAGGCCGGTATTCTAACCAACTGAACTACCGCTGCGTATCGCATCAACAAAGGAGTGGTGGACGTTGACGGGCTCGAACCGCCGACCCGCTGCTTGTAAGGCAGCTGCTCTACCAACTGAGCTAACCACCCAATGTCTCGCTGTGGGGTGCATTATAGAGAATCTATTGCGGCTGTCAAACCTTTTTGCTAGTTTTTATGATTTTTTGATTCATTCGAATAAAAACCAAACAAAATCGCCATATATCGCCTAAAATTCAATCAAAATAAGCAGTTCAAACCGCATAAGGGTACAAGACGATCATTCGATGATCTGCACAAGCGTGCCCACCTCGACCCATTCGAACAGCTCCAATACATCACTGTTGCGCATTCGGATACAGCCGTGTGAGCGTGGCTCGCCCATCGGTTCGCGATCTGGCGTGCCGTGAATATAAATATAACGTGCATGACTATCACAACCCTCGCCCTGATTGATGCCAGATTCCAGACCACTTAGCCATAAAATCCGTGTCAAAATCCAATCACGCGCTGGATACTGCACGGCTAAGCTATCGCTGTAAATTTCGCCTGTCGATTGACGCGCAACAAATACGCGATTCATCGGCTGGCCGTCACCAAACTTCTCAGTGATCATGTGCCAACCACGCGGGGTACAACCGCTGTTTTCGCGCTCACCTGCGCCATTGGTCGCCGTTGAAATGCGATAGACGCGCTGTTGATCCGTGAGGTCAAGACACAGGGTTTGTGCAGAAATGGTGATGGTGATGCTGGGCATTGGCTGTTCGATCATCATTTTTTCTCAACAAAAATGGCGACATGCTGGCAACAGATACACTTAAACCCAAAAATAGGCTAAATAATAGAGCAGTAAACTATTGTTTTTCTTGATCATAAATGGTGGGCCCGTCGGGACTTGAACCCGAAACCAACGGATTATGAGTCCGGTGCACTAACCAATTGTGCTACAGGCCCACGATTGGGATGGCATTATAGGGGGAATAATCCAAAAGGGAAAGACTGTAGCGGCAAAATCAGCTTTAGCATTTTTTATGCTAAGCAAAGCATTTTTTACGCACGTTCAGCCGTCAAAAAAACGCTAGTCTAGCGATCTTTCGTAGACCATAGAGCATATCGCACATGCAAGATCTGTATTTTGTGCTGGCAGGATTGTTGGTGGGATTCTGTGTCGGTGTGACAGGCGTTGGTGGCGGCTCATTGATGACACCTATTTTGATCAGTGTGCTACATGTTCCGGCACATATTGCGATTGGCACCGATCTGCTGTACGCCGCCATTTCTAAATTCTGCGGCTCACTGGTGCATGCCAAAAAACTCAATATCGTGTGGCCGATTGTCATCTGGCTGTCGATTGGCAGCATTCCCGCCTCGTTTGCCACCACTTGGGCGTTGAGCGCTTTCTTCGATGGTGCCAATGATTATAAAAAAATCCTCACCATGACCTTGGGTTTTATGCTGGTGGTGACCGGTGTGTCAATTTTATTCCGGCACAAAATCGAGGCGTTTTTTGCCAAGCGTCGCCATCTGGCCAATCCAGATCACCTGCATGAGGACAATCAGCCATTTCAAATGAAAAATAAAGGCTTAGTGGTTTTTATGGGCATGGTACTCGGGGTGTTTGTCACCTTGTCATCGGTCGGTGCAGGGGCGTTTGGAATTATGGCGCTGGTGCTGATGTTTCCACACTTGCCGATGATTCGGATTATTGGCTCGGATGTGGTACATGCGGTTATGCTGACCTTAGTCGCGGGTCTAGGACATATGGCGGCTGGCAATGTCGACTTTCACATGCTGGGGATGTTATTGATTGGCGCAATTCCGGCGATTGTGGCAGGCACACTGCTCAGTTCGCGTCTACCTGAACGGACGATTCGGCCAATTTTGGGCGCGACACTGCTATTGCTGGGGCTTAATTTCTTGCTCAATCCAATTAAACAAAAACCAGTTGCCCCAATCGCAATAGCAGCGGTGGCCAGCCAAGTCCATACGACCCATTAGCTCAACGGCACGACCCGCATCACCTCCTCGATGGTGGTGATGCCATCAGCGACTTTACGCGCACCCGCCAGCCGCAGCGGTTGCAAGCCTTCTTTATAGGCTTGTTGCTTGATCTGGTTCAACGTGGCTGATTCACCCACGATGCGCTTCATCTCGGTCGATAACAGCAAAATCTCATATACCCCAATCCGACCTTGATAGCCCGTACCGCGACACAACTCACAGCCGACTGCTTGATAAATCTGCGCAGGTGGCGTGCTTTTCCATGGTGCACAGAGTTGATTCCACACCTCCATATCGGTCGGGATGGGCGCTTTGCAATGTGGACATAGGGTGCGCACCAGTCGCTGTGCCATGACACCCAAAATCGTGGCAGCGGTCAAAAATGGCGGCACACCTAAATCATGCAATCGATTCAAACTGCTCGGTGCATCATTGGTGTGTAGGGTCGACAACACCAAATGTCCGGTCAGCGCAGCCTGAATCGCCATTTCGGCGGTATCACGATCACGAATCTCGCCGACCATAATAATATCAGGATCTTGGCGCATCAACGCGCGTACCCCATCAGCAAAATTCAGATCAATCATGCCCTGAACTTGCATCTGATTAAAACTTGGCTCGATCATCTCGATGGGGTCTTCGATGGTACAGACATTGACTTCATCGGTGGCCAGTTGCTTGAGCGTGGAATATAGCGTGGTGGTTTTGCCTGATCCGGTTGGACCAGTGACCAAAATAATGCCATTCGGATGTGCGGCCATTTGTTTCCATTTGGCCAGATCATCACTCACTAAGCCGAGTTGCTCAAAGCTACGCACCAGCACTTCGGGGTCAAAAATCCGCATCACCATCTTTTCACCAAATGCGGTCGGCAAGGTTGCTAGACGCAGTTCGGTTTCTACTCCTTTCGGGGTACGGGTTTTTAAGCGACCATCTTGTGGTTTGCGCTTTTCGGCCACATTCAGGCGACCGAGGATTTTAATCCGTGAAATCACAGCCAGCATAATCGGCGCAGGCATGTCATACACCGTATGCAGCACGCCATCAATCCGAAAGCGTACTCGCCCGCCCTCACGACGTGGCTCAAGGTGAATATCACTGGCGCGTTGATCGAACGCATATTGTAGCAGCCAATCAACGATGCGCACGATGTGTTGGTCATTGGCGTCAGGGTTTTGGCTATCCCCCAGCTGTAGCAGCGCCTCAACGCCTTTAGCAGTGGCCTCGCTGCTACTGCCGGTATTGCTCGCACCAGCAATCGCGCGAGTGACTTGATAAAACTCTGGCAAATAGCGACTCATTTGTTCGGGATTGACCATCACCCGCGTAATCTGGCGTGGCTGCACGATATGCAATAAATTCTCGAACCAATCATCATAAAACGGTTGGTCTGTCGCAATCGTGACACGATCCTGATCGACCATGACCGCTAAAACACGATGCCGCTCGGCATAGGCAAATGACATCACCGCAGTGATCTCAGGCACATTAACTTTAAGCGGATCAATTCGATATACCGGCAGCTCGGCTTTTTCGGCCAGCCACGCGGTCAGCATCGACAACGTAAGTTTTTGTGCAGGATTGCGTCGATCAGTCAAGCCAAATTCGGCGATAATTTGCAGCGGATGCCATTGCAACTGATCTTTACGCCGTGCAGTCGTGCTGACCAGATTGACATCGCGCTGGATCAAGCAAGCGTCTTTGAGCAGCTCCTCCAAGCACCAACGGACATCGACTTGAAACGAAAAGCCCATCTTATTTTTTTGTAAAAAGGTGTGCGGATTACTATTTGCCTTATTGGTCATCGCTGCTGAACATCCTGAATCACTATGCCATCAGACGTCACACAAAACTGAACATTCACCTGTGCATACGCCATGCCGTATCGTCTATCATCTTGCTGATAGGCTGGACGTGGGTCAAGCGCTAATAAGTGTTCGATCTGTAGCAAGTCACTCGACTGCAAGCGTCCATGCTGAATCTGCTGCTGCGCCGCTTGCGCGGCCTGATCTAGCCACTGTACTGGCAGGCGTGCTGGGGCATCAGGTGCAAAACCACTGATCGCCGCAGGATGCGCATCGGCATAGGCCAGATAAGGCTTAATATCTACAATCGGTGTACCATCAATCAGATCTGCACCAATCACCTCTAGTCGTAGCTGTCCAGCGTACTGATATAGCCGACCGCGTTGAACCACGGATAGCCCAATCGGGGCAGGACGATACATACTACGACTGGCAAACACGCCGATTTTGGCATTACCACCCAAGCGCGGTGGCCGAATCTGTGGCCGAAATTGATTATCCCGATTCTGATGAAACTGCCACAGCAGCCACAAATGACTAAATGTCTCAATCCCATCAAACGCGCGCACATCAGCATACGGCGCGATAAGTTCAATGTAAGCAACAATATCCACCAGATTGGGCTGACGTGGCGTGCCAAATTTTTCGAGCAGAGGACTGCGTAAATAACCAATGATCGGCAGGCAAATCTGAGCCGCTGCTGTGGCTTGTAGACTGATTTCCGAATCCACCCTCATCACTTTTCCTGATAAATACAATTGAATTTATTCAGTCTACCGAGCTTTAGTTTTGGTTAGAATAGCAGCCTGTTTGATTTTTTAACCAAAGAGAGCGTCATGGCTGCCTTTAATACCGAAACCATCACCGAAGTCCATCACTGGAACGACACGCTGTTTAGCTTTAAGTGTACCCGCGATGCCGGACTGCGCTTTAAAAACGGCCAATTTGTGATGATTGGTCTGGAGGTCAATGGCAAACCGCTGATGCGCGCCTACTCGATTGCCAGTGCCAACTACGAAGATCATTTAGAGTTTTTCTCGATTAAAGTGCAAGAAGGACCACTCACGTCCGTCCTGCAAAAAATCCAAGTCGGCGACAAGCTGCTGGTCAGTAAAAAACCAACAGGCACCTTGGTACTTGATGACTTATTGCCCGCCAAGCACCTGTATATGCTATCGACAGGCACTGGGCTTGCGCCATTTTTGTCACTGATTCGTGATCCTGAAACTTATGATCGGTTTGAAAAAGTGATCCTGATTCATGGTGTGCGTAATGTGGATGAGTTGGCCTATCAGGACTTGATCGAGAATATTCTGCCCAACGACGAAATCTTTGCTGAACTGGTCAAAGATAAACTGATCTATTACCCAACTGTGACGCGTGAAGCCTTCCGTAACCAAGGGCGGCTAACGACGCTGATCGAGAATGGCAAGTTGTTTGATGACCTTGGCTTGCCGCGTTTTAATCGTGAAGATGATCGTGCCATGATCTGTGGCAGCCCGACGATGCTGGATGATTCAGCCACACTACTCGATCAGCATGGCTTGGTGATTTCACCGCGCATGGGTGATCCAGGTGACTATGTGATTGAACGGGCGTTTGTCGAAAAATAAGCCACTAGCAATCCCTAAAGCATCCTCGATTGGAACTGGATGCTTTGTGGGATGTGACCTAGCTACAAACACCCATGCCGAATCGCAGACAAAGCCGCTTTTTTCAGTGCCGCCTCGCTGTGTCTAGATCTTGCACCTCTTAGCCACATCTTTATTGTTTTTCGACGCTCAACCTGAAACTCTTCACGCTCCACCTCTTTAGCATAAGAACGATGCATAAAAGGCGTAATATCAATCCGCCCGCTGTGAGACTTAATACTAAAACTCTGATCTAAGGTCTGGGCTAAATCAGCTTGCCAAAACAGATAGTGATCATGAATCAGGCATAGATTGAGCTGCTTAATTTCATCATAACTGATTTGTGGTTTTTGCAAGAGCTCCTCTACCCTACTGAGATCCTGAGTCATCATTAAGTCTGACTGCCCCGACTTTCCTTTGGCAATAAACATTTGAAAAATGTAATAACTACCAATCTTTAATACTGCAATGGGATCAACTGAATGCGATAGCTCGCGCACGCTAGTCAGTTTCGGTATATCTATAGAGGTGTGATAAATCTCCGAGGGCAACAATAACCAAGTTTCCTCAAAAAAATCCTGATAATTACGCCAAAAAATATAGCGGTTTTCGGTTTTTTTTATATTATCTTGATCTGTATGGTCAGCAGCAACTTGCAACAATAGCCCCCTTAGAGCCTCATAATTACCCGTGCCAATCCAGCAGCGCAGCAACTGCATCTCTTGAATGGTCAGGGCTTGTTTAAATTCGATTTGGCGAGCGCAAGCAGATAGCCACGTCACAATCTCTGGATAATCTGCTACTTTGGCCTTGAGGTCTTTAGGTTGCTGTGGCAAATGTGGGCATGCTAAAATCTGTTTGGCCAAGCGCTGTTGACGTTGTAGCGTCAGATCAGTGCGCAGTAACTGACGTAGCTGCACAGCCATGTTAGACCGTTTAGATTTATTTTGCTTTAACCACAACACTAGCCACTGCTCTTCTGCCTCCATGACCACGGGAATACTGGTCGGCAAACTCACTTCCTGCAATAACGCTCGTACCGACTGCGACTGTTTAAGTGCTAATGCGGCTAATTGTGCTGCTTCTTGCCGTGCCAAAATGAGTAATAACTCAGCCTGTGTTGGATGCGGCCACTGTCCCCGCTTGATCAACGCCTGCATCTCATCAGACATCGCCTGAATCACCGGCTTGGGGCCTGGCCAACGCTCACCATCGGCCAAAACCACCCTCAGCATCATGATTAGTCGTAGCACGGGCCTTTCCGTATCAGCCAAGGCGGATTGCCACCAATGTTGCATAGCCGCTTGGCTGTCATCCGATAGCCACAGATCGCTACGCCAACCCATGAGGACGAGTACATCAATCAAGCTTAATTTGATCGGTGCTTGCTTAAGTCGATCATACAATGCTTGTGGCTTCGTCATCTTGTGAGCGGGTGCAAGTCGTTGCTGACGCTGTAGCGCAGACTTAAATTTTGGCTGTACAAAACGACTGCTCAGGGTTACCTTTTGCGCAAAAT
>JBBKWW010000073.1:0-9413 GCA_037969155.1 Moraxellaceae bacterium
TCACGCCACACATACGGGGTTACGCCACGCTCAACCGCGCGAGTGCGGCGGTCGAGGTGTTGGGCACGCAGTTCGGCGAGTTGTTGTGGCAGCTGGAACTGTTGCAGGGTCATTAGCCCGCCATCGCATCCAACGCGGTCATCTTCACACTGACGTGCGGCGCTTCACGTTGAAGCCCCAGCATTTCAAACAACTGATTATCGCGACCGGTATCGGCGTTCGGAGTGGTCAGTAGTTTTTCACCATAAAAAATCGAGTTTGCCCCAGCCATAAAGGCCATCGCCTGATCGCTGTCACTGAGTGACTCACGGCCAGCAGACAGGCGAATATAGCTGGTCGGCATGATGAGCCGCGCCACCGCAATGGTACGTACCCACTCCAGTACTGAGATTTGCGGTGCATTGGCCAGAGGCGTACCCGCGACTGCGACCAGCATGTTAATCGGTACAGATTCAGGATGAATCGGCAACGTCGCCAGTTCGTGCAGCAAGCCGACCCGATCCGTGCGTTGTTCACCGAGCCCCAGAATCCCACCGCTACAGACTTTCATGCCTGAGCTACGCACATGCTCTAGCGTATGTAAACGGTCGTCATAGGTACGCGTGGTGATCACATTCGGGTAGTGTTCACGTGAGGTGTCGAGGTTGTGATTATAGTAATCCAGTCCTGCATCGCTAAGACGGTCGGCTTGACTGGCGGTCAGCATGCCGAGCGTCATACAGGTTTCCAGCCCTATGGCTTTCACGCCTGCGACCAGTTCTAGCACATACGGCATGTCACGGTCATGCGGGTTACGCCATGCTGCGCCCATACAAAAGCGCGATGAGCCATTGGCTTTGGCTTCAGCGGCCGCTGCGAGGACTTTATCGACAGCGATTTTTTTTTCGGCTTGTAGCTGGGTATCGTGATGGCCGGACTGTGAACAATAGTTGCAGTCTTCCGGACAGTTGCCAGTTTTAATCGACAGTAAAGTGCTGACTTGCACGACATTGGGGTCAAAGTGCTGCCGATGCATGTTTTGTGCTTGAAACATCAAGTCATTAAACGGCAGATCAAATAGTGCAGCAATTTCACCACGATTCCAGTCATTACGTATCATCAGCACATTACCTTCTTTACAGAGTGATCCTCAACTTGGCACATGGCCAACTCGCAGGCGGTGACACCGTCAATGTGTTCTGTTCATCATCGCCTGTCGAGTGTGTGAGCAATGATCAGGTCAATGATCAGGTCAATGCAATATCAAGACTGCTTAAACGTGGCGCGTTTTTCCGCCACAAAGCGTCGGGCTTGCTTGAATTTTTGCAGGACAGGTTTCGGGATTTTTGGAGCGATCAGCTTGGCGGCTTGGTTAAACCACATCAACAGCGAAAAATCACCTTCCATCTGAATGGTTCCCGCCTGCATGCCAAGCATAAACGCGGTTGGGTCGCCTTTAGTGAGCGTGCTGAGCCCCGTATCACTATCTTGAAAGCGCAAGGTGAAATCAGGTTGCCGTGTTTGGCCACCACGATGACAGACTTTGCCATCCTTAATGCGGTAGTGACGGGCGATGCCGTCTTGTGATTCGATTTGTAAGGTAAACGTCCGCCCTTCGATCAGGGCTTGGAACGCGGAGTCGGTATAGGCCAGTTGCTGCATCCGCACACCGAGACCCGCCAGTAATAGGTCAAAAGGAGCCGTGGTCAGGTTGAGAGCAGGAACTTTAACTACAGGAATTTTAATCATTACACACCAGAGCAATTGATTGGTTCAGTCGGAACTTGGAATGTACCATCGGCTAGGCGTGTTTGTCATCTGTGAATCATCAGGCGGTATAAGACCAGCCTGATGACGGCAGTGGTTTTGGGGCTTGTACTTATAGTTCACGGCATTCAACAGGGTGATGTTCGACTTGGCGAGCAAGTTTTTGTGCTTGCCGTCGGCTTGAACGTTGCTCTTCAGTCAATGCCAGCCAAGTGGCCAATACGACTAGTGAGCACACCACACCGATTAAGTAGCCTTCGAACGCGGTCACCGCCCAGAATTGTTGGCTCAGAATGCGAATACCGTTAAGGCTGCTAAAATACAGCATGCCAGCCAGCATAAAGGCCAACCAGCGACGATAGGGTGAAAACAGTAATACTGTGCCACCGATACCAAGCGCACCCACCGCCAACCATTCGACCAGACTGAGTGATAAACTGAGCATGCAACCTTCTCCTGATTAAAACAGCACCCGCTGTCTGTGTTTGAGTGTAGCGGGGTCGGCAGCCAAGCTCTACATCATCCATGATGTAGAGCGACATCAGCCGTCGTTTTGTTGTGTCTATCTTGTTTCGATTATGCCGTATTTATGCAGGTGTGCAAGCACCCCTCCGAGGTGACGGTGACCACTGATGCTGATGGTTCGACCGTTAGTCGCTGCGGGAGCTTTAGCGTGCTTCGAGCTGTGTATTGGTGGCCGGTAAATCATAGTCACGCACACCCAATAAATATAAAATCCCATCTAATCCAACACTTGAAATCGCTTGATTGGCGCTTTGTCTGACCAGTGGCTTGGCGCGATAGGCCACGCCTAAACCCGCAATCGATAGCATGGGCAAGTCATTGGCGCCATCACCAACCGCAATCACTTGCTGTAGGCTAATGCCGTCGCGGGCAGCGATTTGGCGTAGCAGTTCAGCTTTGCGTGCGCCATCGACCACTTGACCGACCACTTGACCGGTGACTTTGCCATCTCGAATATCTAAGGTATTGGCATGTACTTCGTCAATCCCCAGTTCACGCTGTAGGTACTCGGCAAAGTAGGTGAAGCCACCAGACAAGATCGCGGTGCGATAGCCGAGTGCCTTAAGGGTGGAGATCAATTGCGCTGCACCTTCGGTAATGGTCAAACGCGCAGCGATGCCCGCCAGTACCGTTTCGGACAAGCCCTCAAGCAGCGCGACTCGTGCGGCAAAGCTTTGGTTAAAGTCCAATTCGCCCGACATGGCGCGTTCGGTGATTTCGGCGACTTGCGCACCGACACCCGCTTCAATCGCCAGTTCATCGATGACTTCTTGCTCAATCAGGGTCGAGTCCATATCGAAACAGACCAGCCGACGATTGCGTCGATACACATTGTCTTCTTGTACGGCGATATCAATCGATAGCTCATGCGACAGCCGTAGGCAGTCAGCTTTCAGCGATTGCGCGTCCAACAGCTTGCCACGTACCCCAAATTCGACACAGGCTTTGCTGTGATGTTGGCTTTGGTCGAGCTGTTCCACAGGTAAGCGGCCAGATAAACGATTCAGAGTTTCGATGTTAAAGCCGTAATGTGAGATGACACCCGCCACCGCTGATAGCTGGCTTGGTGTGAGTGAGCGTGCCAATACGGTGACAATATGACGCGTTTGCCCACCGTCATGTACCCACTTCTGGTAGTGTTCGTCACTGATTGGTTTAAAGCGTACAGTGAGGCCAAGGTCTTGCGCGATGAGCAGCATATCGCGCATGGCCAATGCCGTGGCTGTGGGATCTGGACTGGCGGTGACAATGCCCAGTGTGAGCTGGTCATGAATCACCCCTTGGCCGACGTCGAGTATGTCTAGGCCGCGATGTGCCAGTACGGCCATCAGTCGAGTGAACTGATTGGGCTGATCAGGCCCTAAAAATGACATTAAAATGATTTCGCGCATTGCATCGCTCAAGCTTGAGTGACAAGATTGTGCGAATCATAATCTATTCGCCATTCTTTGTGCTGGAAGTCCGCTTGAACGCTCCTCGACAAGGCATTTATGCCGCTTTAATCGCTACTAGTTTTGCCATTCATGCTGTGCTGATGATTCAGGGTGCTGAGCATCAGCTCGCCGTGACTCGTGCCGCGCAGGGTCAGCTCATGACCAGCCAGTTGGTTGCCGATAGCCTTGCCGCAGTGGTTGCTGTTGATACCATCGGCTTGGCGCTACTCACGGGTCGTTACACTGAGCGTGCTGACGTGGCCTCGGTGCGAGTTTTAACAGCCACTGGCCAAGTGCTGGCCAGTGGGGGTACAGCACCGACCCGCGGTGGGCAGTTGTTTAAACAGGCAGTGAAGTTGGATCAACGTACGGTGGGGCAGGTCGAGCTCACCTTGATCGAGCCGACGCGAGGCGAAATAATCCATTATCAATGGCTGCCGCTACTGCTGTCAGCGCTGCTGCATGCGGTGTTGTGGTTGCTATATCGAGTGGTCGCCCGTCCATCGCGTCTGCCTGTGATGGCCGCCGTGATGCCGAGCGTCGTGGTGCCATTAGAGCCTATGCCTGCCGGTAGTACGGCGGCGGTTGATGCCGCACCGCTTGCCGATGCAAGCACCGTCAGCCCAGCAGAAGCACCCGTGGACATGCCAGTCCGCTTAACTGTTGGCTTTGATGATCCACGGCAACTGTTGGATACTTTAAGTCCGAGTTTGGCTGAGCCGTATTACTTACTCTGCCAAACACTGCTGGATCAAGCGATGCGCGGTTTAGCCCAGTCACAGGATCACACCGCACCGACTTGTAAAATGCTGCGCAAATTTAATGCGCAAGGCGCATTGGTGGGCTTGAGCGGCGCACCGGCGGCGATGTTGGCCGAGTATGCGATTGAGTTGGCCTGTTTGTTTAATTTACTGGCGACCGTGGTATATCGTAGCCATCGTGAGCAGAAGCACTTTGCGCTACACACTCGCGCATTGGTGGCGGTGAGTCAGCCACAGCAAAACCATCCACAACTGGTCGAAAAACTGCTGCCCTATGCCCGTAGTCATGGTGTGCTCGTGCATGCGACCGAAAACGTGATGAGTGCCTTGTTACGGCGTACCCCGTTGAGCCCACTTGAGCATCCGCTCAACAGCCTGATGCGCGAGGCCATGCATGTCGATGGGTTGAGTGCAGAGCAAGCCTCACGGATTGGCCGCGTGCGTGATCAGATTTTACGCGGTACGTCGCCTGATTCAGTACCACACGGATAGCAGGACTGCTAGCCCAAGCAGTGCAAAAATCGCCGCAGCCGTGCCATGAATCCATTGAAGTGGCAGGCGACCGGCCATTTTATCGCCGATAAACACCGCAGGCGCGTTGGCAATCATCATTCCCACTGTCGTTCCCATCAATACAGGCACAATTGCATCAAAGCGTGCGGCCAGTGCGACTGTGGCGATTTGGGTTTTGTCGCCCATTTCAGCGATAAAAAACAGCACAAAAGTTGCGCCAAAGACACCGAGTTTTTGCCATTTTTGAATGCTGCCGGACTCATCGTCGAGTTGGTCAGGGATTAGCATCCAGCCGGCCATCGCCAAAAATGACAGCCCAAGTAACCAGCGCAGCAGATCGTCACTCAGCAGGCTGCTGACCCATTGACCAACTGCGGCGGCTAGTGCGTGATTGAGTAAGGTTGCCACAAAAATCGCCAATAAAATCGGCACGGGTTTACCAAAACGGGCGGCGAGCAGTAACGCCAGCAGTTGGGTCTTATCGCCCATTTCGGCCAAGGCCACAAGGCCAGTCGAGATTAAAAAAGCGTCCATCATAGATGACTCGGGGCTGGTACAACCAATGATCCACGCTCCGCCAGCCCACTGTGCCAGAGTCATAGATCAAAGGTCTTGCTGATCAGTGCGGTATCCGCTCTGATTGCGTTGACCATACCGAGGTGCGGTAAGGATGTTGATCAACGCCAGTTTAGCGACTCATGTGCCGCAGGACTGTAGCTACTCCCCAATGATGCGCCGAGAATAACAGCGAATGACTGGTTTGGACAGGCTAGGCATCGCAGAACAGCACGGGATTGCAGGATTCGTGCTTTTGATACGGTGCTGTTTACCCGAACTGCTAAAAAATCGGTAGAATAGCGCCCACGATAATCAACACCATCAATTTAGGTTGATCAGGTCAAGGTGAAATCATGCAGCTCAATAGCGTTGAAGAACTGATTGCTGATATTCGGGCAGGTCGGATGGTCATCTTGATGGATGATGAAGATCGCGAAAATGAAGGCGATTTGGTGATGGCGGCCACGCATGTGCGCCCCGAAGATATCAATTTTATGATCACCCATGCGCGCGGTTTGGTCTGTTTGACGTTGACCCGTGAGCGGTGTCAGCAGCTTGACCTGCCGCTGATGGTACAGCGCAATGGTGCATCGCACGGCACTAATTTTACCCTGTCGATTGAAGCGACTGAAGGTGTTTCGACTGGTATTTCAGCTGCTGATCGGGCGCGCACGGTATTGGCCGCAGTCGCCCCGATGGCCAAGCCCGCTGATATTGTGCAGCCCGGCCATATTTTTCCACTGATGGCGCAGTCTGGTGGCGTATTACATCGTGCCGGTCATACTGAAGCGGGTTGTGATCTGTCCCGTTTAGCAGGGCTTGAGCCTGCCGCCGTGATTGTCGAAATCATGAACGAAGACGGCAGCATGGCACGTCGGCCAGATCTCGAGATTTTTGCTGAAAAACACGGCATTAAAATTGGTACGATTGCGGATCTGATTCACTATCGCATGCTGAATGAAAAAACCATCGAATTGGTGGAGCAGCAAACCTTAAACACCGTGCATGGTGAGTTTGAGCTGTATCGTTATAGCGAGCAGGGCACGACTGACACGCACATTGCCTTAGTGAAAGGCGATCCTAGTGCAGGGGTGAGCACCGTGCGGGTGCATGGTTTTAATCCGATGCGTGATTTGTTTGGTGCGTCATATCAAGGTAAGCCAGCCTGGAACATCCAATCGGCACTGGAAACCTTAAGCCAAAGTGAGCGTGGTGTACTGGTGTGGATCGGTCAGTCTGAGCCAGTGAATTTGGGTGCAGTACTGGATCAATTTAATTCCAGTAAGCCCGCGAGTACCTTGGGTGCACAGCAATATCGTAGTATTGGGACAGGTGCGCAGATTTTGCGTGAGCTTGGGGTGCGCCAAATGCGTTTGCTCAGTTCACCACTACGTTTTAATGCGTTGTCTGGTTTTGACTTAGAAGTGGTTGAGTATCTGAGTCCTGAGCCACGATAAGCGCCGCCGCTGTGCGACACGATTCACCTGTGACATATCAGCCCAGCTGATTCGTCCCAATATTTTGACATACATGTCATCCTGACGATGACCGGAGATTGCACCATGTCGATTCAAATCATTGAAGGCCAATTGCATCAAGGCAACGAAGGCCGTTATGCCATTTTGGTCGGTCGTTTTAATAGCTTTGTGGTTGAAGCCCTGCTTGATGGTGCGCTAGACACCCTCAAACGTCATGGCGTTGAAGACAGCCAAGTCACGATTATTCGTGCACCTGGTGCGTGGGAGCTGCCTTTGGTTGCGCAAAAAGCCGCAAAATCAGGCAAGTACGATGCGATTATTGCACTCGGTGCAGTGATTCGTGGCGGTACGCCGCATTTTGATTATGTGGCCGGTGAATGCGCTAAAGGCTTGGGTGTGGTCAGCTTGGAAACGGGCCTGCCCGTGATTTTTGGCGTACTAACCACGGATAGCATTGAGCAGTCGATTGAGCGTTCGGGCACCAAAGCCGGTAACAAAGGCGCGGATGCAGCGATCACTGCAATCGAGATGGTCAACCTGCTTAAGGCCGTATAATGAGCCAGCCAAAACCGCAGTTTAATGCCGCCAAAAATATGATTCATGCGCAACAGGCGGCACAACGTAAAGCGCGCCGCTTTGCCTTGCAAGGCTTGTATGAATGGCAAATGACCCACAACCACGTGCATGAAATCGAGGCGCGTACCCGTGCCGACAATGCCATGCACAAGGTGAATTTGCCCTATTACCACAGCTTGTTGGCAGGGATTGTGCAAGATGCCAAGGCGATTGATGAGCTGCTCATCCCAGTGTTGGATCGTGAGTTTTCTGCGCTGAATGGTGTGGAACAGGCGATTTTGCGGATTGGTACTTTCGAGTTGCGTGATCGGTTAGAAATCCCGTACAAAGTGGTGATCGATGAGGCGATTGAGCTGGCCAAGCACTTCGGTGCGACCGATAGTCATAAGTATATCAATGGCGTACTGGATCGTTTGTCGAAGCGGTTGCGTGCGGTTGAACAGGGCTTAGTCCCGCCGGATGATGATGTGGATGATGCCAGTGTGGATGCAGAGTAGTCTGTGAAACATCTGCTTGAATCAACCCTCTGCTATCCGATAGCAGGGGGTTTTGTGTCTTTGTGATGAATGAATTTGCGCTAATCCAACGCTTCTTTGCCGAGGCTGCCCATGCCACGTCCGATCCGAGTGTGATTTTGGGGATCGGTGATGACTGTGCCTTAATTGCGCCGCCACAGGGTCAGCAACTGGCGATCAGTACCGATACTTTGGTGGCAGGTCGGCATTTTCCGCTCGATACCGATGCGTATTCAATCGGCTGGAAGGCGGTTGCGGTAAACCTATCAGATCTGGCCGCGATGGGTGCGAGACCTCACAGTATTTTGTTGGCGCTGAGTCTGCCGAGTGTAGATCAGGCGTTTTTGCGCGAATTTAGTCGTGGACTGTTTGCGATCTGTCAGCAATACGGGGTGCGCTTAATTGGTGGTGATACCACGCGCAGTTCGGTGCTGAGTATTACGATTACCGTGCTGGGTTGGCTGCCAATCGGACAAGCGATTACACGTCATGCTGCGCAAGCAGGCGATGTGATTATGGTGACGGGGACGCTCGGTGATGCGGCCTATGCGCTACAGCATCCGCACAGTCCCCTACAGCATCGGCTCGATCAGCCAACACCACGGGTTGAGCTGGGTCAGGCGTTACGCGGTGTGGCTTCGGCCATGTTGGATATTTCCGATGGCTTGGTGCAGGATCTAGGCCATATTGCCAAGGCCAGTGGTCTTGATGCGCAACTTGATGTCGAATGTGTGCCGTTACATCTGATTTTGCAGCAGTTGTCGGTCTCAGAGCGATTGGCGCATGCACTAGCGGGTGGTGATGATTATGAGCTGTGCTTTACCGTGCCTGCGTCACGGGTCGATGCGGTCACGGCAGAAGCGGTACGACAACAGATCAAGGTCACGACGATTGGTGTGATGTTGCCGCGACAAGCTGCACAAACACAGGTACAGTTAAGGCTGCATCAACAGTCGTTTGAGCTGCAACAGACAGGATTTCAACACTTTGACTAAATCGCTTAATCCAAAACAAGCCTTACCACCGATCCCAACATTACATGGCTTAGATCGGCTGTGGGTGTTCTTGGCCGTTGGGCTGGGCTCGGGCTTAACGCCCAAAGCGCAAGGCACTTCAGGATCATTGGCGATCTTATTATTGGTGCCGCTGTGGGTGTGGTTGGGATTCTGGTCGAGTCTGCTGCTGGTGACTGTGATCAGTCTGGTCGGCATTCCGATTTGTGACAAGGCCGCGCGATTGATGGGCGTGCATGATGATGGTCGGATTGTGTGGGATGAGTTTGCGGGACAGTCGATTGCACTATTGCCA
>JBBKWW010000074.1:0-8322 GCA_037969155.1 Moraxellaceae bacterium
GCACGTTGCGCCACCCGCAAGATATTTTCTTGACCATTGGCAAAGCCCAGCCGCGTCTTCAAGGTCACCGGCACATCGACCGCCGCCACCACGGCATCCAGAATCCGTGCCACCAAGTCTTCATCTTGCAGCAAGGCTGAACCGGCCAGCTTATTACAGACTTTTTTGACTGGACAGCCCATATTGATATCGATGATCTGTGCGCCATTATCGACCTGATAGCGTGCCGCTTCGGCCAGTTTTAGTGGATCAGAACCTGCAATTTGGGCGGAAATCGGTGCAATTTCCCCGTCAAAGTTCGCGCGATACAGTGATTTTTTGCGGGTATTTAAAATTTTATCAGCAGCCATCATCTCACTGACCGCATGGCCTGCGCCGAAGTGCTTGCACAGCGTGCGAAATGGCCGATCTGTCACCCCTGCCATCGGGGCGACAATCAGATTATTTTTAAGCAGGTAGTTGCCAATTTTCATGCGTGCTGCTGACCAATCAGACCTTAATAGCCTTCAGGACGGATTAACGGCAGCTTTTGCTTAAGGGCTTTTTCCAGATCCGCCAATAAAAACGAATCATCTTCACAAGCAAAACTAATACTCACGCCCGTCGCGCCCGCACGCCCAGTCCGACCAATCCGATGCACATAGTCATCTGGCTGCTCAGGCAAGGTGTAGTTAATCACATGACTCACCCCATCCACGTGAATGCCACGACCCGCCACATCGGTCGCAATCATGATTTGGGTTTTGCCTGTTTTAAACTGATCCAGCATCTTGGTACGGCGGTCTTGGGTAATCTCACCTGACAGCATACCGACTTGATAGTTTTGTAGTTTCAAGCGGTCGTATAGCTTGCGCACTTGGTCGCGACGGTTGGCAAATACCATGACTTTTTCAATCGGCTCAGAAGCCAAAATCTCTTTGAGTAAGCGCTCTTTATCGCGCTTCGACACGATATACACGCGCTGCTCGACTTGCTCACTGGTGGTTTTTAGTGGCTCAATCTCGACCGTGACTGGCTCAAATAACCACTGCTGCGCCAGATTTAGCACGTCATAGCTAAAGGTCGCCGAAAACATCAAAGTCTGGCGATCTGATTTTGGCGGTGCGGCACGGACAATCCGCTTTACTGCTGGAATAAAACCCATATCCAGCAACCGATCTGCTTCATCAATCACCAAAAACTCTAAGCGATCCAGCCAAATTTCTTTTTGTTCGATAAAATCAATCAAGCGGCCAGGGGTTGCCACCACAATATCGACAAAGGCTTGATCTAACTGCGCCCGTTGTTTGTCGTAATCGACACCACCCAACAAGGTCAATACATGCAGATCGGTATGCTTGAGTAGCTGTTTTGCATCACTTTCAATCTGTAGTGCCAGCTCGCGGGTTGGTGCTAGAATCAGTGCGCGTGGCTCACCACGATAACGGCCATCCTCAATCGGATGACTCAGCAAGTCATTAATAATACTAATCAAAAAAGCGGCAGTCTTGCCAGTTCCGGTTTGCGCTCGCCCAATCGCATCATGCCCAGCCAACGTGTAATACAGCACCTGATGCTGAATTGGTGTCATTTGGGTAAAGCCTAAATCGGCAATCGCCTGACGTAACGCCGTATGGAGGTTCAGCGAATCAAAATTTAAATGCATACAGATCTCGACATTCTGCATAGCGGCGTCATCGTGACGATCCATTCAGCAGACTGTTTGAATGTTCCAAACAACAAAAACCACTCACACCATAAACCAGCATGAGCGGCAGATAAGCTTTACGGCACCATCACGAATAATCTCATCACGTCAGCTTGAAGCTGCCGATGACTGCATCACCGCTTCTTGAGGCTCGCCATCAGTCAAGCGTACTGACGTCTTCTGCTTGATAGCCTTTTTGACCTTCTACCACAGTAAACTCAACCAACTGACCATCACGCAAGCTGCGGTGACCCTCGCCGAGAATCGCGCGAAAGTGAACAAACACATCTTCGCCACTATTACGCTGAATAAAACCAAATCCTTTGGTATCGTTAAACCACTTTACGACACCCTGTTCGCGTGCTGTCATCTTTTAATCCTCAAGCCACACTGTAAAGAAGGACAGTCCGGCGCTGAAGAACGCAAAGAAAGCAATAAACACTGAAACAAGGCAGCTTGTTGTAATGATCATTTCTGTGAAGCATTCAGCAATTCCGGTGCAAATCCATTAGGTTCATTTAAACCATACCCGACACACTTACGATAACTCAGGCAGGTTCAGCCCACAGCACAGACAAGTGTGTGCAGGCGATTTGAGCTTAACATGAAGCTTTCAAGCTGCAAAGTCAATTGCTCAAGGCGCACTCTCAGGTAATGTCGCTTGATACGTATACAATTGACTTGTGTTGCATTTTGTACAGTTGTCTATTTTTAAAGCAGTTTCCGATTAAACGATTGGCTGTTTTTAGTAATCTTGCGCTAAAATAACCGCGAAATGGCATTTTTTGCTACGATCTAGCGAGATCTGGCAGACTATGATGATGAGAAGAGCTGCACGCTACCTGTTTCTCATACGATTGCCAGCACCTCATTTGGAGCGCGTTGCATGACTGATATTCTGCTATTACATGGGCCGAATTTAAACCTATTGGGACAACGCGAGCCAGAAATCTATGGCTACACCACGCTCGCGGATGTGAATCGACGCTTGGTTGAGCATGCTGCACAAGCCGGTCTAGCGCTGGATCATTTGCAAAGCAACTGGGAAGGCGCGTTGATTGATCGGATTCATCAGGCATTTGCCGATGCCACTCGATTTATTATTATCAATCCAGCGGCACTGACTCACACCTCAATTGGCTTACGCGATGCGCTATTAGCGACCAAGATTCCATTTATCGAAGTGCATTTATCCAATGTACATGCACGTGAACCGTTCCGGCATCATTCCTATCTGGCCGATCAAGCGGTTGGCGTGATTGCCGGGTTAGGCGTTGATGGCTATTATTTTGCTCTGATGGCCGCGATTAGTCGCTTACAGCAACAAGGATTTATCAGCCACACCACTCGGCGCGACTAAGCGACGCGCTGTCATGCGCTTGTCAGATCAGTTTGCCATGCTCTCATGCCCGCCCTACTACACCAGACTGGCGATGCTGAGGTTTTAAGTTTCTAGAGGTAGGATCATGTTGTATGGATATTCGTAAGATTAAAAAACTGATTGAATTGATGATTGAATCCGATCTACAGGCACTTGAGGTCAAAGAAGGTGATCAGTCGATTTCATTAACACGGCGTATTGCCCAATCGGGCGTAACCGCCATTGCAATGCCAGAGGCGCAACCGGTTATCGCCAAAATGCCGCGTGGTGCAGTCGAGCTATCACCGATGGTTGGCGTGTTTTATACAGCACCTAACCCTGGTGAGCCGCCGTTTACTCGTATTGGACAAACCATTCAAGCGGGTGAAATACTGGGCATTATTGAAGCGATGAAAATCATGAATCCCATTGAGGCCACCCAAAGCGGGGTGATCGAAGAAATTTTGGTCAAAAATGGCGATGTGGTGCAATTCGGTCAACCCCTGTTTCGATTCCGTGATTGAGTTTCGGCAAACCCGCCTGTGCTGACCTTTACTGACTGTCGACCCATTGTTGAGCTGTGCCATGCTAAAAAAAGTTCTGATCGCTAATCGAGGTGAAATCGCCCTACGGATTACCCGTGCCTGCCGCGCTTTGGGCATTCAGACCGTTGGTGTCTACTCGACTGCCGATGCTGAACTGATGCATTTACGCTTTGTCGATGAGGCGGTGTGTATCGGGCCGGGCGCCTCTGCGGACAGTTATTTAAATATTGGCGCACTGTTGACGGCTGCTGAATTAACCGGTGCAGATGCCATTCACCCTGGTTATGGTTTTTTATCAGAAAATGCCGAGTTTGCCGAAGCAGTCGAAAATGCAGGATTTATTTTTATTGGCCCACGGCCCGAACATATTCGACTGATGGGTAACAAAGTTTCTGCGATTCACGCGATGCAAAAAGCGGGTGTACCCACCGTACCGGGTTCGAGTCGAGCGGTTACCACGAGTAATGCCATCGCTGAAGCTAAAAATATTGGTTTCCCACTGATCGTCAAAGCCGCATCGGGTGGTGGTGGTCGTGGCATGAAAATCGTCAATCGAGTCGAAAACCTACTTGAGTCGGTGCAAACGGCACAACGCGAGGCTGGACTCTGGTTTGGCGACGATACGGTATACATGGAGCGATTTTTACAAAAACCGCGTCACGTCGAAGTGCAAGTGTTAGCCGATGGTGAAGGCCATGCGATTCACTTGTATGATCGGGATTGTTCCTTGCAACGTCGCCACCAAAAGGTGCTCGAAGAAGCACCTGCACCAGACTTACCCGAAGCAGCACGGCAAGAGATTCTGGCGGCCTGTGTACATGCTTGCGAGCTGATCCAATATCGCGGCGCGGGGACATTTGAGTTTTTGTTTGAAGACGGCGGGTTTTTCTTTATTGAGATGAACACCCGCGTACAAGTCGAACACCCCGTCACGGAAATGATCACTGGCGTGGATATCATTGAACAACAACTGCGTATTGCCGCTGGTCTAGGGCTCAACTTGCAACAGTCTGATATTCGGGTGACTGGTCACGCGATAGAGTGCCGTATCAACGCCGAAGACCCCCGTAGCTTTGCCCCGTCACCGGGGACAGTCAGCCTGTATCATCCCGCAGGCGGTATGGGAGTCAGAATGGACTCACATTTATATAGTGGTTATGCGATTCCATCCTACTATGACTCACTGATTGGTAAGCTGATCGTGCATGCACACAGCCGCCCCAAAGCCATTGCCCGTCTCAAGCAAGCTTTAGATGAAACGATTATCGAAGGCATCAAAACCAATATTCCACTGCATCGACAGTTGATTTTAGAGGATGCTAAATTCTGTGCCAGCGCAGTGGATATTCACTATCTCGAAAAGCACTTGCTGGCCACAATACAAGCGACTCAACCCGCGATTGCCAGTTGAGTCTGGTTCATCAAGGCAGCACCTTGGCCAGTGTCGCCTCACAGCGCGAGCCATCCACCGTACTACAGAACTGGATCTGATACGGTGGATTTGACCATTTAATAAACTGCTGCTGCACCTCATTCCGCTGATCAATCGCACGTCCAGCACAATCCGCAGCCAGATTATCGTATTTAATATGAATCGTCAGCTGCGGTAGCTTGCTGTCCTCACCCATCGCAGGTAGCTCATAATCATACTTGCCGATGACGCGCTCCTCAGCACTCCTGATAAAAAACTCACCATTTTCCTTAAAATTGTAGTATTCGGTACAGTTGCTTTCCTTGATCGGCATCGCCCATAAACCAGCTATTAGCGGGCGCGTCACCACATGCATGGTGGAAGCGGCAGGCTCTTCAGCGGCAACTCCCGCAGCGGTGATTACTCCCATCGCGCAACACATCACTCCCCGCATCAATCGCATCGCTTGTTCTTTCCATCAGTCCGCAGAATTGCACCGCCTGAGCTTGCAACGGTTCCTCGCTCAGGTCAAGCCTGATCCTGTGCTTGGCTGTCCTTATTCAGAGGTTGCTCGAGTATTGCCTGAGGTGCGCGCCAAACCGATAGACACATCAATACTGCTGCAATCGAACAAATCAACGCCGCCGCATAAAACATCACTGAGCCACCGAACTGATCCCAATACAGTCCAGCCAGCAGCGAGCCAAGCGCCACACCCATGCCCCACACCATGCTATACAGTGCCTGTGCCCTGCCTTGCTGATCTGCATTAAACTCCCTAAAAATAAGTCGCATCGCCAGACTCTGAAACAGCGCAAAACTAAAGGCATGAATGGCCTGCGCGGCAATCTGAATGCCGAGACGCTCAGGAAAGTAACCGACCAACCACCAACGAAGCGCGGTTAGCACCAAGCAACTTAACAGCAACAGTCGCTCTGTGCCCCACGCCATCAGTCGATGCGATTGGGTAAACATCAGCACTTCAGCCAATACCCCGACCGACCACAGCACACCAATGGTCTGTGTGCTATAGCCAAAGCTCTGCAAATAATTCGAATAAAAGCTGTAAAATGGTGCGTGCGATAGCAACAGTAGAAACTGCACAATAAAAAACCAGCACACCGTTGGCCGCCGTAGCACCTGCCAAATACTGATCGATTGCCGCCGATTGGCCTGCTGAGTCGGTGGCTCAGCAATCAGCATCGACATCCACCATGTCACAGCAGCCAGCCCAACCATCATCAAGGGTAATAAGCTAATCGATGTGTAGTCAAACCACCAACCAAGCCCAAACACCGCCGCAATAAAGCCAAGCGACCCCCATAGCCGAATCATCCCATAACGATCACGGGCATCACCCAACCAAAACAAGGTCACCGCTTCAAATTGCGCCAAAATCGCATTTTGGAAAAAACTAAAGCAAAATAGGATAATCGCTAACCAAAACAGCGTATTGGGTAGCAATAACACGGCACACCATGCCAATAATTGCGCAAAAGTGCCCACTCTGACCCAGCGCATCCGCTGCCCAGAACGGTCGGCCAAATAGCCCCAGACACTCGGTGCAACAATCCGTGTCACCACCGTAATCGAGGCCAATACACCGATGATGGCTTTTTCAAAACCGAGATGCTCTAGGTACAGATTCCAATACGGCATGAATGCGCCCATCAGCGCAAAGTAGCCAAAATAAAACCCCGCAAGACGCGGGGCTGGAACGACGGTCGCGGTCATCTGGCGTTAGCGCTTGCCCATCGAACGGCGTGTGCCAAACGGCGGGCGATTCGGTGTTTGGCGGGTGCGTTTTGGCTTGGGCTGTTCAAGCGCGGCGGTTTGGCTTGGGGGCGCTTTAACGAGATCGGCCAATGAAAATGGCGCGGTAGATTTATCAGTCATGCAGGGACTCGGGGGGATTGCGGATTCGGGCGATAGCCTGCGGGGTTTAAGGTTTTTTTTCAAGTAAAATCGGCTTTGTGGCGAATATTTCACCGTTGCATATAGTGGTCATCATTTGACCCCGTCAGGTGAACGGCGTAAGCTTTAATGGTTATCGTGTACTGGGGTGAATATGCAAATTGTAGATCAAAACTCAGTGATTCAAGCATTGGCAAATGTCACGCTTGAATCACTGACACCTTCGGATGCTGTTCAAAAAATGGTTGAGCAAGCGTTACAAGGCGCTCAAATTGATACAACTGTGATTTTAGAGATGTTGCGTGGGCAATAATCTTTTACCTGACAGTGTCGAACCTGATTTTTATCCTGACAGTCATGTTTTCGTGAACAAACTCGACACTCGTGACTACAAACTGTTGAAAAGCAAAGAAGCTGATATAACTTTTTTGCGTAGCTTGGAGTTGCTACAGTCTCCGGCCATGATTGAGCAAACCTATGATTTTGCGCATTTGAAAAAAATACATGCCCATTTATTTCAGGACTTATATGCGTGGGCTGGCCGACCCCGATCTTATGATGTCAGCAAAGGTGGTGATATTTTTACGCCTGCGGCAGAGCTTGGCAAATACGAACAGACCGTGTTTGCACGTTCGCAGCAATTTGTGGCATTAAAAATCAAGCCAAATCCGCAAGAAGCGGCAGTGTTGCTGGCAAAATGTTTAGGGATTCTGAACATTTATCATCCCTTTCCAGAAGGAAATGGTAGAACGCAACGGATTTTTCTCACGTCGGTTGCAAATTGTCAGCAATACTATTTGGATTGGTCAAAAGTCTTTGCGTGGGAAATGGTGGAAACTTCAAAGCTTGCGCATGTCGGCGAGTATGATGCTTTAACCTATATGATTGAGCGCATTCTTAAATCCGTTTAAACAGTATCGGTCATCGTACCAGCCGCTTGACGAAGACAACATAACGCACGACCACAGGCACAAATGCTGCAACCAGACACCACATCAGCAACTGATTCTGCTGCGAATAAGTACTTTCTGCATGGCTCAGCAACAAATAAGCGTCAACCACCAAAATACCTAATAAAAGACTGATCCCAAAAACTGCAAGGCCATGTATCACTAAATTATCCATGCCCTGTCTAAATTTCTCTGACCAACGCCCTGAATATCCAGATTTTTTAGCCCAAAACATACAGAGCACAATCCAAAGGTTTACACAGACCGGCAGCCAATACAGTGACCATCCAGACCAATTACCGTAAACCTCCAGCGCGCCCATCTTCCCCCGCTTAAACACATCATCAACAATGTCCGCACACACAGGAGGATTGTTGATGAGACAGACCAAAGGCCACAGCCGCGCAGCCTACCGCGCCCTCTGGCAACAACGCGTACACGCATGGCAACACAGT
>JBBKWW010000075.1:0-4896 GCA_037969155.1 Moraxellaceae bacterium
TGAATATCCATCCACGCCTGATACAACGACGGCCGAATCAAGTCATTCATCGCCGCATCGACTAGCGCAAAATTGCGGTGCGCGGTCGGCTTCAATAAATCCACCGTGGTCAACAACACGCCTGCATTGGCACTGATCGCACGGCCGGGTTCCATATACACTTTTAAGCCTAAACGCTCTAGCGTCGGGCGTAATGCCGCAGCGTACTCAGCTGGGGTTGGTGGGGTTTCGTCGCGATAACACACCCCCAAGCCACCGCCGATATCAATATGCTTGAGCGGAATACCCAGCTCGGCCAGCCGCTCAATCATCTCGACGATTTTGGTCAGTGCATCGACAAAAGGCGTGGTGCTGGTCAACTGTGAACCGATATGACAATCAATCCCGATCACCTCCAGCCCAGCCAGACTGGCGGCGTACTGATACACCTCGTACACGGTATCGCTCGGCACGCCGAATTTATTTTCTTTTAAGCCCGTCGAAATATACGGATGGGTTTGTGCATCGACATCCGGATTGACGCGCAGTGACACCGGCGCACGCTTGCCCATGCGCTGGGCAACTGCATCTAAACGCACCAACTCGGCAGCAGATTCCACATTAAAACAAGCAATACCGAGACTTAAAGCTTGCTCAATGTCAGCTTCGGTTTTACCCAAGCCTGAGAATACGATTTTGCTCGGATCACCACCCGCTGCAATCACGCGTGCCAGCTCACCACCCGTCACAATATCAAAGCCCGCACCCAGCCGTGCCAACACATTTAACACGGCAATATTAGAATTAGACTTCACCGCAAAACACACCTGATGCTCAATAAAACTAAACGCTTGATCAAATGCCAAATAGTTGTGTTCAAGCGCTGCACGCGAATACACATACAGCGGCGTGCCATACTGCTGTGCCAATGTATTTAAAGTCAGGTGTTCGGCGCATAACTCGCCTTGAATGCGTTGAAAACTCATGACGCAGCTCCTTCAGATAGAGATTGGGCTTTAGATTGGTGCTGACTAGGCTCTGGCAAATATAACGCGCCTTTTTGGCCACAAGCCGACAACAAGACAGCGGTCAGCACAGCCAACCAAAACAGCGGACGCATCGACAACCCTTCACAACGCTCATAATGGCGCGCAGTATAACGTGAACCTTACCGAAAGCGGCGACCCTGCACGCCGACAAATGAAATATCTAACCGCAGCATGCCAGAGCCATGGCGCATGTTGCTATACTGCCGCGCTTATCGACCCAGCCACTGACCTTAGACAGGCCTTTCCATGCGCGTCTCTCAAGTCATCATTGATCAAGTATTAGATCGCACCGACATCGTCGATCTGATCAATAGCCGTGTCAAACTGAAAAAATCTGGCAAAAGCTACACCGCATGCTGCCCATTTCATCAAGAAAAAAGCCCGTCCTTTCATGTGCATCGCGATAAGGGCTATTACCACTGCTTTGGCTGCCAGGCCAGTGGCAACGCAATTAGTTTTTTGATGCAGCATGAGCATCGCAGCTTCATGGAAGCACTCAGCGATCTTGCACAACACGCAGGGGTCGAACTGCCAAAATCGACCCAAGACGACGCGCCCCAACTCAAGTATCAGCGCAGTAATCGAGTAGCGCAGCCACCAAGTCAGACTACACCTGCACCGACTGGACACGCTGTACCAACGCCTATCCCAGCATCTGATGATGAGGATGCCAGTTGGCAAGCGCTCTTTCAGGCTGAATCGACCGATGCAGGCTCGCATACCGAGACCGCGCTTGAGACGGAATACCCATTTGATCCCACCGACAGCAGTTTTGCTGCCGAACTGCTCGATGGCAGTCTGTATAGCCTACTTGAAGCCATTAGCTTGTTTTATCAGGCGCAATTGCAACAACACTTAACCGCACGACAATACTTACAAGGACGAGGCTTAGATGGTGAAGCATGTACGTTTTGGCGGTTAGGTTATGCGCCAACCGATTGGCAACATCTTGAAAAAGCCTTTCCACACGACATCGAAGGCTTAACACAGCTTGGCTTGGTGCGGACGAGCGACAAGGGTCGGCAGTTCGACTTATTGCGTGATCGAGTGATTTTCCCCATTCGAGATCGTAAAGGCCGAGTGGTCGGCTTTGGTGGTCGAGCGATGCAAGATGACGTAAAACCAAAGTATATTAACTCGCCCGAATCGGTCGTCTTTAATAAGTCCAACCTACTGTATGGTTTATATGAAGGCCGCAAACAACGTGCCAAACAATGGCTCATGGTCGAAGGCTATATGGATGTGATTGCCTTGGCGCAGGCGGGTATTGATGGTGCGGTTGCGGCACTCGGCACGGCGGCCAACGTTGAGCATTTGGCTTCGCTGTTTAAGTTCAATTCGAATCTCACCCTCGCGTTTGATGGCGATCCGGCAGGACAAAATGCCGCATGGCGCACCTTAGAAATCGCTTTACCAATCCTGACTGACGGTTTAGAACTGCGTTTTTTAGTCTTACCGGACAAACAAGACCCTGACAGCTTGATTAGACGAGAAGGTATCAGTCGTTTTAGAGAGCGAATTGCCCATGCGCCGCCCTTGTCTGACTTCATGTATGACACCTTAGCGCGGCAATATGATCTGACGACCCCCGAGGGCAAAGGTGGTTTAAACAACGCCACCCAGCAACTGATTCAGCAACTACCCGCCCAAGGCAGCTATAAACACCTGCTGCGCCAATCCATTCGGGAGCGACTCGGCTTAGGTTGGCGTGGTAAAGCCAAGCCAGCCAGCCAACTGATCTCCTTTGAACAAGGCTGTAGTCTGGAAGAAAAAGCCCTGCTCCTGCTGCTGCAATATCCAGCACTGCGACCACACTTTCTGCCTTTAGCAGAGTTACTCAGTTTGGACTCGATGCTGCAACAACTGCTGACCTTATTACAGACGGATCAGTTTGAACAACAACTCGATGATCCAGATCAAGCCTTGTATTTTATCTTGGGTAGCTGGCCAGATGCCGAACAACGCCGCACCCTGTGCCACTTATTGGATGCCGTCGATCTCAGTAACTATATTCAACAGCCCGAACAACTGGATCGGCTATGCCAAGAACTCAGCCTACAACTGAGCGAACAATTGCTGACCCGTCGTTTACGCGGCATACAATCTTTAACCGAAGCGCGTGCAATCAATGCGCAACTGTTAGATATTCGCCACCAATTGCATTTCCGCGAGCCGATCCATGTACTGAGTGAGTGAGCGATACCAGAATCGATATCTCCCTCTTGAAATATGCTGTATAAGCCCTAATATCAATATCTAAACGCGCATCGTGCGCCAAACCCAGCGTATCTGCCTATCGCCTGCGTTAGTCTAAGTTGTCACGCTGACGTGATGAAGTTTAGACGACAATGGCATGTGCGTGATATCCTACTCGATTGCCTTTGCGCAACCGATTGACCGATGAGTGACCACAGATGAGCGAAAAAATCACGCCCACCTCGCAAGTCGCGGCCTTAATCAGCCGTGGTAAAGAACAAGGCTATCTGACCTATGCCGAGGTTAACGATCACCTGCCCGACTCGATTACCGAAAGCGAGCAGATCGAAGACATTATTCAGATGCTCAACGATGTGGGTATTCCGGTGCATGAGCGTGCGCCAGAAAACGATGAGCTGATGCTGGACGGTAACACGCCCGATGCCTCAGATGACGATGTGGCCGCCGAAGAAGCCGCTGCCGTGTTGGCCTCGGTCGAAAGCGAACCAGGCCGCACCACTGACCCCGTCCGCATGTATATGCGTGAGATGGGCACGGTCGAACTGCTGACCCGTGAAGGCGAAATCAGTATCGCTAAACGCATCGAAGAAGGCATTCGCGACGTGTTGAACGCCATGGCGCATTGGCCGGGCACAGTCGAAGTAGCATTACAAGAATTTGATGAAGCGCAACGTGGTGAACGCCGTCTCGCCGACATCCTATCCGGTTATCTCGATCCTGAAAATGACGTGGTCGAAGTACCCGAAGTCATCGAAGAAGAAGAAGTACCTGTATTGGAAGGCACAGGCACCAAGGCCACTAACGATGATGATGATGATGAATCAGACACCAGCGATGATAGCGACGAAGTTGAATCTGGCCCAGATCCAGAGATTGCCCGTCAACGTTTTGGTGATCTAAGCGAGAAGCATGCTGCTGTACTGGCGGCGATTGCGGAACATGGCCGCAATAGTCCGATTACCCAGTTGGCACTGTTCGAAATGGCTGCGGTCTTCATGATGTTTAAGCTGACCCCGCGTCTGTCTGAGCAGTTGGCCAGTAGGATTCGTGACACCAATCTGCAAGTGCGCTTGGCCGAGCGTGAAGTGATGCGTTTTGCCATTAAACGCGGTCGCATGAGTCGTGAGCATTTCCGCACGCATTTTCCAAACCAAGAATCACGCCTCGATTGGGTCGATGAACAGATCAAAATCGATCCATCACTGGCAAATGGCCTGAATGTGGTACGTGCTGATATTTTGGCGCAACAACAAAGCCTTGCTGACATTGAAGCGGCGCTTGGCCTGCGTGTCTCTGACATGAAAGACATTTCACGTCGGATGGCGATTGGCGATGCCAAAGCGCGCCGTGCCAAAAAAGAAATGGTCGAAGCCAACTTGCGTTTGGTGATCTCGATTGCCAAAAAATACACCAACCGTGGCCTGCAATTTTTGGACTTGATCCAAGAAGGCAACATCGGCCTGATGAAAGCGGTCGATAAGTTTGAATATCGTCGCGGTTATAAGTTTTCAACCTATGCGACGTGGTGGATTCGTCAGGCGATTACTCGCTCGATTGCGGATCAGGCGCGTACTATCCGTATTCCTGTGCACATGATCGAAACGATTAACAAAATCAATCGGGTCTCGCGTCAGTTGCTACAGGAAATGGG
>JBBKWW010000076.1:0-5442 GCA_037969155.1 Moraxellaceae bacterium
ACGATTTAATCTATCAGCTGAATGTTGGCGCAATCGCGGTTTTCTGCCAGTATGCAAAACAGGATAAAAGCCCACCACTGCGCAAGGTTCGCGTTGGTTTTTCATTTTTTTGATACACGCCGCTAGGATGAATTTCATGTCAACGCCGTTTCAGTTTGCCGCCCGTTATCCGTTATATATTGCTAATCAAGCCGTGCAACCTAACCAGTGGTTGGATGTTGAAGATAAATATACCGGCCAAACGGTGACACAGGTTGGGCTAGCTGATGCCGATCTGATGGAGCAGGCGATTGCGGCAGCGGTGGCGGCAGAGCGGCCAATGGCGCAGCTTAAAACCTATCAACGGCAGGCAATTTTATTGCATTGTGTGCGGCGTTTTACTGAGCGGCATGAGGAGCTGGCACAGGTTCTAGTGGTGGAGGGTGGTAAGCCGATCTTAGCGGCACGGGCTGAAGTGACTCGTTTGATTAATACGTTTCAATTGGCGGCTGATGCAGTGACGCAGACCGACTTAGGCGCGGTGATGCCGTTGGATGTCACCCCCGCAGCGGCACGTTATCGCGGGATGGTGCAGCGCGTGCCGATTGGTGCGTGTGCGTTTATTAGTCCGTTTAATTTTCCATTAAATTTGACTGCACACAAAATTGCGCCTGCGATTGCGGCGGGTTGTCCGTTTGTGTTGAAGCCCGCCAGTCTTACGCCAGTCAGTGCGCTGATCATGGCAGAGGTATTGGCTGAAACTGATTTGCCACAAGGTGCATTTTCGATTGTGCCGTCTGAGCGGGTGGCGGCGGATGTGCTGGTGACTGATGATCGTTTGAAATTGCTGAGTTTTACCGGATCGGATCAGGTCGGCTGGGACATGAAGGCGCGGGCAGGTCGTAAAAAAGTCGTGCTGGAACTCGGCGGCAATGCAGCGGTCCTGATCGAGCCAGATACGGATATTGATGCGGCGTTAGATCGCTTGGTAGCGGGGAGTTTTGGTCAGTCGGGGCAGGTCTGTATCAGTGTGCAGCGCATCGTGGCGCATGCGGCGATTTATGACGAACTCAAAACCAAATTTGTAGCACGCGTGGCGAAACTGATCCCCGCCAATCCACAACTCGAATCCACTGTGGTCGGCCCAATGATTAAGCATAAAGAAGCCGAACGCCTGAAACAGTGGATTGATGCAGCGGTCGCCAAAGGTGCAAATTTGCTCTGCGGCGGCGAGTTGAACGGCGCGATGTTACAGGCGACGGTGTTGGAAAATGTACCCGATGGCTGTGATGTGATTGAAAATGAAGCCTTTGGCCCTGTGGTGGTGTTACAGAAATATCAGTTGTTCCGCGAGGGTTTAGACTTGATCAATCAAAGTCGCTTCGGGCTACAAGCGGGGGTGTATACGCAAAACATTAATCAGATGTTTGAGGCGTGGGACACGCTGCACGTCGGCGGGGTGATTATTAACGATGTGCCGACCTTCCGTGTCGATAACATGCCGTATGGCGGGGTGAAAGACAGTGGCTTAGGGCGTGAGGGGATTCGGGCGGCGATGCTGGATATGACTGAAGAGCGGGTGCTGGTGATCTGTGGGGCAAATGATCATGGCTAAACCCAGTGGTAAAATCAGCAGTAAAACCAACACGGCCAAATCAAGCAGTAAAAACAACGCGCTATATCAATTAAAAGTGAGTCTGGTCGGCGCAAAACCTGCGATCTGGCGGCGGGTCAAGGTGCAGAGCAAGCTGACACTGGCACAGCTGCATGAGGTGTTGCAGGTGGTGATGGGCTGGGAAGATTGCCACTTGCACAGTTTTACTGCGCAGGGTCAGACCTTTAGTGATGCGGATACTTGCGAGAATATCGAGGCGTTTCGCGATGAAAGCAAGGTGACGCTGGCTGAGGTATTGCAGCAGGTGAAAGACCAGATGTCGTATGAATATGATTTTGGTGAGGGCTGGGAGCATCTGATTGTCCTAGAAAAAATCTTGCCGGTGACCTTATCGCAGCCACTGGCTGAGGTGTTGGTGGGTGAGGGGGCGTGTCCGCTGGAGGATATCGGCGGGCTGGATGGTTGGTATTGTTTTTTGGATGTGATTGCGCATCCTGATAGTGAGGAGTATCAGGATGAGGAGCATCAGCAGATGTGTGAGTGGGTCGAAGAAGATTTTAATCCGCGTTTTTATGATGTTAAGGCGGTGAATAAGGTACTGGGGCGAGGGTTTTAGGAATCATTAAAATCTATCGCAGCCAATCTCGCATTGAGTCAGTATTTGGCTGATTTGAGTATGGTGGTCATATCGGTAAAGGACTTGACGACTCTCGTTGTAGGCTTGCCAGAGTAGAGATGTGCCGTCTGAGCTGAAATTAAATGCTTGAGTACAGGAATTCTGCTGACCGTCTTGATGATTTGGCTCAATAATAACATGCACCAGTTCCTGCTCTAAGTCATAGAGTTTGACTGGACTAGTGGTGTAGTTATAAGCGGAAATGTACTGGCCACCTGAACTAAACACCGCTGACTCATATTGTTCGATCCGAGACATCACATGTTCAGGATGATGACCATTTAAATCGCGCTGGACGTAATAATCCTCAGTCGAAAACAGAACTTTTGTTGAGTCAGTCATAAACTCAACGTTATTAATGCGACAGTGCCCCTGACGTATAGCGTGAAAACGCTGCGTTATATGGTTGTAGTGCCATAAGCCGCGTTCGCCACCAAACAGCAGTTGTTCGGTATTTCTGGGATGAAATACCACAGCATACAGTCCCCCATATTCGTCTGGCTGAGTGATGTTTGTCAGTTTATTTTTAATTAAATCTAAGACGTGCAATCTGTTTGAACGAATCAGCGCCAACTGATTGCCGTCATGACTATAGACCAAGAACTTGTTTTTCGATTTTGCACGTCTGAGTCTTTTTTTGCGAGGTGCATTGAGATCCCGAGTCCATACTCGACCTTTGCCATCGATCCATGCAATTTGGTGTAACTGAGGATGGTAGATCCAACACTGGACAGATGCTTTGCGCTCCAGTCTAGTCAGTCGTTGGAGAGCAAAATCATACATATACATGCGTTTGGTGCAGTCTAGATAGATGATTTTACCCGCATCAGGGCTGATCATCGCTTTCCAGATAAAGCGTGTACTAATCGGTAGACTGACCTGAGACGACATAAACCCTCTGTGTTAAAAAACTGGTTTTTAATATCGTATCAGCTTTTATCTCCAACACTCACCTCACGATGCTGGTCATCGCCTGCATCGCGCATTTGCAATTCCAGCACTAAGGCTGATTTCAGGTGGTTGCTGATCTGGCTTTAAACCTTTCGCAACTTGGCAAAATAAAACCCATCGCCCCCCTCACTCAGCGGAAACAACTGCCGCCCGTGTGGCCGCGCTTGCCCCCAGTCCGCCTCAATCGGCACTTCGACTGCACTGGGTGTCCGCGCCAAAAACGCCGCGATTTGCTGCTCGTTTTCGGCTTTTAGCAATGAACAAGTGACATAGACCAACTCACCGCCGACCTTGAGTTGTTTCCACAGGTTATTCAGTAGCTTGGCCTGTAAACGGGCAGTCTGATCCACGTCGCCAGCTTGACGTAACAACCGAATATCAGGATGACGGCGTAACACGCCAGTCGCGGTACACGGCGCATCCAACAAAATCGCATCAAATAACTGCTCCGCCTGCCATGTGCCGGCATTGGTCGCTTGGGTCACCACCCGATGGTCGAGCAACTGTAAGCGGGACAGGTTTTCTTCGACGCGTTTGAGCCGTTCGGCATCGCTGTCGAGTGCGACCATTTGTTTAATATCGAATTTTTCGAGTAAATGCGCAGTCTTGCCACCAGGGGCTGCGCAGGCATCCAGCACGCGTTTGTCATTCAAATCACCAAATAACTCGGCACACAACTGTGCATGATCATCCTGTACCGAAAACCAGCCATCATGAAAACCGACTACACTCGGGATGTGGTTGGCTTCGAGCAGCCGAATACCATGCGGACGCGCGGTGGCAATCGCATCGATTTGATTCAGATGTAAGGTGTGTAGATAGTCATCGCGCTGGTTGAGGCTGGCATTGACACGGATAAACAACGGCGCTTCTTGGCGCAGTTGTGCTTCAATCGCGGCGTATTCGGCTGGCCAGTCTTGTTTGAGATGATCATCTAGCCATGTCGGTAGGCTGCTGGTATTGGCAAGTGTGGTTTCTAGCGTGGCTTGTTCGCGTAGGCAGCGGCGCAGCAGGGCATTGACCAAGCCAGACGCTTTCAGTTGGCCGAGTTGCTTAATCGCTTCGACTGTTTCACTGATCGCGGCGTGCGCCGGAATACGGGTATAAAAAATCTGATACATTCCAAGGATTAGCGCGGCATGTACCCGATGGTCAGTCAGCGGTTGTTTCAGCATCGGCTGTAAGGCGCGATCTAGCGTAAACCAATGCCGACAACTGCCCATCACCAACTGGTTAAATAGGCCACGATCCCGTTCAGTGGTGTTGTTGAGGGCTTTGCTAAACGGGCTGCTGCTCAGCGATTTGCCTTGTTTAACCATGACCAAAATGCGGATCACTTGGGCGCGTAGATTGCCATGTGGCTGTTCTGTTTTAGCTGCGGTGTTGTGGCTCATGACAAGATGTCCCCGAGTTGGATTTTGTTGGCTTGGAACATCTGCACGGCGTTCAGTGGCTTACCGCCCGCCCATTGCAGTGAGGTGAGGCGAAGCAGTTGGCCGTCACCGCAGACCACATTGATGCCGTATTTGCCGACTGCTGTGACTGTGCCTGCGGCTTGATCAGCAGTACCTTCTGTCCGTTCGGCTGCCCAGACCCGCAGGGTTTGCTCTGCATGTTGGCAGAACGCGACTGGCCACGGCTGTAGACCGCGAATTTGACGGTCAATTTCAGCAGCCGATTGTGACCAGTCGATTTGGCCTTCGGCTTTGGTCAGTTTATGTGCATAGGTGACTTGTGACTCATCCTGTACGACTGCACGACTTTGATCGGCGGCCAAATTAGTAAGGCTGTCTACAATCGCGTCGCCGCCGAGTACGGCCAAACGATCATGCAGTGTGCCAGAGGTGTCGGTGGCTAAAATCGGCGTACGCATGATCCGCAGCATATCGCCAGTGTCTAAGCCCGCGTTCATTTGCATGATGGTAATGCCTGTTTCGGTATCACCAGCCAGTAACGCCCGATGAATCGGGGCAGCCCCGCGCCAACGCGGCAAGATGGAGGCATGGATATTCAGGCAGCCTAAACGCGGAATGTCTAGTACCGCTTGCGGCAAAATTAATCCATAGGCTGCCACAATCAGCAGATCGGGTTGCAGCGCGGCCAGTTCGGCTTGTGCCGCTAAACCTTCAGGCGTGCTGGCTTTAAAATGCAGCGGCTGATAGATCGGCAGGCCGTGCGTGAGGGCGAGTTGCTTCACCGCAGAAGCGCTGAGTTTTTGGCC
>JBBKWW010000077.1:0-16192 GCA_037969155.1 Moraxellaceae bacterium
TCCCAATGTGGCCGAAAAGTCTGCCCAGACTGATAGCGATAGAAGCGAAAGCGCTCGTTTAAACCGACTAAATCCCAGCCGTGTAACTGTGCAGGCAACAGATCACGCAGCCGCGCAAACAATTGTTCAGCCAACTGTACATCGTCATAAATCACCCGATCATTATTACGCACCTCAGTGCGTAGCTCGAAGTGATTGCGACCCAGCGTAATGGTCGCCGCCTCGTAGCCTTTTTGCTCACTCAGGTCGATGAACTGCTGACACTCGGCAGCGGTAAACAACCCATCAAACGTTTCGATGAGCTGATTACTTTTAGTGGGATATCTGGTTTTTTTAGACATTTCAGTCATCCTGTTTAATCGTGCTGTTTTTGCCGTTGCGCTTGGGCAATACACTCGACCAACCGCGCGGCAATCTCAGATTTATCGGCTTTATCCAAGCGCACTGCATCTAAAGCATATTGCTCGGCAAAAAATACTGTCATCGCGTTTTGATCAGCACCAAAGCCAATATCACTGCGCGATACATCATTGCAGGCGATCATGTCCAGCTTTTTGTTGGCCAGTTTACCCTGTGCATAGGCTTCGGTATTTTGGGTTTCGGCCGCAAAACCGACCACAAACGGCCGCTGGGCATGCGCGGCGATGGTCGCCACCACATCAGGATTTTTGACCAAGCGAATATCAGTAATTTCCCCTGATTTTTTAATCTTATGATCTTCAATCACTTCTGGTCGATAGTCGGCCACGGCGGCGGTCGCAATAAATACCGTACAGCCCAGTTCAAGCTGTTGCAAGCTGGCGGCCAATAAATCACGCGCTGAGGTGATATTAATCCGCTCTACCCCGTGCGGCGTGGCCAAATGCACTGGGCCTGCCAATAGCGTCACGCGCGCACCCGCATCACGACAGGCTTCTGCCAAGGCAAAGCCCATTTTACCCGTGCTGTGATTGCTCAGATAACGCACGGGATCAAGTGCCTCGCGGGTCGGGCCAGCGCTAATCACCACCTGCTGCCCAGCGAGGACCTGAGGCAGCGCCAGTGCAGGTCGTGCGGCTGCGGTTTTGGCCTGCAAGAATACCTGCACTGCTTGTACCAAGTCTTCTGGCTCTGGCATGCGCCCCGCACCGACATCACCACAGGCTTGTTCACCCTCATGTGGCGCAATCACGGTAAAACCATAGTCGCGCAGTGTATCAATATTGCGCTGGGTGATTCGGTTCGCCCACATTTGCTGATTCATGGCCGGCGCAACCAACACGGGTGCTACAGTGGCCAAAATCAACGTGGTCAACAGGTCATCGGCCATCCCCGCCGCTATTCGTGCCAGACTATCGGCACTGGCAGGCGCGACCAATACCAGATCCGCCCAACGCGCCAACTCGATATGCCCCATGCCCGCTTCGGCTTCAGGATCCAGCAAGCTGGTATGCACGGCATGCCCTGATAAAGCCTGAAACGTCAGTGGGCTCACGAAAGCTTGTGCACCCGCAGTCATCACGACGCGCACCGCAAACCCTGCATCGCGCAGGCGGCGTACTAACATTGCGCTTTTATAGGCAGCGATGCCACCGGTCACACCGAGTACAATATTTTGTGTCGTCATCTGTCGTCCACCGCATCACGAATTCATTGCTGCGCAACCATAGCACCAAACCCGCAACCACCAAAAGTCTATGCTAGGCAATCGTTGGTTTTTGCGGCAAAATTTGTCATACAAAAACTGAGATCAACACATCATGAGTATTCGATTGTGGCCAGAATCCGAACGTCCACGAGAGCGTCTACTCGATAAAGGTGCTGCTGTCCTGTCTGATGCCGAACTATTAGCGATTTTTTTACGCACGGGCACGGCGCGGGTATCGGCGGTCGAAATGGCGCGAGATCTGCTTGAGCAGTTTGATGGCTTAGCGGGCTTGCTGTCAGCACGACCCGAACAGGTGCTGCGCTGTCATGGCATGGGATCGGCCAAATATGCACACCTGATGGCTGCGCTTGAGCTGGGCAAGCGCTATGTCGAAAGTGAACTGAAAACGGGTGGCCTGCTGAATCAACCTGAAGCGGTTAAACAATATCTGACACAACAACTCAAACCCGAGCGCCAAGAGGTATTTGCAGTGTTATTTTTGGATAGCCAGCTCAAATTACTGGCCTTTGAAAAGCTATTTTTTGGCTCGATCACCCGCTGCTCAGTGCATATCCGCGAAATTCTTAGCCGAGCCTTGGCACATCAAGCGGTGCAATTGATTGTGGCGCACAATCACCCCGACTCGCCTGCGATTGCTTCAGAAGCAGACTTACAACTCACCACACAACTGGCACAGGCGTGCCGTCTGCTGGATATACAATTGATTGATCATGTGATTGTCGGCAACACGGGTACGCTGTCTTTGGCGGAGCAAAATCTGATGGGCTAGACCGTATCTCACCCACCTAAACGGCGGAGACTCCTACAGCTAGACAGCAATGTCCTGCCGAGAAACAGATACTGTGATTCTCTCTTGCGCAGCAGTACTGCTCATTATTCCAATGCAAACCCACCATTCGGATTGCAAAAACTGCATGCTTGAATCCTATCTTGCGGTGCGCGCACGTTCACCACAACCACTACAGGTGCTGCCACACCCCGACCTGTCCTGCTTTAATCAGCGGTACATTGCCCAGCTTAATCCACGGCATACTGTCACCATGAAAATCACTCGACGTTGACACCAGCAAGTCATACTGAGTCACCAACCGATCAATCATCGCGCGTGTCGCAGGCGGTGCTTGATACGCGGGTAACTCTAGCGCTCGGCCGCCACAGGCGACAAAATCCGCGACCAGCCGTTTTAACACGTTGGCAGATAGACCATAACGGGTCGGATGCGCCAGCACCGACTGCCCACCACAGGTATGAATCAACTGCACCGCTTCGGCAAGGCTCATCCATTCGAGAGGCACATGCGCGGCACGCTTATCACCCAACCAACGATCAAAGGCCTGCTGATGCCGCTGCACCAAGCCTTGCTGCAACAACCACTCGGCGATATGCGCCCGCGTCACTCGCTCGGCCTGCCCATCCGCCATTGCCAGCACCTCTGGCCACGCATCACGCTGGATATACGGCTGTAACCGCTGACAAATCAACTGGCCACGCGCCGCCCGTACTTGCTGCTGCTGCTGTAATGCAGCTTGTAATTGCGGCAGGTCGGTCATGCCTAACCCAACAATATGAATCGAAATCGGCTTGCTGGCGGCAGGTTTCGTCCACTGTGCAGACAGCTCAATGCCATTGATTAAATCAATACCTAGCAACTCAGCCGCTTGGCGTGCTTCAGCCAACCCATCGATGCTATCGTGGTCAGTCAGTGCTACTCGATCAATATTGGCCGCCGCTGCGGCCTGCATCAGCGCAGTTGGTGACAGACTTCCATCAGAAAAACGGCTGTGCATGTGTAAATCGACGCGCTGCATCCTCTATACTTTCGCCTTTGCAATTGAGCCGACAGGTTAGCATGAAAGCGTTTTTGGATTTTATTCCGCTATTGTTATTCTTCTATCTGTTTAAAACCCAAGATGTGTTTGTGGCCACCCAAGGGTTGCTGCTCTCTATGACGCTGGTTTACGCCCTGCATTTTATTTTGCAAAAAGGCAAACTGGAAAAAGCCCAGTGGATCACCTTGTTTCTCACGGTGGGTTTTGGTGCGCTGACCTTACTGCTGCACGACGACATTTATATTCGCTGGAAATCAACAGTGATTAACTGGCTGTTTGGCTGTATTTTCATCGTGGGCAATTATATTAATTTTAGCAAAGGTGAGCCAAAAGCCCTGACCGAACGCATGCTCGGCTCAGTCTTTGAGATGAGTCATGCACAGTGGAAAAAACTGGCTTGGGTCTGGGCCGCTTATTTCTTCATCATTGGTGGGGTGCATTTGTGGTTCGCGTTTGTTTGGCCAGAGTATTGGATTGACTTTAAAGTATTTGGCTCAATGGCGATCACCATTGCGTTCTTCGTCGCAAACTTTGTGTTGCTGCGCGCCTTTATGAAAAAACAACCCTGACACAATCACTTCAGCTGGAGCCTGTGCGATGCCGTTATTCTCGATTGTCTGTACCGATGCGCCCAACAGCCTTGAGCAGCGTCTAGCTGTGCGCCCACAACACCTTGCCCGTCTGCAAGCATTACACGCCGAAGGTCGGCTGGTGCTGGCGGGTCCAAACCCCGTCGATCATGACGATCCAAGCCAAGGTTTTAGCGGAAGCTTGCTGGTATTGGACTTTGCTGACCGCGCCAGTTTAGAGCAATGGCTGGCGGCAGAACCCTATGCGATAGCAGGGGTTTACGCTACCATGCAGGTCAGTCCCTTCCGCCAAGTACTGCCTTAATTCGGCGCTCATCTTTGCCGCGTGTCTATGCTGAGTTTGTGGTTTATGCCTACTTTTTTGCCAGTCGCTGTCTCGTCTCGTCTGCTCAGCACATCGCTGCTGGCGCTCAGCATCACGCTGCTTGCACCTGCATATGCTGTGCTGCCAACGAACACCCCCAGCCCCCCCGCTGTTGCGCCCAGTAATCGACCAATGACCGCACAGCAATATATTCAGCAGCAGCATGAATTACGGCAAGACATCAAAACAATGCAGCTACAAGTCGATCAAATCAGCGAAGCACACCAAGTTGCCATCGCACAAAACCAAGCACTACAAATGGCCAACGACAACCTCTCGGTTCAAGTCAAAGTCCTGCAATCTGAGCAAAGCGCGCAGATGTTTTTGTATGGTGCAGCCACGATCAGCATCGGCGGCGTGATGGGTTTGGTGTTGGGTAGCATCATGGCTCGTCGGCAGCGGCGCTGGTAGATCACCCCATGCAACTACCGATCCAAACCGCCGAGATTGACTGGCAGACCAGCGCACTGGGCGAGATTCCAGTCTCGCGCCAATTTGGCGATGTGTATTTTTCGCGCAACAATGGTCTGGCTGAGAGCCGGCATGTGTTCTTAAATGGCAATGACCTGCCGAGGCGTTTAGCGCAATTGGGCTCGCATGATTATTTTGTGGTCGGTGAAACTGGCTTCGGGACTGGATTAAACGTTCTCGCGCTATGGCAACTGTGGCGACAGGTTCGACCCCACAATCACAGCCGTCTGCATGTGATGACGGTCGAAAAATTCCCGCTATGCCTTGCTGATCTGCGCCGTGCCTTGGCGAACTGGCCAGAGCTGGCAGATCTATCCGCTCAATTACTCGCACAATATCCACCGCCATTATCAGGGGTACATCGGTTGATTTTTGCCGAAGAACGCCTTTCGCTGGATATTTGGCTTGGGGATGCGGCGGATTGCTTACCCAAAATCCAGAGCCAGTGTCCGGTACAGGCATGGTTTTTGGATGGTTTCGCACCCGCCTGTAATCCTGAATTATGGCAAACACATATCCTCGATCAGATTGTGCGGCTATCGGCGGTCGGCACAACTTTTGCCTCGTTTAGCGTGGCCAATGTGGTCAGACACGGCTTGCAGGCGCATGGTATTTGTGTGACTAGACCCAAAGGCTTTGGCTATCGCCGTGAAATGCTCAAAGCTAACTGGCCAGCACCTGACCCGCAAGCAACACCAGAAGCAGCGGCAACGCCCGCTATGTATCAACAACGCATTGCGCGCATCGATCCACAGCAACCAATTGCGGTCATCGGGGCAGGCATTGCGGGGTTATCCTGTGCCTATGCACTGGCACAACGTGGCTATACAGTCTGTTTATTGGATCAAACTGCACCCTTGGCTGGCGCATCAGGTAATCCACGCGCACTGCTGATGCCCAAACTGACGCCACTGACCCACGTCAGTGAGCATCTGCACACGCTGGGGTGGCTCTCGACTTTGCGCTGGTGGTCGGTGTGGCAACACGATGCGCCCGTGCTTGAACCGACTGGCGGCCTAAGCCTGAACACGAATAAACAGCGCGTCGATTTTGCCAAACTCGCCAACTACCCTACGGCATTGGTACAGCCACAAAGTGCCGCTCAAGCCAGTCACACCAGCCAGAGCGCACTGACTACGGATGCGTTATGGCTACCGCAAGCCGCGCTACTCAATCCTGCTGAATTGGCCAAAACTGTGCTGGCTCATCCGCTCATCAGCAGCCAAGCCGCTGAGATTGTGCGCTTACAGGCGCACCAAGCGGGCTGGCAGTTGCACACCCCTGATGACTGCCTTGAGATAACATTTTCACAGGTCGTGGTCTGTACTGCTTTGGCCAGCCGGCTGCTGTGCCAGAACTTACCGCCACTGAATCCGATTCGTGGGCAGTTGTCGTGGTGTGCGGCGCCAGATGGCAGTCCGCGTGTGCCGTTATCTTATGGCGGTTATTGCGCTGCACTATCACAACATGGTCAGCAACAATTGCTATTCGGTGCCTCGTTTATTCGGCAAGATGATCAGAGCGATCTGCGTGATGCAGATCATCAGCATAATGCCCAACTCCTCGCTGAGGTGCTGCCTGATCTGGCAGCGGCACTGCCAGCACAACACACTTGGCAAGGTCGTGCCTCGATCCGTGCCCAAATGCGTGACTATCTGCCACTGGTAGGAGCAGTGCCAGAGATGCAGGGAGTCTGGACATTGGCTGGACTCGGCGCCAAAGGCTTTGCATTTGCCCCACTGTGTGCGGAACTACTAGCGGCGCAGCTGCTCGATGAAGTCTGGCCAGTATCCGCGACGCTGGGGCATAAACTGCGCGCCAGCCGGATGTCAGATAAACCCTAAGAACTTGGAAAGTGTTTTAAGCGTAACGCGCTGAGGCGCTGCTCATATTGCTGCTGCCATGCACTGGCAGATAAGCGACTTTGACTGGCGGCCATTTCTTGCTTTAGCAGGGCTAATTCAACCTGATATTGATCGACTTGGGTTTTCTGGGTCGCCACTTGCTGGTCACGCTGTGCCATCTGCGCCACAACGGCTGGGCTAAAATATTGCTGACGTAATTGTTCGGTGACTTGTGCCTTTGCCGTTGGGTCAGTGACGCCGACCAGCAAAAGCTGTAATGATTTCTCGTAATCGCCTGCCGCACCTTCCGCTTGGCGCACTGCCTCACCATAACGTCCAAGTGTCTGCTGCTGTAGTTGTTTGAGTGCAGCCAGGCGTTGCTCAGTGGATAAGCTGGCGGCACGGGCTTTAAGGTCGGCAAACTGAAACTGATATTCCGCAAACACCTTTTCTTGTCCGAAGGCCAGTAACGCGCCCTCTTGCCCGAGCATCTGCTCACGCAACTGCCAAATCTGTGCATAACGCTGGCGCGGATCTGTCGCTGTCGACATCACCACCGACTGCATGGCTTTTTCATAGGCAGGTAGGCTATTCATCAGACGCAGCATTTGATTGGCAAACACTTGATCGGCATGACTCGCCAAAGCGGATCGTAATAGTGCATCACAGTTTGCCCCCTGACACTGGGCAGCCCATGCCTGTAAAAACGTCTCCAGATTGCCAGACTGTTTTTTAAAATCAGTTAAATGTTGCTGTAGCCACTGCTGAAGATCCTGCTGTCGCACTTGCACCTCCTCACCTGGCGAGTGGCCGACTACCGCAGCCGCTGCTGGTGCAAGCAAATCAGGCTGTGCAGCAGATACCGCTGCAACGCCTGTCCCCTCTGCTGGGCTCAACCCTGCTTGTGCAGGCTTAAGCCACTGGGTCGCACCGACTCCTAGCCCGATGACCGCTGCACAAGCAACAATCATCATTGCCATCATCTTAATGATTGATTTCATGATCGCTGCTCACTCTGTCGGTAAAAGGGATGCTTTAAGGAGTGTAGTTAAACTGACCCATCACTGGGAAGTGATCAGACAAATCCCATGTCATAAACACTGGATCAGCCGCTGAGCGAATAATCCGCACATCATTACGTGCCTGAGTCGGCTGACGATGGGTATTCGAAGATACGATATAATCCAGATACTCAACTGTCGTACCACCCGAACCTGCTGCGCCAGCCAATGCATTAATCCGAGGATCAAAGGTTGAGGCGGTATAGCCGGTGCTGACCGGATTAGTGCCGTTCAAATTTACCAGCATCTGGGCGTAGTCTTGTGGCCACAGGAACTTATTCACATTGAAATCGCCACCCATCATCACCGCTTCGAATGCGGGAACGTTTTGCTGGTCAACCAATGCCCGAATCTGCTGAAAATGCTCTTGACGCAACGCACGTGCCTCATCAGTGTCAAAGGATGCCGTGTGGGTTGAGGTCACATGATACGCCTTACCGCCTTTAATCACTTCAGCGTAAATCACCCCTTTATCCGCAAAGCAATCGGTGCCCGTACAGTTTGGATAAATGAACTCAGCCGTATTGGCAATCGGATAGCGACTCGCCACCAATACACCGCTATCAAATACGTTATAACCTGAACCATATGGAATATGGGTTTGGTACGGATACTCTTGTGCCAACTGCGTCAGCATGGCGTTGCGGCTAGACGAAAATGCCTCTTGAAACAACACCACGTCATAGCCTTTGAGATTCTGTGGTAATTGGCTGAGACGCTCATCAATCTTGGCTGCGACTAAAGGTAACGCATAAATATTATAGGTCAGCACTTTAAGCTCATTGGCGCTGGCTGAAATCGGCTCTGCTACAGTTTTTTGGTGAATGGTGTAATGGAAATCATCATAGCCACTGGTTGATTCAGATTTAAACGCAGCCTCTGAAGCTTTGCCGAGATAGGTCGTGTTGTAACGGTGAATACTGCGGTCAGTAAACCACGGTGAACTAAAGCCACTACCTGACGCGCCATGCTTGATGTTACTGCCCGTCCACGTGCCAGTCATCGACTGCTTAAACGTCACACTCGAGCCACCGCTGGTCACTACAGTATCAAAATTATAGGTTTGGCCAGATTTTACGCCCGAATAACGGTTGTAACGCAGCACTCGTTTGGTTTCATACGCACCAATCGTGGTGGCTTCTTGTGCCCACTGACTGCCCTGGGTCAGGGTACGTGTGCCACTATGATTCACGGCCACTGAAACAGGTTGATCAGTGGTATTGGTAATAAAGACATAGGTATCAGCTTGCGCTTGCTGACCCAGCAATAGCGTGGATAACAAACATGTTCCTGCGATTGCCCCAAAGTTAAATGCTGCACTCACGGCTCACCTCCTGTGGTTTGGTGAAACTGATCACCAAAATTGCTTAAAAAATGACTACAAGAGAATTGTGTAATAATTCGAATACAAAATAATGACATTTTACGACAACAATGTTCGATTCCGACGAATGGATGTTCGAAACAGCGCATCTATCAAAAATATATCGTCAACAGACCCTAAGAAATCTTGCGCCTTTATGATGTTCTATGCGTTCCCGTCCCATATGAAGTCAGATCGAAGCACATGGCTTTGGTGACAAGTGATGTACCACAACTCCCTAGCCAGTGGTCTGTAACAATCAATCTGTTGAGGCCAAATGCGCCCGTGGAATTTTCTTGTATAGCTGCTCAATACGATGAATGTCATAGGCATTTTGTAGGGCTAGTCGGGCATCATCACGCACACGTGCGGCCTCTGCCATCACCTCGTGGCGCTCTTGATCACTCAAAATGGGCTGATGATACAGATAGCTCAACAGCCGCAGCATACCCTGTAGACAACTGACATCTCCGGCACAATAACGACGATAAGCTGCCATCACTTGATACAGCAGCTCAGTATGACTCACGCCTTTCATGCACACCCAGACCATACCCGCCGATTGCGCTGACTGATCTGGCGCACTGGCTTTAGCCTCGGACGGCGGCGATTTGCCCCAATATAAATCGGGTGAACATTGCCAACGCTGCGCAAACAGCTCGGTCAGCACCTCCAGCGTCGATACTGTCGTCATCGGATCATTAATCCCTGGTGACATCGCACGTATCCCAATCTCGGCCAACTGCTGAAAACCGGCCAAATGATTATCTGACAGCACCTCACGCTCATCACGACTAAAATAAAAAAACGCTCGAAACTGATCCAAAGTCTCATCCGTCAATGCACCACTATGATCAAACAAGACAGTCCGTGCAAAAACAAACTGACCTCGAAACGGATGTACCTCAATTTTAACCTGATGCTCTTTACACAAAGCCAGCAAGCCACCTTGATCAATAGAGCCTAAATAACCGGTTTGGGTACTGGCACAACGCAGCCAATCTGACGTACGGATGAATGCCGATCGAGACTGCTGTTCCTCTAATCCAGAGTCAAACAGCAACGACAACTGTCGCGCCGTATCGTGGCGTAGCTGTGTCAACACACTGTCGACTCGAATGGAGCGCGAAATCGAATCAATAAAGTAAATAAAGGCAAAAAAGCACAAAGAACTTAAACCTATACCGACCCATACGGCCAAATTAATATCAATTGGATCAATTTGATCTGGCTTGATCGCAATGATCACGATCACGTCATAAAACACAGCGGCCAAATATAAACCCAAGATCAACTGGTGCTTTTTGACCCCTGTCAATGACGGCAACACGCGCGGTGAGAATCGATTAGCCGCTTGGTTCAGCAATAGCATGACCATCGAAAAACTAAACACCATCATCGACAGCACAGAACCAGCTAAAAAGGTCATCAGGCCACTGATGGTGTCTTGCTCTGGTACAGCAAAAATAGGAAGCTTGATGCGGAGGTAATCCGAGACGTTCAGTACAGTGCTATCAAAATAGATGACCGTAACAGCCAACGCCACGCCTAAAAAACCCAGCACCACCGGATAAAACGCAATACTCTGCGTAATGCGCTCATACCAGCGTTGGATTGGCACGATCAGGTAGGGTTTTATCATGTTGTGATCAAAACTTGCGAAATGGATGAAATATGCTAACCCGCAAGCCAATCTGATACTAGGGTCTATTGACGTTTAAGCCACAGCCACGATACTGGCCGTTTTTTGATGGCTGGCGGTTTTTTTGATGGCTGGCGGCTGTGATCTCGACTTCAAAACAAAACCGCCACGGTGGGCGGTCTGTTGTCGTTTAGGCGGGTTGGTCGATCAACTCGATACGAATATGCTTGCCTAATGCCTGTGCCGCACTGGCTAAGGTGGTCAGGGTCAAGCTGGTATCTTCTTCATCGAGCAACCGATTCAAAGAAGATCTGCTGGTGTGCATGCGCTTGGCCATTTCGGTCTTGGTCAAGTGCTGGGCTTTCATGGCCTGTTCAAGCTGCCACGCCAATACCCGCTTGACTGCCACAGCCGATACTTCGTATAAGATACCTTCGCTGTCTAGGAAGCTATCAAAGTCACTACCAATGTGTGGATTGTGAGTGGTCATAGCATTTGTCCTCTCAGTTGCGATAATCGTGTTTTTGCCAAGTCCAAGTCAGGCGACGGGGTTTTTTGCGATTTTTTGATAAACCCATGCAATAACACCATGCGCCCCTCGACAGTCGTAAACAACACCCTTGCGATTTTGTGGTTTAGGCTGATTCGCACTTCCCACAAACCTTGCTCCAACTTGCGCACCAATGGCATCCCCAACGGCCAACCCATTTGAACCGTCTTGATATCTTCGCCAATCGTGCGCCGCTCTGTTGGTTCTAAAGCCTTTAACCAGTCCCGCACAGGCTCTGTTCCTGCATCGCTACGAAAAAAAACCACTTGCAACACAATCGGTATCGGTTCGTTCGTCATCGTCCACTGCATCGCATGGCTGTTCAGGTCAGTGTACCAAATAAAGTACATCAATTGAGATGTGGTACAAAACAAAACCGCCACGGTGGGCGGTTGTGGTGGTACGCGAATGTGTTGAACATGCTCCTGACGCAGCGCCCGCGCGGCATCATCGCAAATCCACTACATTAGCGCTTCTACCGGCAGCCAACCCACCACCCGTGACACGGCGCGACGGCTGCGACTGGCGGGTTCGGCATGGTGTTCGATCATCTCGCCCGTTTGGTTTTTTTCCAGCCAGAGCAGCTTGCCATCAGCATCTAGGGTCACCCGATAGGCGAGGCGCAAAATATTGCCAGAAAACACCTGATCGACCAGATCGGCCGCCGCACGACTCTCGATCATCACGCCCCATTCGGCATTGATCAGCACCGAGCGCGGATCGAGGTTCATCGAGCCGACATAGGTCGTCCGACTGTCCCAACTGATCGCTTTGGCATGTAGACCACTGTGGGTATGCAGTAGCCCTTCGCGGCTGCGCCACTTGCGAATCGGGTCGGCGTGCGCATCGGGCTTAAACTCATACAGCACGACCCCTGCGGTCAGCAGTTGTTGCCGTCGCCGTGCATAAAAATCATGCAAGACCACCACGTCAGTGGCGGCAAGGCTATTGGTCAGGATGCGGATGCGCACGCCATTTTGTGCCAGCTTGACTAATGCCTGTGTACCCCTCTCGGTCGGTACGAGGTAGGGCGATATGATATCCAGTGATTGCTGGGGGTCACCTGCGATTGCCAAAATCTGCGCACCGATGGTCTGGCTAAACGGCAAGGTTTGACTGGCTTTGGCAGGCGTATCAGTGACCAAGCGGGTACGGGTCGGCAAGGTTTGGCTATCGAGTAGCGTCGAGGCGATTTGTGCGCCATTTAGCCAACGATCGAGTGGATGTTGTTCGGCGATGGCACCCAGATAGACTTTGGCATCGGCGGTTTGTTGCACATGTTTAATCTGTTGTAACTCTCGCTGTTCGGCAGCGGCATCGCCGTTGAGTAAGCCGATCACCGGATAGGCCAGCCGATCATTCCAAAACCGATCAAAGCTTTGTCCCATCTGGCGCAAGGCCGACCCCGCCAGCATCACGTCCAGATCGGCAAAAAAATCATCAGGGCTAATCCGATAATAGGCATCGGCCATGTTGCGGCCACCGATGATCATGATCTGCCCATCCACCACGAAGGTTTTGCCGTGTAAGCGGCGCTGGGTACGCGAAAAATCCACCAGATGATTCAGCGCCCGATACTCTCGATAGGCCAGCGGATTAAACAAGCGCACCTCGATGCTGGGGTGTTTGGCCACCGCCAGCCAGAGCGCGTCGAGTCCCGTGGTGTTTTGGTCATCCAGCAGCAGCCGCACCCGCACGCCCCGTTGTGCCGCGTCAATCAGTTCATGCAGGATCAGCCGTCCGGTGATGTCGTTGTCCCAGATGTAGTAGGCCAAGTCGATGCTGTGTTGGGCGCGGCGGATCAGTTGTACGCGGGTGGCAAAGGCTTCTAGCGGGTCAAGCAGCGGATACACCATGTCATCGCGTTGTTGGCGCGGGTCAAGCGAGCGCAGTTTGTCGGCTTCGATGCTATAGCTGAGTGGTACATTCGGTCGGGTCGGTAGCGTATTACAGGCGGGCATCAGTATGATCAACAGTGGCAATAGCATGCCAAAGATCAGTCGAAGCTGGCTGTTACTCAGTTGACTCGGCATGATGCGGCTCATGATTCGATGTCCAATTTCGGCAAGCCGCGCACGATGTTTAGGGTGGCGAGGCTGACGGTGATCACTCGTTGCAATAGTTCCAGCGGATAGCGTGGGTTGTGCATGGTTTCGGTTGCCCAGTCGTTTGCGTCGTTGGTGATGCCGCTGTCTTTGTGGGTGGTGACGCTTTGGCGTTCCATGACCCAATCAATCGCGGCTTTGCCATTCACGACATAGTCATAGGCGTCGAGTGGGATACCACTCAGGGTGATTTTGCTGTTATAGATCACGGTGGTTTTGTCGTGGCGGTCGTCGCCTGTGCCTTTACCAAACTTCATTTTGGTGACGTAGAAGTCTGCATCGGTCAGTTGGTCGAGGTCGGTGTTGAAGCTGACGGCATACGGTTCGATGGTTTCGTAGTGTAAGTGCCAATGCGCGAGGTCACGGCCTGCTTGGCTAAAGTGTTTAAAGTCGGCATAGCTTTTGACCCGTGGGATACGCGGCAGCTCTTTGCTGAGGTTATCGGCGTAGCGGCTGCGGTAGTCTTCGCTGTGTAGTAGGCCGTAAATGTAGTAAAACAGGTCTTCTTTGCTGATTGCTGGTTGTTCATTTTGGCCGTTGGTTTGGCTGGCGTAGTAGTCGGTAAAATGTGCTAGGCCGTCGTCGGTGATGCCGTCTTTCACTTCGTAGATGAAGTGCGGTTCGGTGCGTGGCTGGTCGTCGAATAGATCACCTCTGACCCAAGCGTCAGTGGTTTGGATCGGTTCATATAGGCGTAGCGGGAAACACTGACCTGTTTGCAGTGTGTGCAGATTTGGAATTACGTTTGTGATGAGTGCTGAAAAGTCTTTTTGTGCGCCGACACCGTTAATGTTAATGATTAAATTTTCACAATTAGCATCTGGGAAAAATTTTGGAAACTGGCCGACACGATGGTTAAAGTCACTAGAAAAATAGAACCATTGCTTTGAAAATGGCCGATAAATCCCTTTAACAATTTTACTTTTTGCGAAAACATGCGAAATCTTACGCTTCACGTCATCTTTTAAACTGGATGTCCAGCTAATTTTGGTTGAGTCAAAAGATAAAAAATCCTCAATTTTGGTTGATGCAGGCAAATTAATAAATCCATCAACCTGATGATTATAAAAAGAAATGGTTTCAGTCATATTTTTTGATAGATTTTTACGCGAATAGTTATAACACCAAGCATCTCTACCAGTTTCTGCACCTCTTGAATAGTTTTCAAAAATAACGACTGCACCTTTATCTTTTTTATCACCAACACTTAAAAAATCACCAAAACTGTCATCACGTTGACCAATCCAATCACCATGTTGATTAGTTTCGATTTTCTGCCATAAATTTTCGTCAGTAATTGTCTGAATACTGGAAAGCTCTGAAATCTTGTCTAACTTCTCCTCACGGCTGAGATATTCGCCAATATCATAAAAGTGAATTTTGCCTGTTTCGGTGGCATCAGGATTTTTGACCAATAGACTGATTGCAATTGGTGTTCTACTGCCGCTACCAAAAATTTTCCCACCCTCTTTGCGGGATTGTTCGCCAGATAGTCGCTGATTTCCGCGCAAATGAAAAACGTATAAACTGCTAAATTCATCTACCAAACATTGTCTTAGGCCACTAAACGCGTTGACCTCAATAAAATTTGCATTGGTCACAAAACCAATTACGCCCTTATCACCGAGTCGGTCACTTGCCCAGCGTATCGCTCGAATATACGAATCATAGAGCGCATTTTTGTTGGTTGCATTTGAACGCTCTGCATAGGTTTCCCTGATTCTTTGATCCAGATGCGGATAGCTGACATTCGCGTTATTGTCGTTGGCGCTTTCCTGCCCCGCCGAATAAGGCGGATTCCCGACAATCACCCGAATATCCAGATTCTTTTGCTTCGTCCGCCGTGCGCTGTTATCCACCAGCAACTCACTGACCAAATCATCTTTTTCATACATCTGAAAGGTATCAGTTAAACAAATCCCCTCAAACGGCGTGTACTCATCAATCACCCGCCCATGATACGACGCTTCAATATTAATCGCGGCAATATAATACGCCAGCAACACAATCTCATTGGCGTGTAGCTCATGCTTATATTTATGGGTGATTTCACTGTCTTGAATCAAGTCACTCTGAATCAAGCGGCTGATAAACGTGCCTGTCCCCGTAAACGGATCAATCACATGCACGTCTTTACTGCCGATGGTCTGACCAAATTCCTGCTTGAGAATATCATTCACGCTGTGCAAAATAAAATCGACCACTTCAACCGGCGTATACACAATGCCCAGCTTCTCGGTCATTTTTGGAAAGGCATTTCTAAAAAACTTATCGTATAACTCGACGATGATTTTTTGCTTGCCTTCGGCACTATCAATGCCTTTGGCGCGTTCTTTCACACTGTCATAGAAGCTATTCAGAGTATCGGCTTCTTTGTCCAAGCGATGCTCATTCAGAATATCTAAAATCTGCTGCATCGCCAACGACATCGGGTTTTACTGGCAAATATGTATTCATCAAACAACGCATCAAACACCGGCTTGGTGATCAGATGCTGCGCCAACATCTCGACGATCTCGCTGTCACTGATCGCGTTATTCAGATCATCGCGTAACTCAGCAGCAAACTGATGAAACGCCGCGATTTCACGGGTGTTTTCTGGCGTGTCTAAAATCCCCTGAATCCGATCAATGTGCGTACGCGCAATCTTAGCAATATCGTTTGCCCAGTCTTCCCAGTGGCGACGGTTGCCGCATTTTTCGACCACTTTGGCATAGATCGCCCG
>JBBKWW010000078.1:0-4328 GCA_037969155.1 Moraxellaceae bacterium
CTCTTTTTGCAAGCGGAGTTGTTCGGCCTTCGGATCAATCAGACCCTTCATCGGCACAAACACACTGAGCTGACCGACCACGCTACTCGACGACAACGGCGGGGTGGCATCCTCGGTCAAAATCTCAAGGCTTTCGACCTTTGCCAATGCCTTAAACAACGGCTCAATCCGATCAAGGCGTGCGCGTTCACTGTCACTGATGTTTTGCAACAACACCGGCAGCAAGCGGGCATTGCCCAGACTCATCTCACCGCGATTATTCCGAATCGCGCCAATCAAATCCTGCAACCAGTGCATATCCGCTTCGGCTTGCGGGTTGATTTTGGCGGAGTCGGGCAGTGGATACGCCGCCAACATGATCGAGTCGTGGGTTTTACGACCGATCATCGGCGCAAGGGTTTGCCACAGTTCTTCGGTCAAGAACGGCATCAACGGATGCATCAAGCGCAAGCTGGTTTCCAACGTCGCCAGCAGCACCCGACGTACTTCGGCTTTACGCTCGGCACTGGCATCGCCATTTAAGACCGGTTTGGCCAGTTCGACATACCAGTCACAGTATTCGTTCCATACGAAGTCATACATGCTTTGCGCAGCGATATCCAAACGATAATCGGCAAACGCTTGCTGTACAGCGGCTTCACAGCGTTGCAGGCGGCTGACGATCCAGTGTTCTGGCAGTTCCCACAGATCAGGCCGTGCGGTCTGGCCGATGCTGTGACCTTCGACGTTCATCAGCACAAAGCGCGTTGCGTTCCAAATTTTATTGCAGAAGTTGCGATAGCCTTCGACCCGCTTCATGTCGAATTTAATATCGCGCCCCGTGTTGGCCAGCGCACAGAAGGTAAAGCGCATCGCGTCAGTACCATAGGCGTTGATGCCGTCTGGAAATTCTTTGCGGGTGGCTTTTTCGATTTTGGTCGCGGCTTTTGGGTTCATCAGCCCCGTGGTGCGCTTGCCGACCAAGCTTTCGAGATCAATACCATCAATAATATCAATCGGGTCAATGACATTGCCTTTTGATTTTGACATTTTTTGGCCTTCGCCATCACGCACCAGACCATGCACGTACACGGTCTTAAATGGGATTTGCGGCGTGCCGTCGTCGTTTTTGATGAAGTGCATGGTCATCATGATCATGCGGGCGACCCAGAAGAAAATAATATCAAAACCAGTCACCAGCACATCGGTGCTGTGGAAGGTCTTCAGGAAATAGTTTTCGGCGTCTTTGGCTTCATCGCCGGTCCAGTCCAGCGTCGAGAACGTCCACAGCGCGGAGCTAAACCATGTATCCAGTACGTCTTCGTCTTGGCGCAATGCCAGATCAGCTGCGAGGCCATGTGTGGCACGCACTTCGGCTTCATCGCGCCCGACATAGATGTTGCCATGATCGTCGTACCATGCCGGAATCCGATGTCCCCACCACAGTTGGCGGCTGATACACCAGTCTTGGATGTTGTTCATCCATGCCATGTACATGTTGCTGTATTGTTCTGGCACGAATTTAATCTGACCGTCTTTGACCGCTTGGATGGCAGGTTCGGCCAGTGGGGCGATTTTGACATACCATTGATCGGTCAGTAGCGGTTCCACGATCACGCCGGAGCGGTCACCGCGTGGCGCTTTTAAAGTGTAGTCTTCGATGGTGTCGAGCCAGCCATCAGCCGTGGCTTCGGCGACCAGCTGCTTCCGCGCGACAAAACGATCTAGGCCGACGTAGGCTGTGGGCGCGGTCTGGGCTTAGCTAACCGGTTCGCCTGCTTTAAGCATATAGTCAAATTCGGCCAGAATCGCCGCGTCTTTGTTTAAAATATTAATTACGGGCAAGCTGTGACGTTTACCCAGTTCAAAGTCATTAAAATCATGCGCAGGGGTGATCTTCACGCAGCCGGTGCCAAAGTCTTTTTCGACATAATCATCGGCCACAATCGGCACCAGACGACCAGTAATCGGTAGCCGCACAAACTGCCCAATAAGGTGTTTGTAGCGTTCATCATCGGGATGTACGGCGACCGCGCTATCACCGAGCAAAGTTTCGGGGCGGGTAGTGGCGACGACGAGGTAATTTTGCGCGGGGCTATCTTCGGTGGCATGGGTGCTGAGTCCTTCTTCTGCAAAGGCATAGCGGAAATGCCACAGCGAACCCTGTTCTTCGACCGATTCAACTTCGAGGTCAGATAGGGCGGTGTGTAGCTTTGGATCCCAGTTGACCAAGCGCTTACCACGATAAATCAAGCCGTCCTGATGCAGCCGGACAAACACTTCTTTGACTGCGTTGGACAGGCCGTCATCCATGGTGAAGCGTTCACGTGACCAATCGACCGATGAGCCTAAGCGACGAATTTGGCTGGTGATTGTGCCACCAGATTGTGCTTTCCATTCCCAGACTTTTTCAAGGAATTTTTCACGGCCTAAGTCGTGGCGGCTGATGCCTTGTGCGCCGAGTTGCCGTTCGACCACCATTTGGGTGGCAATCCCTGCATGGTCTGTACCCGGTTGCCAGAGGGTGTTGTGGCCTTGCATGCGATGGTGGCGGGTGAGCGCGTCCATGATGGCGTTGTTAAAGCCGTGTCCCATGTGCAGGCTGCCGGTGACGTTCGGCGGCGGTAGCATGATGGTAAACGGGGTGCCTTGACCGGATGGCTTAAAGTAGCCTTTTTGCTCCCAGCACTGATACCAGTTGGCTTCGAGCGTGGTCGGATCGTAAGTGGTGGATAGGCTGGTGGAATCGGGGTTTGGAGTGTTGGCTTCGCTGCTCATGACCGCTACAAAAATGGCAAAAAATTAGCGGATAGTGTAGCGGATTTTGGGTTGGGATTGGGGAGTGCTGTTTTGGCTTGAATTACCAGACTCTTTTAACGCCAACTAATAGGCAAAATCCTAGTGCAGAAATTGCACCCATTCCCGCACCCGCAGGAAAAACTGACAAATAGACACCCGTGAATAGCACTGCAGCCCCGCCAAAAAAGAATCCAAAAATCATGGCGAGGGTATAAGTTAATTCGTTCTTATAAAGCACACCATAAACAATAGGAATACAGAGCAGTACAAATGGGATGGATAGGATCGTGCCAAGCGTCATCAGGATAAAAAAATTTCCGGTCAAAAAATCTATAATAATTTGTGTTGTGATCGACCAAGGATCTTCAAAAAGACGCTGTAAAACAAAACCCAATGACAATACCAGCGGTGGAAAGAGTGGTGTTAGCAGAAACCCTAACCACAGCGGCCGAGTGTGTTGCTTCATCATATCAATCCCCTCAATCTGGCTCTGATTGATTCACTATCTCTAGCACTCACCACTTCATCATCGGCGCAGGGCGTAACGGATGCTTGAGAAAGTTTTTTGCACCCAATTGCACTAAAAGCTTGTGAAAACCCGCATTTGGGAAGGTCTGTTTAAGCTGCTGGATCAACGACCGATCCACGCCGTGTCGAACCAGTCCCAGCGAAAAATCCACCAGATCTGCCTGCCGAAATAGCTCAATGCTCAAATCCGCCTTGTAGGGTCGAATTTTATGATGCTCATCAATCATCAGCAGGATGTGATTCGGATTACTGATCTGCTGGGCGGCGCAATACTGTGCGGCTTCTTGGTGCGACGGCGGCAAATAATCCACCGTCCCCGCCGTCCATATCCCAATATCATGGAACGCCAGTGCAATCGCAGCCTGCTCCAAATCGACCGCCACGCCATGCTGCTGGCCAAGCGCTTGATAAATATTCAGCACCCGATAACAGTGATTGCGATAGCCAGTAAAATCCTTACCGATCAGGGCTTGGTAATCGGCCAAAATCCGATCAAGCGTATGATGTTGTGTGATCATTTCAGTATCCTTGATAAGCAGTTAAATTCTTGGTAACGGCGGCGGCAGATCGACCCGTGGCGGCCAAGGCCGTTCCAGTTTATCAGCAAAAATCATTGTTCCGTATGCCAAAACCTCGACCGAACCCTTGTCCGTACCGACTTCTGGCGTTTCGATGCGTAGTCCCAAAATCTCCACTGCACCTGCTGCCGCCGCTTGTTTTTTTAAGCGTACCACCGCCTCACGTCGTGCCCGATCCAGCAGCGTCTCATACACAGTGATTCGTCCACCAAAAAAATTGCGCACACTGGCAAGCACCCATTTAAAGTAATCCTGTGCGATCACCACACTCGCGACAACCAACTGGCCATGCGTATCGCGGGTTTCAAACCTTCGATTGTCGATGCGAATATGCGCAAACGCCGCCTCATCTTCGGTCAGTTGTGCCCAATGCTTGCGCTCATTGTGCCGACCAAAGCCCCAGCCGATCACAAACAACAAGAGCGAAATGCCGAGTTTAATCAG
>JBBKWW010000079.1:0-7037 GCA_037969155.1 Moraxellaceae bacterium
TCAATGTTGACTGAAGCGAAGCGGGTGTAACTTATTTTTGGTTTCCACGCTGGGGTCGGTTAAGTTGCAAAAATCGTCTGGTGGGTTATTGAGGTTGAGCAGATGATGCTAAGTCAAAAACACTATTCAGCTACTATTGATGAGATGAGTTGGCACGTGGTTTATAGTGCGTTTGCCCTGGTGGCAGCAGGTGATGCAGTTGTCAGTATTCGCTTGCAATGCTAGGATGCACTACTGACAATATACATTGTCATTTATGGTAGACACTGGCTCAATCCATTGTATTTTTTTGAACCCACTCGAGGCAAAACCAACATGTCAAAAACCCAAAAAATCCATATCGTGCAAGAATTCAATGCACCTGTGGCGGCTCTATTCGCTAAACTGAGCGAACACGAAAACCTCAATAAAATCTTTGCACCTGCCAAAGTCGTCCGCATCAAAGACGGCGATACCTCACGCAATGGTGTCGGCTCAATCCGCGAAATTCGCCTGCCGCTAGCACCTGCCACCGAAGAAACCAATGTGGTCTACACCGAAAATGAGCTGATTGAATACACCATCACCAGCAAAGGTGGCCCAATCAAGAACCATTATGGCAGCATGAAGTTTTTTGATCTCGGCGCACGCAGCCGCTTGGAATACACCATCACCTTTCAAGGTCGTGTGCCAGTGGTGGGCTTGTTGATCAAGCTAGCCTTACAAGACGGCATCACACGTGGCCTAAAAAAAATCAAGTTTTAAGCGCCGCCATCACAAGAGACCCTACATGACCCGATCTTTCGTAGGTCGGGACTGGTCTGAATGGGTCAAGTCTGACCTCGTAATGACCCCATCTCTCGCACGCTATGCAACGGCAAGCACCCCACATCCCTGCTACACTACACGCCACTAAACGATTAGACTGCGACCGTGACCGACTCAACACCAAATAGCCAGACCCCTGCTCAGCCGACACGCTTTGAGGCTTTACCGATTTCTGCCGATATGCTCAGCAACCTGACCACGCTGGGCTATACCGAGATGACCCCGATTCAGGCACAAAGCCTCCCGCTGATGCTCAAAGGCATCGACATGATCGCCCAAGCCAAAACCGGTAGCGGTAAGACGGCGGCCTTTGGCATCGCCCTCCTGACACGGCTCAATCCGCGCAATCTGGCGACCCAAAGCCTGATCCTCTGCCCGACTCGTGAGCTGGCCGACCAAGTCGCGCAAGAACTGCGTCGCTTAGCACGCGCGATTGGTAACATTAAAATCCTCACCCTCGGGGGTGGCGTGGCGATGAATCCACAAGTTGACTCACTGGAACACGGTGCGCATGTGGTGGTGGGGACAGCGGGACGTATTCAGAAGCACTTGGACAAAGGCTCACTCAATCTGGCGCAGGTCAATACCTTGGTGCTGGACGAAGCCGACCGCATGCTGGACATGGGGTTTTTGGACAGTATCATCGCTATCATCAAGCAAGCGCCAAAAAAACGCCAAACCCTGCTATTTTCGGCGACGTATCCAGCAGGCATTAAGAAGCTCGCCGCTGATTTTATGGATGACCCTGCACAAGTCACCATTGCTGAACAGCACAGCAACACCCAGATTGAGCAGCGTTTTTATGAAATTGATCCGACTGAACGTTTAGATGCAGTGGTCAAAGTCTTAGCGCATTTTCGGCCAGAATCTTGTGTGGCGTTTTGCTTTACCAAGCAACAATGCCAAACCGTCATGGATCATCTGGTCAGCAAAGGCATCTCGGCCAAAGCCCTCAACGGCGACTTAGAGCAGCGTGACCGCGATGAAGTATTGGCGATGTTTGCCAATAAAAGCCTCTCGGTACTGGTCGCGACCGATGTCGCAGCGCGCGGATTAGATATCGCTGGTCTGGATCTGGTACTGAATGTCGAATTGACCGGCGAGCCAGAAACCCACGTGCATCGGATTGGGCGTACTGGTCGCGCAGGGGCGACTGGGGTTGCCGTCAGCTTGGTCGCACCACGCGAATCACGCCGTGCCAATGCGATTGAAGAACTACAACAGCAGAAGTTTCAATGGTATCCACTGAGTGAACTGACTGCACAATCTGGCACACCACTACAGCCGCCGATGATCACCCTCGCGCTGAGTGCTGGCCGTAAAGACAAGCTGCGCGCGGGCGATATTCTGGGTGCATTGACGGGTGAAATGGGCATGCCTGCCAATAAAGTCGGCAAAATTGCGATTTTTGATTTCCAATCCTTTGTCGCAGTGGATCGCAGTATGGCCAAGCAAGCGGTCAAACAACTGACCAATGGCAAAGTGAAAGGCCGCATCCTACGGGTTAAACAGATGTAAAACAGCCCAATAGTGGCGCGATAAACGGTGAGGCGGCTTTGGTGTGTCGCCCTGCCTGCACATCATACGTGCCAATCACCAATTGTTGCTTGGCGCGTGTTAACGCCACATACAACAGGCGTTTTTGTTCTTGTAGCAGCATCTCGGCCTCGGCACACACCGCCGCATCCGAATGCTGCAACTGATTCAGTACCATAAAGCTGGGGAAGTTATTCTCCATCACAGCAGGCAATAACACATATTCAAACTCCAAACCTTTGGAGCGATGAATGGTGCTAATAATAAACTGATCATCATCGGTAATCAGATCGGATTCTTTGGCCGTTTTATAAAAACCACCTAACTGTTTTAAATAATCTGGCAATGCAGTGACCTCAAAATTCTGCCGTGCATGGCGGCTGATTTTTTGCTTAAACTCGGCCAGCTTGGCTTGTGCCGCAAGGTCAAAACTGTAGCTTTTACTGTCCTGCACATAATCAAAATACAATGCCAAAATCTCATCCATCGGCACGCAGTGTCGCTGCTCACACAACTGCTGCACGCGTTGCCATAGCGGCGCAAACTGCTGCATAAAGCGCTCAATCGCAGGTTGAATATCGTCCACCACCGCATCTATCTGCGCCACACGCTGCGCCGCATGTGGTGTGAGATAATCCATCAAGTGCATGCCCGCAATCACATCATCACGCGCATCATGGCTATTCACACCTTGTAGCTGGAATTGCTGCAATAAATCACCCAGCGCATACGACTCTAACCGTGGAAATAACTGCTGAGTCAGTTGTAGCGAACAAAAACGCTCATGTGCCAAGTACCCCGCATACTGCTCTGGGGCATGCTGCCGCAGCTGCTGCGACAGCATCGCGTGGTCAAACAGCAGATTGTGGGCAATCAACACTCGCTGCTGTGTCATCGCTAAAAATCGCGCCAACTGCACAGCGATTGGCTGCGCTTGCTCGTTCAGAATTTTTGATGTAATTCCGTGAATATGTTCAGTTTCAGCCAGAGATTGCTGGGTTTGACAGTATAAATTCAACAACTCTGGCTCAGGCGGCGGGCTCACCGCAGCCAACTGAATAATATCTGCCTGCTGTGGATCTAGCCCCGTGGTTTCCGTATCAAAAAACAGCCAGTTTTGCGTCTGCAACGCCGTCACCAAGCGCCGCATGCGATGCTGATAACAGTCTGCATCCTGCAAAAAATCGCCCAGATCGCAGCCAAGCTCACCGAGTTTGGCCGTCATCAACAAAGCCGCCAGCAACGGCTCTGTCTCCCGTAGTTTTTTGGGCTGATGATGCGCAATATCACCAAAACGCCAAAATAAGCGCGACCATGCGACACGGTTTTTAGGCTCAATGATGGCGGTGATAAACGCCATAAAATCCAGCGCCGCCTCACTGCGAAAAATATCATGCTGATTAATACAAAAATGCTCGATGCCACGCTGACTCAATGCCTGTGAAAACCCCGTCACTTTTTGGTTAGTCGGCAATAAAATCGCCACCGACTGCTGCCGTGTCGCAAGGCTCTGCGCGAAATGGATCATCGCAGTATCATGGTCAGTGTCATAATGCCGATGCAAATGCAGCAGTGCATCTGCCCGTGCAGGATGATGTGCGGACACCGCTTGTGGCAACTCTGACGGAAAATGTAACTGACAATACTGATTGGTCATTTCCACTAGGTTTTGTGGACTGCGGTAATTGCGCAGCAGTGATAGCGAACGCTCACCAATATGCAGTCGCGTGGTCTCAATCGAAGCACCCATAAAGCGATAAATCGACTGATTGACATCACCAAACAACAGCACATGCGCGTCAGGCAACAGCAACCGGCGAATAATCAACCATTGCAACGGCGCAATATCCTGCACCTCATCAATCTGACACCACTGATATTGGCTCATTTGAGCAGTCGGATGCTGTGCCAAATGCTGCAAGGTTTGTAGGATCAAATCATCAAAATCATATAGCGATAAACGTTGTTTAAGCTGTGCATATTCAGCATGCGTATACAGTGCCAAGCCAAACGCTAAATTGACCAACTTGGCCGCCGCAATACGTGGATCAATAATTTTTAGTTGCTGCCGCAGCTCCGCTTTAAACGCCTCATCCAGCAGCGGCATACTCTCGGGTAGCAATGGCAAAATCAGCCGCTGGATCTTCTTTAAATCCCAGCGCTCGTAAGATTTATGCGCCAGCAACCCACGCTTGGCCAGCTCTAATTGTGAGGCATTCAGCATCGACAACTGATAGCGATCAAAGCCAAACTGCCGCGCCGTCTCCTCTAAAATCTCCTGCACCTCGCCCGCACCGCGCTGGAGTAAATCCGAGGTTTTCGCAAATGCTTTTGCCCACAATGCATCAGCCACCTGCTCATTGGCCAACTGTTGCACGCCATGATGCACTCGATTACGCTGTAAATAAGCCGTACAAAAGGCATGAATATTGCCCGTAAACACCTGCAAATCGGGTTGCTGCAAACGCTGCTGCACCTTATGTTGCATCGACATCGCCGCGCGATTGGTAAACGTCAAACACAACATCCGCTGCGGATCAATGCCGCGCTGTACCGCACGATAGACCCGCTCGGTGAGAATCTCGGTCTTGCCACTACCCGCCGAGGCCAAGCAGCTGTGCCAGCCGTAATCAAGGTCGATAATCGCTTGTTGTTCGGGGTTAAAGCTGTGGATCATGGCAAGGCACATCACTGGCAAAAAATATGGACAGCCGCTTCGTGAAGTGGAAGCAGTTGCTGAAAACATAAGGCTTTAGTTTTACAATATTTGATCAAGCGAATATAGTCAAATTCGCACTAAAACCTGCTGAATGCGCCTGTTATTGCGCCTCACCAAATGAATAGGACTCTTTTACCTTGAAAACCGATAAATCAACCACTGAAACCTCTGGTCACACCCCGATGATGGCGCAATACCTCAGCATCAAGCGTGACTATCCGAATGCACTACTGCTGTATCGGATGGGCGATTTTTACGAGTTATTTTTTGAGGATGCCAAACGCGCTGTCAAGCTGCTCGGCATTACCCTGACCCATCGCGGCAAATCTGGCGGTGAGCCGATTCCCATGGCAGGTGTGCCCTACCATGCCGCTGAAGGCTATATTGCACGCTTGGTTAAACACGGCGAAACGGTTGCTATTTGCGAGCAGGTCGGCGAAGTGACTGGCAAAGCGCCTGTAGAGCGTAAAGTCGTGCGCATACTGACCGCAGGCACAGTCACCGATGATGCGCTGCTGCCCAGTAAACAGAGCGTTAAACTCCTCGCGCTACATGGTGGCAAAACTCGTCAAGGTTCACGAGTCGGGATTGCGACACTAGAGCTCTCGACGGGTCAGCTCAACGTACAAGAAATGCCGCTCGATCTGGCGCGGATCAGCATTGAGTTGGCGCGACTTGCCCCTGCCGAACTGCTGGTCGATGAAGATGCTAAAATCGACCTGCTGCGTGAATTGGTCAGTTGCCCGATCACGCAACGGCCGAATATCGACTTTGATCAACACAGTGCCAGTAGCACGCTGTGCCAGCAGTTTGGCGTGACCACACTGGCTGGTTTTGGTATTGAGCATCTGCCTCTGGCGCAAGCAGCGGCAGCGGCCTTACTGCACTATGCCCGTGAAACCCAAAAAACCGCCCTGCCGCATATCCAAGCACCACGAGTCGAATCCGCCGATGATTTTATCGCGCTTGATCCAGTAACACGGCGCAATCTGGAAATCATTAGTCCGTTATTTGAGCATGGCACGTCGTTGCTGAGTTTGGTCGATGACTGCCAGACCGCGATGGGCAGTCGCTTACTGGCACGGCATTTGATGCAGCCACTACGTGATACCGTTTACCTCAATCAACGGCTGGATGCGATTGGCCTGCTGCTCGATGGCTATCATGACGAGCCGCTACGCATCGCGCTACAACCGATTGGCGATGTCGAACGCGTACTGGGACGGATTGCACTCAGCACGGCGCGGCCACGCGACTTGGTACAACTGCGGCAAACCTGCGGCCAATTGCCCTTAATCCTACATGCTCTACAGCCTGCACTGGCTGACCCAATGGCACCGCTATTACAACAACATGCCCAAGCGTTGCACACTGAGGCGGCAGACAAAACAGGATTTTCTGAGATTTATCAGCTGTTACAACGTGCAATCATCGAGCAACCGCCCGTGCTGATCCGTGAAGGAGGCGTGATTGCTGATGGTTACGATACCGAACTCGACCAACTGCGCAGCCTACGCGATGATGCAGGCCAATTGCTGATCGATATGGAGCTGCGTGAGCGAGAACTGACGGGGATTGCTAATCTGAAAATTGGCTACAATCGGGTCAGTGGCTATTTTATTGAACTGACTCGTGGCCAAGCCGAAAACGCGCCTGCGCACTTTATCCGACGACAAACCCTTAAAAACGCTGAGCGCTTTATCACGCCCGAACTCAAGTCGTTCGAGGATAAAGTCTTATCCAGTGATGCACGCGCCCTACAACGCGAAAAGTTTTTATACGAACAACTGCTGGGACAATTACAACAACATCTCGCGCCACTGCAACAGATGAGCATGGCGTTGGCCGATCTGGACGTGTTGGCCAACTGGGTACAGCAAGCCCGCCAACGCCAATGGTGTCGGCCTAGCTTTCATCACGGTACGGGTATCCACATTCGGGCGGGACGGCATCCCGTGGTTGAGGCGGTCAGCAA
>JBBKWW010000080.1:0-16016 GCA_037969155.1 Moraxellaceae bacterium
CTCTAGCCCCAGCCTGTTTAGGTTTGGGGCTTTTTTGTGCGCTAGCTTTAGCCTAGCATTTTAATCAACTGTGCCACTAAACGCTGATTTTGTTCAGCCGTACCGATGGTAATCCGCAAAAATGGATGGATTTTCGGTTTATTAAAATGCCGCACGATAATCCCTGCGTCACGCAAACGGGTCGCCAGATCTATGCCTGCATGCTGCGAATGACGAGCAAATACAAAATTTGCACCTGAAGGCAATACCGTAAAGCCCAATTGCACTAACTGCTTGACCAAAACCTCACGATTAGCAATCACCTGCTGACAAGTCTTCTCAAAATACGCCTGATCTTCAAATGAGGCAATCGCCCCCACAATCGCCATTCGATCCAGCGGATACGAGTTAAAACTGTCTTTAACTCGCATCAAGGCGGCAATCAAATGCGGCTGCGCAAAGGCCATCCCAACCCGTAGACCTGCCAAGGCCCGCGATTTGGAAGTGGTTTGACAGACCATGAGATTATCGTACTGGTGGATGAGGCTGACCGCCGACTGACCGCCAAAATCAATATACGCCTCATCGACGACCACCACCGAATCTGGATGCTGCTGTAGCACTTGCTCAATCTCCGCCAAACTGAGCAATATCCCCGTTGGTGCGTTTGGATTGGCGATAATAATGCCGCCGTTAGGTTGCTGATAGGCTGCGATATCAATCGAAAAATCATCAGCCAATGGAATAGGCACGGTTTTTAGCTGAAAAAACTGGCTATATACGGGATAAAAGCTATAGCTGATTTCGGGATACAGTAGCGGCTGCTCTTGGCAAAAAAACGCCTTAAAAATATGCGCTAGCACCTCATCAGAGCCATTACCAACAAACACTTGATCGACGGTTAAACCCTGTTGCTTGGCAATCGCTTGCTTGAGTGCATTCGCATCAGGGTCAGGATATAGCCGTAGACAATCACCGTCTGTGCCCAGTGCTGCAATGATGGCTTCCCGTACTTTTGGCGACGGCGGAAATGGCGACTCATTGGTATTCAGCTTGGTGAGATTAGCGAGTTTCGGTTGCTCACCCGCCACATAAGGCACCAACTCACGGACTAATGGACTCCAAAACCGCTGCGGATCTTTTTGCAGTGGGCGATCTAAAGGTGTTGATAGATTCATTGCGCTGCTCCATTGACTCGATAGCGTGCCGAACGGGCGTGTGCATCCAGATCTTCTTGCTGTGCCAAAATATCCGCCGCGCGCGCCAGTGACTGGCTGCCCTCTGGTGAACAATAAATAATACTGCTGCGTTTTTGGAAGTCATATACGCCCAGCGGTGAAGAAAACCGTGCCGTGCCAGAGGTCGGTAGCACATGATTTGGCCCTGCACAATAATCACCAATCGCTTCAGGGCTATGCCGACCCATAAAAATCGCCCCTGCATGCCGAATACCGTCTAACATCTGCTCAGGCTGATCCATACACAACTCTAAATGCTCAGGCGCAATCTGGTTAATCAGAGCTAATGCTTCGGCACGGTCACGCACCAAAATCAGCGCACCGCGATTTTGCAGCGAGGTTTGGGCGATTTGGGCTTTGGGCAAAGTCTGTAAATGCTCGGTAATCGCCGCGTCAACTTGATCAAGTAACACCGCATCGCTACTGATTAAAATCGACTGCGCCACTTCGTCATGCTCGGCTTGTGACAGTACATCCATCGCCAGCCATGCTGGATTATTATCGCCTTCGGCATAGACCAAAATCTCCGACGGCCCGGCAATCATATCAATGCCAACCTGACCAAACACTGCCCGCTTGGCCGCAGCGACGTAACGATTACCCGGCCCAGTGATTTTATCGACTGCGGCAATCGTCTCTGTCCCATACGCCAACGCCGCCACCGCTTGCGCACCGCCGATGGTCAGCAAGCGTGACACACCCGCCAAATGCGCCGCCGCCAACACCAGTGGACTCAGCTCACCTTTCGGTGCAGGCACGACCATAATAATGTCAGGCACGCCCGCCACATGTGCTGGAATCACATTCATCAGCACTGACGACGGATAAGATGCCTTGCCACCAGGTACATAAACCCCGACTCGATCCAGTGGCGTGACTTTTTGGCCGAGTGTATTGCCCAGCGTATCTTGGTACTGCCACGAGTCTTGCACTTGACGCTCATGAAACGCTCGAATCCGTTGCGCTGCAAACTCCAATGCAACGCGCACATCGCTATCAAGCCCATCAAATGCTGCCTTCAGTGCCGCCTGCCCAAGCTCTAGCTCTGCCATCGTCTGCGCCGGATGCTGATCAAACTGCTGGGTGAGTGCCAAGACCTGCGCATCACCATGTGTACGCACATCAGCAATAATCTGATCCACGGTACGCAGTAGCGTGGGATCATTAACAGTTTCAAACGCCAACAACTGTTTTAGCTGTGTGGCAAATTCAGCATCTTGGGTCGATAAACGGCGCATCAGCAAACTTCCAGCAAACATGAACAAATAGCCGTCAAGTTTAGCGTTTTTTGACACTAAAAACTGTATGTTGAGGATTGGTTTAGCACATGGTGCTGATTGGCAGTGCCGATGATGCGATCTACAGATCGTGTCTGCCCCTTGTCGACGCTGTGCAGATTGAATTTTTCGGTTATGCTGCAAGCGTATTATTGAGAGTGCAATTGTTATCATGGCTTTTTGTCTGCGCTGCGGCCACCCGACCCACTTAAGTATCCCTGAAGGCGATAGTCGTCGCCGTGCCGTCTGCCATCACTGTGACTATATTCACTATGAGAACCCCAAAATCATCTGTGGCACTTTAGCACTGTGGCAAGACAAAGTGCTGCTCTGCCGTCGAGCGATTGAGCCGCGCTATGGTTTTTGGACATTGCCCGCAGGCTTTATGGAAATCGGGGAAACCATCGAAGCGGGCGCTGCCCGGGAAACATGGGAAGAAGCCGAAGGACAGGTCAGCCACTCACAACTGTACTGTATCTATAATATTCCACGCATCGGCCAAGTCTACATGCTGTTTAAGTGCGACTTAGATGACGGTGTGTTTGGTGTCGGCAGTGAGAGCCTTGAATGCGCACTGTTTGATGAAGCAGATATTCCGTGGGGTGAACTGGCATTTCACAGCATTGATCGGACGTTAAAGCATTATTTTGCTGATCGAAAAATCAATCCAAGCTTGCACCCACTGCCGCAGCATCTGGAAACTATCGGTCCGACTGACAACACCTCGGGCTAAAAGCTGACGCTACCGCTGCTGCATCTGCGTACGGTCGATTGGCAGCGGCACACCGAGCAGCCTAACCTTGATAAAACACCCGCTTCATCTTGCTCAACTGATTCGGCAATGACGCCGACATATTGGCTGATAAGGTAAAAAAGCTCAGTAAGGCTTTGGAATTCACGTCATTTTGGAATGCATTCATGCTGCGCTGCCAAAAGGCATGATTAACCAGTTGCAACTGCTCATTGGCTTTAATCAGTCCAGTCAACGCCCAATCTGGCTGGCCACCTTCTTGCGTAATAAAATACTGGCGCATCAAGTACAGCGATGCAGCACGTAAGACGAACTCATCCACACTGGCAAATGGCAAATGATGCCGTGCATTCGGTCGTAGCAAGCTAAACACGGGACATGCACTGGTGGCCATAATCAAGCCCATCATGGCACGCACCCCATCTTCTAGGCTGACGTGTTTCATGTAGTCACGTTCAGGGGTTTTAACCACAACATCTAGCTTGGTCATCGCAGGGATGCCTTGGAACTGATGAATCACTTTATCCAGATCTAAAGCAGCAGGACAGTGGCTAAACAGATCTTTTCTCAGTGGACAAATCGAACACTGATTATTATCCAAACGCGTCCACGGCGGCGCGGCAGCAAGGCTGTGCTTAAAATCAAACTTTCGCTCAACATCAACCTGCACATGCAACTGCTTGCCATCATCGAAATTAAAAAAATACTCTACCATGACCCCTGATCTCCTGTCTGCGCTTGCAGTCTAAACCCTTGCCTGCTACGCGATAGTAGAGCAGTAAGTGCCCCTCGAATAGCAAAAAAAACACCTGAGACGGCCAAAAAACCAGACGAACATACTCAAAGACCAGCAGCATGGGCTGATACAGCAAACACTGCAACACGATTAGGCAAACCCACCGATCTAACATACAATGGCGCACCGATTTACTTGCCCCTGAGTGATGAGTCACATGTCCACTTGGCTAGATGCTGTAAAATTTGATTCCAATGGTTTGATTCCTGCCATCGCCCAAGATCGCGACAGCGGTCGCATCATGATGGTGGCATGGATGAATCGTGAAGCATTGCAACAAACCGCCGAAAAAAAACAGGGGGTGTATTGGTCACGTTCGCGCCAGAAGCTGTGGCATAAGGGCGAAGAATCTGGGCATTTTCAAACCGTACATGAAATTCGGTTGGACTGTGATGCCGATGTGATTGTGCTAATCATCACTCAACATGGTGGGATTGCTTGTCATACAGGTCGTGAATCATGCTTTTATCGCGTACTCACTCCAGCAGGCTGGCACATCGTCGATGCGGTCAAAAAAGACCCCGCTGATATGTATACAACCCCACATGCCCAACAGCCTGATCACGCAACCGCAACACTACCGCCGGAAACAGTCGATGTTCTCGCTCAGTTGGCACGCATTGTGCAAGAGCGTAAGCACGCCTCACCCGACACTTCCTATGTGGCCAGTTTGTACCATAAAGGCTTGAATAAAATCCTTGAAAAAGTCGGTGAAGAATCGGTTGAGACGATTTTGGCAGCCAAAGACGCGAGTGTCAGTCACACGGATGAGCTGATTTATGAAACTGCGGATTTATGGTTTCATGCTATTGTCATGCTTGGGCATTTCAATATCGCGCCACAAGCTGTTTTAGATGAATTGGCACGGCGTTTTGATTTATCCGGTTTGGTCGAAAAAGCCGCACGGTAAACTTGAACATCACAAAAGGTTCATGTTGTGCTGTCACCATCTGGTCACATTGTGTCGTAACGCTGGTGTCGAAGCGACTGGGTTATTATGACAGAGCATTGAGGAGTTAAGCATGGGCAGTTTTTCGATTACACATTGGTTGATTTTACTGGCGGTTGTGGTGTTGGTGTTTGGTACGTCCAAATTCCGTAACGCAGGTAAAGACCTCGGCGGCGCGGTAAAAGGCTTTAAAGACGCGATGAAAAGCGATGACACCCCGCCACCCGCTGCGGGTGTGCAGGACAGCCGCACGATTGATGGACAAGCGCAGCGCACTGACCAGCGCGACAAGGTTTAAAATACTGGGTTTAACGCGCTGGGCTGTATGCCCGATATGGTGGTTTGTTTTTCGCTACTTGAGTAATCGCCATTGTGTTTGATTTAGGCTTTACAGAAATCCTGCTGCTCGGCGCAATTGCGCTAATCGTGCTTGGCCCCGAAAAACTGCCACATGCTGCCCGTATGGCTGGCGCGTGGTATGCACGGATTCGCCGTAGTATCAGTAATATTCAGCGCGAGATTGAGCAAGAGGTCAATGGCCTTGAAATGAAACAACGGGTCGAGCGTGAACTCGGGTCGATTCGCGCTGCCGAACAAACCATGCGCGATGAAGTGAATCAGATTCAAGCGGGCATAAAAGAAGACCGCGCGGCGACCAGCAATCAGGTCAACCAAGCAATCTCAGATGCCTCGCAACCATACGACGAACAAGATTTAATTTATCACCCGCTGATAGAGACGTTACGGCAACAACGCTTCCCGCCTGTGCCGTATCGGGTCAGCTCAATCGTTGCAACAGCTACACCCTCAACCCATCTGGCCGCCTCCGATCATGAGCGGCCAGAAGCCAGTACGTTGAACATCAATAAGCAGGATATGAACCCGCCATGAGCCAGCCTGCCTTGCCACCACCGAATGCCGACCAACTCAGCGAAATGCCGATCACCGCACATCTGATCGAGTTGCGGGCGCATTTGGTCCGGATTTTTATTGCGGTGATTGGTCTGTTTGTGGTGCTGGCCTACTTTGCGCGGGATCTGTACCAGTTGCTGTCGATGCCATTGCAAGCGGTACTGCCCGCCAATGCCACCATGATCGCCACTGACGTGACCACCACATTTATGTCACCGATTCGACTGACTTTGTATGTCGCATTGATTTTGGTGATGCCGTATATCCTGCATCAGGTCTGGCAGTTTATTGCCCCTGCTTTGTATAAAAACGAAAAGAAAATTGCGATTCCGATTTTGCTGTCGAGCGTCCTGTTGTTTTACTGTGGCATTGCATTTGCATATTTTTTAGCGCTTCCGAATATTCTAAAATTCTTCATTATGTTTTCACCCGATAATGTCGTACCGATGACCGATATTGATAGCTATCTGAGCTTTGCTTTGAAGCTGTTTATGGTGTTTGGGCTGACGTTTGAAGTACCGATTGCGACCTTGCTGCTGATTTTGGCAGGGGTGGTGTCCGTCGAATCTCTGGTCGATAAACGCCGTTATATCATCGTCGGCTGCTTTGCAGTATCGGCGATTGTGACCCCACCCGATGGCTTGTCCATGCTGATGTTGGCAATTCCAATGTGGCTGCTGTTTGAGCTTGGTCTGCTGATGGGTCGATTTTTAGAACCAAAACCAACCGATGCGGCTGCACATGAAGGCGACTGACGAACAGATCGCCGCGATTGATCAGGCCAAACGCGGTGAGTCTTTTAAAATCATGGCCTATGCGGGATCGGGTAAAACCACCACGCTTAAACTGATCAGTGAACAACTGGCAGGACAAAAAGGACTCTATCTGGCCTTTAATAAAGCCATCGCTGATGAAGCCCGTAGCAAATTCCCACCGAATGTCGATTGTCGTACTTTTCACTCGATGGCCTATCGACACGTCGACCGTAAAATCACCGATAAGCTACGGCTGCCGCGTCTGTCACCGATGACCATGGCGCGTGACTATCAGCTCGAACCGCTGAGCATTCGCCGCATGCTGGGCAAACGCTATGAACACTTTACCCTGACCCCAAGTCGACAAGCGGGCTTAATCAGCAATGCAGTCAGTCGCTTCTGTGCCACGCATGCCCGCCACCCTGCGCCGCGTCATTTAGAGCTGCCCGATTGGTTGCACCCAGACGATGCCGAGGGTATTCAACAGCAGCTGTTCCCGCATGTCGAACAACGCTGGCACGATGCACTTGACCCCTATCATCGGGCGGGGATTAATCACGAGGTGTACCTCAAATGCTGGGCGCTGGCTGATCCCATTATTCCAGTCGATTATATTTTGTTTGATGAAGCGCAAGATTCTGACCCGCTAATGCTGGGGATTTTGATGCAACAAAAACGCGCCCAAGTGATCTATGTCGGCGATGCGCATCAGCAAATTTATCAATGGCGCGGTGCGGTGAATGCCATGCAAAAGCTGCCATTGCCAGATACACGGCTGACGCGCTCATTTCGGTTTGGTGATGAGGTGGCCGAGATTGCCAACGTTTTTTTAAAAGAACTCGGTGAAACCACCCCGCTGCAAGGCATGCCAAACCTACAATCTCGGATTGATCTGAGTCCGATTATGCGCAGCAAAAACGCCGTGCTGTGCCGCACCAATGCCCGCGCCATGTCGCTGTTGATGGGTGGCTTACTACAAGGCCATAAAGTCGCACTACAGGCCGATACCGACCGCTTACTGAAATTTGTGCAAGCGGCTGGCGCACTCAAAGCGGGTAAAAAAGTCTTTGATGTGCCTGAATTGGCGTGGTTTAACAGCTGGCAAGAAGTGCATGAATACTGCGAAAGCAGTGACAGCAGCGACATCAAACCACTGGTGAAGCTGGTCGATGAACACGGCACTGAACCACTCAAAAAAGCCCTGAATGGCATTTCGTCGATTGAGTCGGCAGATTATGTGATCTCGACTGCGCATAAAGCCAAAGGACTCGAATGGCAACAAGTACAGATCGAAGACGACTATAACTATAAGATTACCAAAGGCAATGTGCAGATCAGTCCTGAAGAGTTGCGTTTACTCTATGTCGCCACCACCCGCGCCAAATCCGTGCTGAATGTGCATCACTTGCAGCCGCTGATCGGCACACTACGCGCCCAACAAAATAAAAAAGCCAAAGAAAAAACGATCTAAAGTACGATGTAATGATGACAAGGCATTTAAATACAACGCGACACACGCTAGGATTGCCGTACGATCATCGTCAGGACTGGTGACATGCCATGGATTCTGCTGGCAACCCTCAAATCTCTGCTGCTCTTACCAGTGCTGGTGGCTCTGACTTCTTTTGCCACGCCCATTTGGCTGCCTCTGAAGACCAAGCCAACGACACAGTCGACCATGCAGCCGGTAGCTCAACTGCAACTGGACTTTCGGGCATGGAAAGTCACTCAAAAACCTAAAACGCTGAACGATTATCATGCGTTTATTGCAGGACACTTAAAGCCTGCACCACCGCTGCTGGACATGACCTACAATCGTCATCGTCCCAAAAACGACTGTAAATATATCCAGTTTTTGATTCCTCCCCGCGATTTATGGCCAAGTCTAAAGCCAGCACTGCGTCTGCTTGGTCTGTTGCAGCAACAAGGTCTGGCAACAACGTATCAAATCAGATCGGTCTATCGCGATCCATCGGCGAATGCCTGCATCGGTGGCGCACGTGGGAGTCGACATGTACAGCACGCTGCATTGGACTTTCGTGTTCTGAGTGTTGAAGCAACGCCGACGGCTTATCAACAGTTGGATCAGCAGTATTGCGATTTTTGGCGTACACATGGGCGAAAATATAACATGGGCTTAGGCGTCTATGGCCGTGGCCGTTATCATGTCGATGGCACTGGCTATCGGACATGGGGATCAGACTACAAACGCGCAACTTCACCCTGTTAAGCTATTCCCTTCCCTATTGAGATGCAATTCATCATGGCTAAATTTTTATACGCAACGCTACTCAGCGTCTTGGTGCTGACGGGCTGCTCCACGACAGCAGCGGATCGGCGTCAATCCAACACCACCCCAATCGTCAACCCACACCAACTATTAATCGACGCACAACAGCATCGCAGTGCCGGTCGTGCCGTACCCGCGTTACAACTGACCCAGCAAGCCATCGCCAGTTATGAAGCGGCGCAGGACTGGCGCAAACTCGGCGCAACCTATACCGAATACGCCAAGCTACTCCGCTCACCGATTGTACCGCTCAGCGCTGATCTGCTGATCAAGCAAGGGTTTATCGACCGTCAAAACGGCATTACCTTTGACAATCGTATCGAAAAATCGCGCGAAATTGACCAACAGGCGATTACCGTCTTGAGCATGGCGGAACAACAGTCACGCGCGGCAAAAGAATATGATCTGCTGACCAATATCTATGTCAATCAAGCCACCGCTTATCTGGGCTTGCAACAGATTGCGGATGCCTGCCGTAGCTATGATCTGGCGATTGCCGCCTATCAAGACAATCGACGGCAGTTGGCCTACCAAAGCCTGTCACTCACCGTCGGTGGTGAAACGGTCGAGCAACAGATTCAACGCGCCCAACAGCAGTTGGGCTGTGACCAATAAATCGACTCTCGCACACATGACTCTCGCCCGCACGATACTGACCCACACGATACTAACCCACATCGCTTGAGCCAGTGGTTGTGTGAGTTAAGGTTGTCTTTTGGTACAAAAACCATCTGTAACATACAAGAACTCTTTAATTTTTTATTTTTTTAGTGTAAGAAAACCCAAAAAACACCGTCGATCCTTCTAGAAAATACCAGCTGAACGGTTGTTGTTTAACAATATAAAAACCTAGTAGAGCATCTCGAGGCGTACTTTACTGCCTCAAAACCCACACTACAATTCACACGTCAAGCTGCTGTGTTGTACGTGCTACGTTGGTTTTCGTGTGAAATATTTTCGATTTCGAATTTACATGCGAAGGGATGGAATTATGCTAATAAGAAACTTATGGCCGCTGGCAATGCTGGCATTTAGTCAAAGTGTATTGGCTGTTGAGTTGCCCAATGCGGGCACACAGTTACAACAAATCCCACCATCACCCACGCCGCAGAAGCTGCCACCAGCAATTAGCCTTGTGCCGAGTTCAGCCGTGGTCACGCCAGACGCTGATCACGTTAAAGTGAATGTACAACGAATCCAAATCACAGGCATGCAAGCATACGCCGAGGCTGATCTGCTCAAGCAAATTCCATTTAAGCCAAATAGCGAACTGAGCCTTGCCGAGCTGCGTGGGATAGCCGCAAAGATTGCCGACTACTACCATAAAAATGGTTATTTTGTTGCACAGGCCTATCTGCCCGCCCAAGAGATTAACAACGGCGTAGTCAGCATTGCGGTCATCGAAGGACAGTACGGCAAAATCATCGTGCGTAATCCGACCAATCTGTCCACTCGTCTGGTTGACAGCCAACTCGAAGGCATCAACAGTGGTGATGTGATCACCAGTGTGCCGCTTGAAAACCGTCTGCTGCTGCTGTCCGATATTGCTGGGGTAAACATCAACTCAACATTGGCACCTGGCGCGGCGGCGGGTACTTCAGATTTAATCGTTGATGTGACTCCTGGCGCTCGCGTCAATGGCAGTATTGATGCTGATAATGCTGGCAATCGGTACACAGGCGAATATCGCCTTGGTGCGACAATCAACGTAAACAATTTGGCTGGTCAAGGTGACGTGGCCTCACTGCGGGTGCTCACCTCTGGCGAGGGATTAAGCTATGCGAGAGCGGCATACCAAATGCAACTGGCCAAAGCCACCGTTGGTGCGGCGTATAGCTGGCTAGACTACGAACTCGGTGAAGAGTTTACGAGTCTGGATGCGAGCGGTAATGCAAAAATTGCCAGCGTCTATGGCAGCTATCCCTTGATTCGCTCACGCAACACTAATCTATACACAGATCTTTTGTACGAAAACAAAGTATTACAGGATAAAATCGGCATCACTAACACAGTGACTGACAAAAAAATCGACGCACTGACGGCCGCCTTACGTGGTGACCACAAGGATCAGTGGGCGGGTGGTGGCCTCACCAGCTACTCAGTTGCCGCAACGGTGGGCGATCTGAATATCCAAACACCCGCTGCCCTTGCCGTTGACGCACTGACTGCGCGTAGCGATGGCCACTATAACAAACTGACCGTCAACGCCAGCCGCCTGCAACGGGTGACTGACTCTTTCTCCTTGTATGCGGGTCTGAGTGGTCAGTTGGCCTCCAAAAACCTTGATAACTCAGAAAAAATGCAACTTGGCGGCATGTACGCGGTGCGAGCCTACCCTGAAGGTGAAGCCTATGCGGACGAAGGTTATGTCATGACCTTAGAAGCGCGACAGAATTTACCGAAGTTTACCGACAATATGCCCGGCCAACTGCAACTGGTGGGTTTTGTGGATGCAGGTCGCGTCACGATTGACCAGACTGCTTGGAGTGCTGGTGATAACACCAGAACGCTGAGTGGCGCAGGTGTCGGCGTCAATTGGATGGATTACAACAATTTTGTGATGAAACTGGCTTACGCGCACAGATTAGGCAGCGAAAAAGCGACCTCAGCACCCGATTCGGGCGGTCAGTTCTGGGTACAAGTGGTGAAATATTTTTAAGTTTTTTAAGCCAAGCAGCACGCCATACCCATTCAACTCACAAATTTTCAGATAAAGGACTCACATCATGAACCGCATCTACAAATCGATTTGGAATGTCAAAACAGGCAGTTTTATCGCCGTCGCTGAGCATGCACGCAGCGCGGGTAAACAGTCGTCGTTGTGCAACCCGATGAGCACTGGCCGTCATAGCCACAGCCTTGGCTTTGCTTTAAAAACCCTTGCCGTGTCACTACTCATGGTCAGCGGCACGAGTATGCTGCATGCCCAACCGGTGGGCGGTGTGGTGTCCGCAGGCAGTGCTCAGATTGGCAGTACGCTGGGCAACACCACCATCAACCAAAGCTCACAGAATGTGGCCATCAACTGGCAAAGCTTCAATATTAATCGCGGTGAATCGGTTAATTTTGTGCAACCCAATAGTAGTTCGGTGGCACTGAACCGTGTGCTCGGTTCAGATGCCTCAAATATTATGGGCAATCTGTCAGCCAACGGGAAAGTCTTCCTGATCAATCCAAATGGGGTGTTATTTGGCCCAACGGCATCGGTCAATGTCGGTAGCCTGGTCGCATCGACCCTGAATATGACTGATGCCGATTTTATGGCAAATAACTATCAACTCTCTGGCGCAACGACGGGGACGGTGCTCAACCAAGGCTCGATTACTGCGGCAGATGGTGGCTTTGTCGCGCTGTTAGGCGCGAACGTCAGTAACCAAGGCGTGATTGCTGCGAAGCTTGGCAGCGTGGTACTGGCCGCTGGACGTGCGATGACACTGGATGTGGCGGGCGATAAACTACTCAATGTCGTGATTGATCAAGGCGTGCTGAATGCCTTAGTCGAAAACGGCGGACTGATTCAGGCAGATGGCGGCCGTGTCCTCATGACCACGCAGAGCGCAGGCAGTCTACTCGCCAATGCGGTCAATAATACCGGCGTGGTTCAGGCGCAGACCATTCAGAATATCGATGGCACCATCAAACTGCTCGGTGATATGCAAAACGGCAACGTCAATGTGACAGGCCTACTGGACGCTTCCGCACCGAATGGCGGTGATGGCGGCTTCATCGAAACCTCAGCAGCACACGTCAACATCTCGGATGACGCCAAAATCACCACTGCTGCGCCGAGTGGATTGACCGGTAATTGGCTGATTGATCCGCAAGACTTCACGATTTCGGGGACTGGCGATATTTCTGGCGCGACACTGAGCGCTCAGTTGGTCAACTCCAGCATTACGATTGTGAGTGAGCAGGGTGCGCTGGCAGGTAATGGCGACATCTTTGTCAATGATGCGATCACATGGACGCCGGCTCCTGTGCCCACCACGTTGACCTTAAATGCCCTACGAGACGTGAATATCAATCAGGCGGTCACCTCAACAGGTGGCAACTTTGTGGTGATTGCTGGACGAGACATCAATCAAAATGCAGCCGTGACCACCACCAATGGAAACTTTAGCTCAACAGCCATACGCGATGTCAACGTCCTAGCCGCCACCACAACCACCGATGGCAACTTTACCTCGAACGCAGGGCGTAATGTCAACATCGACGGAGCAGCCCTGACCACGACCAGAGGCATTGTGACGCTGAACGCAGGTAATGACGCGATTAGCGGCGGTGGCGTCATTTTTGCACCTGGTACCCCACTGGCTACCGTTACAGGGCCAAATGCGGCAGTCAGGATTTTTAACCCAATCGGAATAACCACAAGTTATGCAGGCAACTTCACCTTGACCGATGCGACACTCACACAATTCACCTTGCTGTTTGTACCCGGCCCCGTAGGGCCTACGGGAGCAACTGGTGCTACAGGAGCAACCGGCGATACAGGTACAACCGGCGCCACAGGTACAACCGGTGCTACAGGCGCTACTGGTACGGCAGGTACAGATGGCGTAGATGGTGCTACAGGCGCAACTGGTGCAGCAGGTACAGATGGCGCTACAGGCGCAACCGGTACTACAGGAGCAACCGGCGATACAGGTGCAAATGGCACTACAGGGGCAACCGGCACTACAGGGGCAACCGGCACTACAGGGGCAACCGGCACTACAGGCGCTACTGGTACGGCAGGTACAGATGGCGCAGATGGTGCTACAGGCGCAACTGGTGCAGCAGGTACAGATGGCGCCACAGGTACAACCGGTACTACAGGAGCAACTGGCGCTACAGGTACAAATGGTGTAGATGGCGCTACGGGAGCGACTGGCACTACAGGCGCAACTGGCAACACAGGAGCGACTGGTGCTACAGGTACAACCGGTACTACAGGAGCAACCGGCACTACAGGTGCAACTGGCGATACAGGTACAACTGGTGCTACAGGTACAACTGGCACTACCGGAGCAACCGGCACTACAGGTGCAACTGGCGATACAGGTGCTACAGGCGCAACTGGCACTACAGGCGCTACTGGTACGGCAGGTACAGATGGCGTAGATGGTGCTACAGGTGCAACTGGCGCAACTGGCACTACAGGCGCAACTGGCGCCACAGGTGCAACCGGCACTACAGGTGCAACCGGCACTACAGGTGCAACCGGCGCTACAGGTACAAATGGTGTAGATGGCGCTACGGGAGCGACTGGCGCAACTGGCAACACAGGAGCGACTGGTGCTACAGGTACAACCGGCGCTACAGGAGCAACTGGCGCTACAGGTACAAATGGTGTAGATGGCGCTACGGGAGCGACTGGCACTACAGGGGCAACCGGCACTACAGGGGCAACCGGCACTACAGGGGCAACCGGCACTACAGGGGCAACCGGCACCACAGGAGAAACTGGTGCTACAGGTACAACCGGCGCTACAGGGGCAACCGGCAACACAGGCGCAACCGGCAACACAGGCGCAACCGGCGCCACAGGGCCAGCAGGACCCTCTGCACCAACAGGCACAACCACGGTTGTGATTCGCTCCTTCCCCGTCGTGCAACCCGTACCCGTAGATGAAGCGCCCCTCATCGTCGTCCCGTCATCGCCACTATTAACGGTAGTGCCGCTGGTCGTACCGCCCGTGGAGTTTTATGTTGCTCGCACAGAGTTGGTTCCGCTGACTTTGGTGTCGCCGCCAAAGGCACAAACCTTCACGCCTCTACCTGTTGTTTATGTGCCTAAACAGGATCGCAACTAAGCCTGATTGATGATTTAGGCAAGGCTGTCTTTGGTGAGCAAGCGCGATTGGATGAGCTGTTGGGTGTCGCAACTCGATGGCTCAGCCAGTGGTTTTTTTTCAGTCACTGACGTCAATTCGTGATGAAAAATGGGTATTCATAGGCTGATTTAATGAATAGGTTTAAAACCATCAAGGCGGTGAGCTTTAACAAAAGATTGCCATCTGCAACGATGATCAAAGCAACTTTATCAACCGTTCAAGTTCGAACGTTTTTGCTCGGTGTTATCCTGTGTGGCTCTTGCAGCGGTCTGGCGATGGCTGCTGAAAATAAAGCTTTTTTTGTGATTACACCGGCGATTGTAGTCGCCGCTGACCCATCACCCAGCACATTAAAACAGATCGCCCCCGTCAAAATCCCAATCGCAGCGGTCACTCCGCCTAAACGGGCTAATTTTGCACAGGAGATTGTCTCTGAGGTGTCTCGGTATTTGGCGGATTGGGTGGTCGATTCACAAGATAATCAAAATATGCCTTTCGTGCTGGTAGATAAAAAGGCAGCTCGTGTTTTTGTGTTTAACGCCGAAGGACAGCTGCTTGGTTCCGCACCGGCATTACTCGGTTTGGCGCTAGGTGATCATGCCATTGCTGGGATTGGTAATATGTCGTTGGCCAATATCAGGCCAGAACAACGTACCACACCTGCTGGTCGCTTCGTTGTGGCTTTGGGCCATAATCTGGGGGGTAAAGAAATTTTGTGGGTCGATTATAACGGGGCGATTTCATTGCATCGAGTGGTGACTTCATCGGCTAAAGAACGTCGTCTGCAACGATTACAGTCGAACAATCCTTCAGAGCATCGAATCTCATATGGCTGTATTAATGTGCCGGTCAAGTTTTATAACACCATCATCAGCCCAACGTTTGCTGGCACACATGGCATCGTTTATGTGTTACCCGATACGCGCTTGGTGCAAGACGTGTTTGGATCTTACGAAGTCTTAGATCATCCACCCAAATAGATGCCAAGCAACACTCGAAAAACTCGCCCAAACAGCGTATAACGCCTGCTTCATTTGTGAATATTGCCTGCCGATGCGCCTAATTCTTGCTCCGATGGAAGGGCTAACGGATCCCCCGATGCGTAGATTGCTGACCCAAGTTGGTGAGTATGATTGGTGCGTGTCGGAGTTTATTCGCGTGACCAATCAGCTGGTTCCCGCGCATGTGATCTATGGCTACTGTCCTGAATTACTACAAGGCGGGCGCACCACTAGCGGCACACCCTTGCATGT